>NZ_JBIVTF010000010.1:0-170214 GCF_044756605.1 Paenarthrobacter sp. NPDC091711
CACCCGGGAGGGTGTGGGAGAGTAGGACACCGCCGGACAACCATTAACGGGGAGCCCCGACCAACACAGGTCGGGGCTCCCCGCATTTAACAACCAAAAATCACCAACAGGCCGCCCACGAAGACGGCCGGAACCCAGCTAGAAGCAGCCGCGACTGAGGGTTGAAGGACCCCCCAGTCGCGGCTGACATGCGTCGGGTCAGTGCCAGAACGCGCTGAGCGGACCGGCCAAGGCTTTGCCCTGATCGAAGCCGGCTTGGGCAGCTGCCGGCCGAAGCGACAGGTCCATGGCGTTGACGCCAAACAGGTGCTCAGCCTCCTTGACCGGGAAGACCGTTTCAACCCGGCTTCCGCTGCGGCGTAGTTCGTCTACCTGTGCGGTTAAGTGCATGCCCCATTCCATGGGAGTTCGCGTCCTACCTCCAAAGGGTGACAGCACCAGCACGCGACTGTACCCGCCCGCGAGGTCGGCGTTATCGGCGTTGGAACGGTAGCCGCCGTCGATATAGTGATTGCTGCCGATGCCGTAAGCGAACCCACTGGCACAGCTGGCGGCCACAGCGTCAACCAACTCCACTCCGCTATGGCGGTCGAACACCACCGGTTCACCGGTGCGGGCTTCAACCGCCGTGAGGAGCACTAATCGTTCCGGCCACTCCTGATGGGGTAGTCGGGCAGCAACGGTTTGGCGCCAGCGTGCACTGGAGCCTTCCATCGCTTCGGCCATGTCCAGAGCCGCGGCACCCATGCGGCGTCTCATATCGGCCATGTCCGTGGAGTCCTCCAGGATTCTTCCGGTTCGTTCCATATGGTCGGTCACAGCCCGGGCTCCGTTCCTCCCGCCGGCGTGCTTGGCAGGAGCTGATGGCGCGGAATCGGCGCCAGGGATCACTGCGGGCATCACTGCGGGCTTCCGCGGGGCCGCGGCAAGGACGGCATCAAAGAGCTCGGCTGGAGTTGCCCCCACCAATTGGGCCGCCGCCGTCGAACCGGCCGACGTGCCAACGGTGAGGTCCGCAGCGGTTACGTCCAACCCGGCGTCGAAAAGTCCAGCGGCGACGCCGATCAGCCATGCGTTGCCTGTGGACCCGCCGCCACCGAGGATCAGCGCCCGCTCACCAGCGGGCACTCTTTGTGAGGCGTCAATAGCCGGGTGGGGCTGGTGAGACACCAGCTGAGCGGAATCCTGCAGATGGGAGGGTGCAGGGACGTGCAAAGAAGAAGGAGTTGTGTTCATGGGAGTCGCCTTTCGCGATGTGCCTGTTTGGCGCTCCCAGTGGGCGACTAACTCAGTCGCGGGATCGTGGACAGGGGAGCGCCCACTGTGGATACTGCGTTCATGGGACTCACCTCCTGTCGAAAATCACGATCACCGGAAAGTTATCACCCTGCTGAATCCTGCGCAATCTTTGTGGGTGCCCGCCGGTAGAGTCCAGAGATGATTCTCACGCGAAACCTGGACATTGAATCAGCGGGCGAAGATGCCGCTCAGCTCCTCCTACGACCACTGGAAATTTCGGATGCGTCCTGTCTGGCCGCTGCCTACCGGCGGAACCGAGAGCACCTGGCGCCGTGGGAACCAGTCCGGGCCGACGATTTCTTCAGTACCGCAGGTCAGTCGGCGGTAATAGGGGGCAAGTTGGACCTTTATGAACAGGGCCTGGAGGTGCCGTGGGTTTTGACCACCGCACAGGGGGTCGTCGGGATGTTTACGCTTTCCGGCATCGTCCGGGGTCCCTTCCTGAGTGCCAACCTCGGCTACTGGGTGGATGAGGGATGCACCGGTAAGGGCGTGGCGTCCGGCGCGGTAGCCGCCGTCGTCAGCATGGCCACCGAGGAACTCGGCCTTCATCGAATCCAAGCCGCTACGCTGGCGCACAACGCGGCCTCCCAAACCGTCCTGAAACGGTCCGGTTTCGAGCGAATAGGGATAGCGCCGTCCTACCTCCAGATAGCCGGGGAGTGGCAGGACCACGTGTTGTTTCAACGTATTTTGTTCTAGTCGAGGCGGCCAGTGAGTGCCCGGCTTGGGTCGATCGCCAACGCCATAGGGTACGCCAAGGGCGTAAAGCACTCCTAAAAACCCCGAAAATCCGGTGATTTTGGTCAAAAAGGCGCGGAAACACGCGGAATTTGCTGGCCATGCCAGCCCAAGCTGGTAAGTTTTCGAACAGTGGCTTGCTCGCATTCCGCTTGAAAGCTCAAAAACGTATGAGTCCAGGAGGACGTAAATGGCTAAGAACCGTAGTGAACTCGTTGCAGAGGTAGCAGGCAAGGCTGGCACCAGCCAGGCAGCAGTCAACTCCGTGCTCGATGCACTGTTCGAAGTTTTCGAGACTTCTGTCGCCGCCGGCGAAAAGATCACCATCCCGGGCTGGCTCGCAGTTGAGCGCACCGACCGTGCAGCTCGCACCGGCCGCAACCCGCAGACCGGCGAAACCATCCAGATCGCAGCCGGCCACAGCGTCAAGCTGACCGCTGGCTCCAAGCTGAAGGCTGCTGTCGCCAAGAAGAAGTAACTACTCTTCGGCGAATGCCTAAAAGGGACGGCAACCTGCTGGTTGCCGTCCCTTTTGTTAGTTAATGCATATAGCGCCTCTTCCGATTCGCAGCCCGGCGGCAGGTAGCGGACAATGGATAGGTGCCATCAGCAAGAAGTTCCGCTACTGCCCCTTCGCCTGTTCCCAAGCCCGGAACGCGGGGAGGCACTACAGTCGCGGGCATTTCCTTGCCGTGGCAACTGGCTGGTCTGGCGGTGCTGTTCCTGACTCTCGCAGCGGCCCTTATCTTCTCCGGCGCCTCAGCTGCCCGGCAGGTCTCCGACCCCGGCGAGTTGGTCCGGTGGGGCCTCCCCATCGCGAAAGCCATCCACAATGTGTCAGTTGCAACGGTGGTTGGCGGCCTGATCTTTGCCGTCGGCATCCTGCCCAAGAACATCGGCGGATCCCGGTCCCGTGAAAAGGACCTTGACGCCCCCGAACATCCGGCCTTCGCACGGGCCTTGGCCGTTGCCGCGGCAGCAGGCGCAGCCTGGACATTGTCCGCAGTGGCGGTCCTCGTACTGACCTACGCAGATGTCGCAGGACAGGGGCTCTCCGGAGACGCGGAGTTCACACGTTCCTTGGTCTACTTCATGACAGACATCGAGACCGGCAAGGCCTGGCTCGCGGTCACCATCATTGCCGCCGTTGTCACCACTGCGTTGTTCGGCGTGAGGTCGCTGACAGGCCTGGCGTTCACGCTCCTGTTGGCCCTGATCGGCCTGATTCCCACAGCCCTGATTGGCCACTCCTCCAGTTCAAGCGACCATGAAGGCGCCATTAACTCCCTGGGCCTCCACCTGGTGGGTGTGTCCACTTGGGTTGGCGGCATCATCATGCTCGCGGTCCTCTCCGGCATTCTCACGGGTTCCCGGAGCAAGGGAACACCGGACATCACCGAGCAAACCCTGCGCCGCTTCTCGTCGTTGGCCGGTTTCGCCTTTGTCTTGGTGTTCGCTTCCGGTGTCATCAACGCAGCCATACGCGTGACAAACCCTGCCGACCTTTTTGGCTCCGCCTATGGCCAGCTCATTATCGCCAAGTCCCTAGCCACCCTGGTGCTCGGTGGTATCGGCTTCATGCACCGCCAGTGGGTCATCCCACAGCTTGGCAAGAACGGTTCCCTGTCCGCCCGCCGAGTGCTGTGGCAGCTCGTCTTGGTTGAGCTGCTGGTGATGGGCGCGACGTCGGGACTCGCCGTTGCGCTCGGACGCTCGGCGCCGCCGCAGCCCACCACCTACGCACCCGATGCCTCGCCGTCGTTCATCCTCTCCGGCTACGAGCTCCCACCGGAGCTCACCCCGGAACGCTGGTTGACTGAATGGCGCTTCGACTGGCTGTGGGTGGGCGTCGCCCTGTTCGGTGCCGTTTCCTACATCCTTGGCATCATCAAGGTCCGTAAGCGTGGCGACAAGTGGTCATGGTTCCGGACGGTGAACTGGCTCATCGGGCTGGTAGTGCTGATGTATATCACGTCCGGTCCGCCCGCCGTTTACGGGCGCGTGCTCTTCTCTGCACACATGGTGGATCACATGGCTCTCACCATGGTGGCTCCCATCTTCCTGGTCCTCGGTTCCCCCGTGACGCTTGCCTTGCGTGCCTTGCCGGCCCGGGGTGAAGGCGTTCACGGCTCGCGGGGGCTACGCGAATGGCTGCTGCTGTTCGTGCACTCAAAGTTCTCGCAGATCGTGACGCACCCGTTGTTCGCCGCTGCCAACTTCGCGGGCTCGATCGTCCTGTTCTACTACTCGGACCTGTTCAGCCTGGCGATGCGCGAGCACGTGGGCCATGAGCTCATGAACGTGCACTTCCTGCTGACCGGCTACATCTTTGTGCTCAGCATGATCGGTAGCGATCCTCTTCCCCGCCGCGCCCCGTACCCTATGCGCCTGCTCCTCCTGCTGGCCACCATGGGCTTCCACGCATTCTTTGGCGTGGCCATCATGGGTGGCACAGGGCTGCTGGCCGCGGATTACTTCGGAAACCTGGGCAGGGCCTGGGGCCCGTCGGCTATTGGGGACCAGCAACTGGGCGGTGCAGTGGCTTGGGGCATCGGCGAGGTTCCCACCCTGCTGGTGGCAATCGGCGTCGCAGTGATGTGGTCCCGTTCGGACGAACGGGAGACCCGCCGGGTGGATCGGGCCGCCGACAGGAATAACGACGCCGATCTCAGTGCTTACAACGATATGTTTGCCCGGCTCGCCGACCGCGACGCCAAGATCATCAATCGACCTACCCAGGCAGCCAGGACCCCTCAGGCGTCCATGGAGGCCCAAGGATCCACGCCGGCGCGGTCGGAACGCGGCAACGCCGAACACGCCACCACAGACTCTGCCGGGCAGACCGAACCGAACACCAAGCTGGAAGGACGCTGATGAGCGAAACCGTACGTACCCAACTCCGGGTCCGGGCCTCCGAACTGGAGGGCCGCGGCTGGCTCAACACGGGCGGGAAATCGCTGGACCTCGAGTCCTTGCGCGGCAAGATCGTGCTGCTGGATTTCTGGACCTTCTGCTGCATCAACTGCCTGCACGTGCTGGACGAACTGCGCCCCCTTGAGGAAAAGTACTCAGACGTCCTGGTGACGGTCGGCGTGCATTCGCCCAAGTTCGAACACGAAGCGGATCCCGTGGCACTGGCATCCGCCGTTGAACGCTACGAAATCCACCACCCCGTCCTGGATGATCCCGAGCTGGCAACGTGGAAGGCTTACACCGCCCGCGCGTGGCCCACACTGGTAGTCATTGACCCCGAGGGCTACATCGTGGCCCACCTCTCCGGCGAGGGGCACGCAGGCGGCCTCGCCGTCCTCCTGGAGGAACTCGTAGCCGAGCACGAGGCCAAGGGTACGCTCCACCGCGGTAACGGACCGTACGTTGCTCCCGAGCCGACGTCGGGCACTCTGCGTTTCCCCGGAAAGGCCACGCAGCTCGCCAACGGCAACTACCTGGTAGTGGATTCCGGCCATCACCGGTTGGTGGAGCTCCGCCCCGATCTTGAAACCGTGGAGCGCATCATCGGCTCCGGCACCAAGGGGTTCCTGGACGGGCAATCGGAGATCGCGCAGTTCAACGAACCCCAGGGCGTGACCGTCCTGCCGTCGGAATTGGCGTGGAAGCTCGGCTACGACGCAGTGGTTGCCGACACCGTCAACCATCGCCTGCGTGGCGTCACGTTGAGCTCAGGCTACGTGCAGACCCTCGCCGGCAACGGTGTTCAGCGGCTGCTCGACGCCGGCCCCGCCCGAGTGACGGACACCGGTGCCGGAACGTGGTCTGAACACCACGACGGCGGCCCGGCTGACTTCGCTGCCGACGCGATCGATGTTGGGGCGTTGGGTCTCGGCACCGAGGTTTCACTGTCCTCGCCGTGGGACGTGGTCTGGAGCGAAAAGCTGCAGCGAGTGGTCATCGCCATGGCAGGAACCCACCAGATCTTCGCCTTCGACCCCCTGGCCAACGAGGTTTCCATACTCGCCGGTTCCGGACTCGAGGGACTCCTAGACGGCAAAGCGGAGGAGGCATGGTTCGCCCAGTCGTCCGGTTTGGCCATTGATGGTGAAGACAACATCTGGGTTGCCGACTCGGAAACGTCATCCTTGCGTCGCCTGATGGTCAGCGATTCCGGCGTGACCGTGGAAACCGCAGTGGGCAAGGGCCTGTTCGATTTCGGATTCCGCGATGGCGGGGCCGATGAAGCACGCCTGCAACACCCCTTGGGTGTCACGGTCCTGCCGGACAATTCCGTGGCCATCGCGGACACCTACAACGGTGCCGTGCGCCGATACGACCCCGCAACCAAGTCCGTATCCACCTTGGCGAGGGGCCTCGCGGAGCCCAGCGACGTCGTCGTGGTTCAGGTTGAAGGCAGCGACCCGCTGCTGGTGGTTGTTGAGTCCAACAAGCACCAACTGGTCCTGGTTCCCATTCCCAAGGAAGCCCTGCAAGTGGATGAGGGAGCCTCGCAGACGCACCGTCCCAAGAGCCCGGTGACCCCCGGCACCCTGGAGCTCGCGGTGCGTTTCAAGGCACCCACCGGCCAGAAGCTGGACGACCGTTGGGGCGACCCCACGCAGTTGAAGATTTCCTCCACACCACCGGAGCTTCTGGTCTCAGGTGGTGGCACCTCGGTGGGCTTACTTCGCACTCTGGAACTCTCGGCCGACGTACCTGAGGGCATCCTGCACATCACTGCCCGCGCGGCCGCATGCGATGGTCCCGAGACTGAGGACGGCGAAATCCCGGACCACGCGGCCTGCCACCTCTACCAGCAGGACTGGGGCATTCCCGTAGTCCTGCAGGCCGACGGTGAGTCTGAGCTGGTGCTGGACCTGCGCGGCATGGACTAAGTCTCGTCACGCTGTCTCACTACACGGGAATGGCCCGGGTTTGACCTCTCAGGAGGTTGCCCGGGCCTTTTTCATGCCGTGGCAGCAGTCCCACGTGGACCGCTCGTGAGCCGCGGATTATCCACATAGCCCACTTGGGCAGTGCCGGCTCTATGCCTGGAACGACAGGCTGAGGGGATGGGAGTCGAGGAAGCCTTGCACCGTCTAGGGGGCGCGGCTAGACGGCCGGCTATGACCAGTCTCGGCGTCACCGACGCAGCGTTGAGACGTGCCAGCCGTGGAGGAGTTCTCCAGCCCGCGCGGGGAGTGTATGCCTTAGCCTCGGCTGATGCCGCCCACGTCGGGTTAGTTACCAACCGTCAGCTGCTCACGTGCATTAGTGCGGCCGGTTTCTACAACCTCTGGGTGCTGGCGAGCAGTGATTCCGTGCACGTGTACCAAGCCCGTGGAGATGCCGGCGCCGCAGTAGTCCAGCACCGTGGGTTGCTGTTGCCTCCCCACCCATACCGCCCGGTCGCCTCCCTGGCCGATGTGCTGATACATGCTGTGCGGTGCCGGCCGTGGACGGAGGCCTTGGTGATGGTGGAGTGCGCAGTGGGCAGGGGTGACATGACAGTGGACTTCCTGCTGATGCGTCTGGAGGGCAAAAGGAACGGCAAAGCCCGGGCTGTCCTCGGGTGGGTGGACCGCGGAGCGGAATCGCTGTTGGAGACGCTGGCCAGAACGCACTTCCGGCTGGCGGGGATCAGCGTGCAAACACAGTTCTATCTGGAGGGTGTGGGCTACGTGGATCTAATTCTGGAGGGCTGGTTGTTAGTGGAGCTTGATGGTCGTCACCACTCTGACTGGGCTCAGGTTAAAAAGGACCATCGTCGAGGGAATGTCTCAGCTGTGAAGGGGTACACAGTGCTCCGCTACTACTATGCCGACGTAGTCCATCATCCTGAGGAAATGGTTCAGGAGGTCTTGGCGGTGCTGGCCCGGGGGAAACCGCTCAAGACACCGTCACGCTGAGCAAGGTTTTGCCGGCTCTGGAGAGGCCCATCCCCAGGAATCCAGGGAACTCGGGTGGGAATCAGGCTAAAAAGTTGCGGGGCGTGACACGGCTGGGCCACGGACGGGGAAGAAAAGTCAGAAGGTCAGCATCGGGGTGACCGTCACAGTGTCAGCGCCCACGTCCAACTGGGTGGTGAAGCTGAAATCGTGCTCCACATTGAGGTCGTTGACGAACCCGGTGAAGAGGTTGATCTCCCGGGCGGTCAATGTGGCCTTGCCGTTAAGGGGGGCCACTACCCACTTGCCGCCGAACGGCTCAATGGTGATCTTGGGGTACTCCGTGATGGCCCACTTGATGGTTCCATCCACCACGCGGGCATTGCTGGCGTGATAGAACGGGCAATCGGGCTGGAGGCGCTGCTGTTCAGTGGCTTGGGCGGCACACGTGTCCAGGAATTCCCGGACCTTGCCTGCGACGGCTTCATTCATGGCCTTGGTGGACCGTGTCTGCAGGTTCAAGGGTGCCTGGCCGCCGTCGCGCGTTGCCACCAGTGCGGAGGCCGACGGAGCTTCGAAGTAAGTGCCGTTCAGGCTTGCCTCGTACTTACCGGGGAAGAAGACGGCAAAGTTGTTGCGCCCATTGGGCATGTTCACGGGTACACCGTTGAGGGTGGCCTCGCTGGAATTGACCACGGTGACTTCAATGGTGGGAAGCGTGGTGGGGACGAACGCCCATTTAGCGAAGAACAGCCACTGGGTCCCGGTCCGTTCCATCAGGAATTCCGTGTGGAGGCGGCTGCCGTCAAGGGTGTAGTCCACAGGCACAGCCATCCGGTTGCTGCCCCGGGCTTCGGGGTTTCCCACCTTGATGTCGGTCATCTTGGATGCGGCCGTTTGCAGGGCTGTGCCGTCCAGCATGGCGGCGTTTGCGCTGGGTACTTTGGCGCGGAGCAGGCCCAGCGCTTCTTCGCCTTCGCCGTGCTGCAGGGCTGTCAGATACTCCTTGACAGGCTGCTGCGGACTGGCCACGGAGGAGCTCACCAGGTTGATGCACACGATGGCTCCGGCGGCAGCAAGCATCAGACCGAGCAGCCATCCGGCTGCGGTCTTGACGAACGCTTGACTCAACTGCACGCCCTTTACGTTACCTGCCACCGCAGCCAACCCCGTGCAGGAAGACCTTGGAACGACATATATCCACCGATTGGAGAAGGCTCGACGCCGGGTGGCAGCGGGCGTTGCTGCCGCCCGGCGTCGTGGTTCCGGCCTTCAAACAGGACTAGCGGCGACGCCGCGAGGACGTGCCGAAGACCCCACGCATGAGGTCGCGGCCCAGCTGAGTTCCCATGGAGCGGACCATGCTCTTGAGCCCGCCACCCAGCGCTCCACCGAGGGCACCGGCGATGTCGCCGAACATGCCGTCCTGTTGTGAGGACTGCGGTGCCGGAGCGGGAGGAGCAGGCGGTGCCGGGAAAGGCTCAGGCGACGAGGACCGTGAGCTGGGACGGCCCAGGATTTCCTCTTCGATCCGGCGCGCTTCGGCGTCGATGTCCGCCTGCGAAGCCCCGAGAGTACCGGAGGCCCCAGGGGTTCCGGAAGAGGGCACCGGGGGCAACCCCGGCGCAGCATCTCCAGTAGGAGCGGTTGCCTGGCCAGTGAGTTTCTCGTAGGCGGACAGGTTGTCCACGGCGGTGCCGTATTTCGCCAGCAAGGAGGATGCGGCCACGGCGCTTTGGATAAGTTCGTTAGTGCTGGGCCCCATCACGGACTCGGGAGCGCGGAGCCGGGTCAAGGCAACGGGCGTGGGTGCGCCTTTCTCGTTCATGACGGTGATGACGGCCTCGCCGATGCCTGCGGAGGTGAGTGTCTCTTCCAGGTTGTAGTCGCTGACCGGGAGGGTGGACACCGTGGCCTTCAAAGCCTTGGCATCTTCCGGGGTGAAGGCGCGCAGGGCGTGTTGGACGCGGTTGGCGAGCTGGCCAAGGACATCGGCGGGAACATCCTTGGGCGTCTGGGTGACGAAGAAGATGCCCACGCCCTTGGATCGGATGAGCCGGACCGTGGTGGTGATCGCTTCGAGGAAGGCCTTGGACGCGCCGTTGAACAGCAGGTGCGCCTCATCAAGGAAGAAAACGAGTTTAGGTTTGTCCAGGTCGCCGGCTTCGGGCAGGTCCTCGAAGAGGTCGGCCAGGAGCCACATGAGGAACGTGGAGAACAACAGCGGCTTGGTCTGCAGCGTGGGAAGCTCCAGGCAGCTGATGACGCCGCGGCCATCGGGTGCCGTGCGGAGGAGTTCGGCGGTATCGAATTCGGGCTCGCCGAAGAACTTCTCCATGCCCTGCGCCTCAAGGGTGACCAGCTCGCGCAGGATCACGCCGGCCGTGGCTTTGGACAGCCCGCCGAGGTTGGCGAGCTCGGCCTTGCCTTCGTCCGAGGTGAGGAACTGGATAACAGCCCTCAAGTCCTTGAGGTCGATCAGTTCCAGGTTGTTCTGGTCCGCGAAATGGAAGATCAGCTGGAGGCTGGACTCCTGCGTGTCGTTCAAATCCATGATGCGCGAGAGCAGGATGGGCCCGAACGAGGTGATGGTGGCGCGGACGGGGATGCCGTGGCCGTCGCCGCCCAAGGAGAGGAACTCCACCGGGAAGTTTTTGGCCTGCCAATCCTGCCCAAGCGCTTGCGTGCGTGCGGTCAGCTTCTCACTGCCGGTGGCGGGCGTCGCCAGTCCGGACAGATCACCTTTGATGTCCGCGAGGAAAACCGGAACACCCGCCGTCGACAATTGCTCGGCAATCATGTGCAGCGTGACTGTCTTACCTGTGCCCGTGGCGCCAGCCACCAAACCGTGCCGGTTCATCATGGCGAGCGGAAGCCGGACCTGCGCTTCTTTGTGGATCTCGCCGTCTACGATCGCGGCGCCGAGTTCTATGGTGGCACCTTCCAGGGTGTATCCCTGCTGGATGGTGGCGAGTTTTTCGGCAGTCGTCTTGTTGGCCATGCGCATAGCTTAGCTCTGCACGGCAAGATCCTTGCTGAAGGCCAAATGCTTGATGTCTTCCGGGTCCGCGGCGAGTTCGAACAGTGCTTTGTAGCCTGTGGCGAGGTAGAGGTTTTTGGCCTCAGGCTGGCGCGGCCCGGTGGTGAGGTACAGCTTCCGGTAGCCCCGGCGTCGAGCTTCATTCTCCAGTTCTGTCAGCACCAGCCGTGCCAGACCGCGGCGGCGGTGGGCCGAATGCGTCCAGATCCGCTTCAGTTCCGCGGTGTGCTGGTCGTAGCGCCGGAACGCGCCGCCAGCCACTGACTCGCCGTTCTCCTGGATGATGATCAGGGCGCCGTGCGGGGCTTCGAATTCCTCGGCCGGGTACCTGTTCAGTTCTTCGGCAGCGCCGCCGGTGCCGAACAGGTTGCCGTAGCGGGTTTCGTATTCGACGGCGAGCTCGTCCAGGAGCGGACGAACGCGGGGATCGCGCATGGGCAGGCTGAGGACGGTAAGGCCCGACGTCGGCAGGGTTGGCGTGGAGGTCATGTCAGGCCTTTCGTAGGTGGATCCCAAGTAGGTAGCAGTTGACGTCGTTCTGAGGGCTCATAACGACGTCAACTGCGACTCAGTTGGGTGGGTGGCGGCAACTGTGGAGAGGATGCGGCGTGCCAGGGCATCGTTTTCCCTGAACGGTGCCGCGTTGGTGTTGGGACGGGCAAACGCACCCGCGCCCCAGCCGGACGTCCACGGCCCCACCGCGAACAGCCCCTTCTGAGGAATAGCAACAGGGGACAGGACCTCGTGATTCCCGGACACCAGGAGTTTGCCGGTGGAGTGGGCGCCCTCCGAGGTGAGGAGTCGTTGTTCGGTGCCCCATCCGGCGTGGTGCAGGTCAGCCAGGGCGGGGTTCGCGGAGCGTTCCACGGACGCGGAAGGCAGCCGAGCCTCAATGTACGCGGACGCATCCACCACCACGGGCGATTGGAACGTCCCGGCAACGAACCTCCCCATGGAGTCGTCGGCGCGGACCCACATGCCAGGGCCAAGGAACTTCAGGAGCCCGGCCCTGTGCAGTGCGAGCATTTCGCGGAGCCGGTGCGCTGGCGGCCCCGAGTCCACGAAGCTGAAGAAGCCGTGCCACCAACCGTGAATGGTCTGTTGAGAGCGTGCATTGAGCCGGTCTTGCGGGACCAAACGCCCCAAGTCCATGTACACGTACAACAACGCCGTGAACAGGGCGAGGGTTTCGGAGTGGTCCGGGCTGGTCCTGAGGTTCAGGTCGTTCTGGATGTAGGCGGCCACGGAGCGCTGGACAGTTTCATGGTCGGCGAAAGCGCAGCCGCTCAGGGGGTGGTCCAGCTTTTCGAGGTCCAGGCGCAACGCAGGATCCGGTATGGAGAAGGCCGCCAGTTCTTCCCGGGCAGCGCTGTACCAGTCAACGGCATCCAGGCGCGCCTCAAAGCTTGCCCACGTCCCCAACACCCGCGACGGGTAGCCGGTGAACAGCTCGCGGTAGTAGGCGTAGCCGGCGTCTTTGGCGATCAGCGGCCACAGGTGTGTGCGGAAATCGAGTTCCTGGTGCGTGGCCAACAGAGCGTCAATGGCGGAGGACGTGAAGTATCGCGGACGGGCCACCGCTTCACCCCGCAGAGCCGAGGAGATCTTGGAATGGTACGGCACACCGCGCCGTGACCCGGCCCAGACCCGCGGCTCGGCGCCGGAGGGCACATAGTCCAGTTCGCCGTCGGGCCTTTCTTCAAAGCGGCCGCCACGGCCCTCAAACAACAGCACCAGCAGGTCCACGAAGGCGAGCCCCATGCCGGAGACAATCACATCCTGCCCTGCTTCAATCCCGGAGTAGTCCACATCAGTGGTGTACGACGGCGGCGCATGGAACCCGCCGTGCCGGGCAGCGAATTCACTGTGGCGCGCCGATTCGGGATCAGTCAAGGAATCGGTGTGGCCCAGCGCGTACACCACGACGTCGGCAACCACGTCGGCGCCGGAAGCCAGCCTCACGCGGTGCGCATCGTCGTGGTGCGTTGCAGTTGAGGCCGCGCTGCTGCCAGAAGAACGCTCGACGCCGGTGGCTGTGTCGCGGTGAACGGTCACGGTGACCTCGGGGCCAAGATTGCTCACGGCCCGGCGGAAGAACCACTCGAGGTACTTGCTCTGCAGTTGCCGGGTGGGAAAGGACGATGGTGTCAGCGCGCGGAGTTGGTCCAGAAGGTGCGGCTCCAATGCCGGGACGTCGCGGATACTGCCATCCAGGACGCCGGCCGCCCATGTGAACAATCCGGGTCCGTCAGCAGCGGGCCCATCGCAGGCCACGGAGGCATCGGTGAACATGGTGACGTCCGCGGCCGTGGAGTTCAGCAGCAGCCCGGGATCCTGGTCATAACGCCAGATCCTCCCGGAGCCGGGCTCATGGGGTTCGATGACATGGATGTGCAGGGGGCCGCCGAAAAGTTCGGGACGGTTGGCTGCAAGCCGTTCAAGGACGCCGGCCGTGCGCGGGCCGCCGCCGATGAAGGCGATGGCGGGTACTCGTGACGGCATGGGATCTCCTGAAAAACAGTGGTTGGTGATGCCCAATCTAGGGACGTTGAGCCATGCCGGTCGAGGCGGCGGTAACCGCCGTTCACCACACGTCACGCAGCGTTAACGAGCGCAAAATCCCGACTCATAAGGCGCCCCGTGACCACGATTGTGACGCCGTGAGAACTCCCGAGAAGCCGCGCGAAGTCCAGTGAAGAAGTGCAAATTCCCGCCTTGCTGCCGGGTTTCGCGCGGCCCTAGATTGGCAGCCATCCGATAGACAACAACCGATCTGAATTGAGGTGGCGCATGAGTGCAATCGCACCGCCTGCCACGGCGGAAACTGCACCGCCCACCCCGGACTACTCCGAGTACAAGGTGGTTCCGGCCCGGCAGCCCTGGCGCTGGGTGGGAACCGTTCTTGTAGCCGCCGGCGTCGCAGCCATTGCGTGGTCGCTGGTTACCAACCCGCGCTGGGAGTGGGGCGTAGTGGCCGAATGGTTCACCGCTCAGTCGGTAGTAAACGGACTGATCGAGACCCTCAAGCTCACGGCCATTTCCGGTGTCCTCGGTTTCGTCCTCGGATTCATCCTGGCCCTCATGCGTCTGTCCTCTTCGCCGCTGTTGGTCTCGGTGTCCTGGACGTTCTCCTGGATCTTCCGCTCCACGCCGCTGCTGGTCCAGCTCCTGCTCTGGTACAACCTGGGCTACCTGTACGAGAAGATCAGCCTGGGCATCCCCTTCACGGACGTCCGCTTTTTCGAAGCACAGACCACCACGCTCATCAGCCAGTTCGCTGCTGCGGTGCTGGGGCTCACGCTGAACCAGGCCGCCTACTCTGCCGAGATCATCCGCGGCGGTATTCTCTCCGTGGACCAGGGCCAGCTCGAGGCCGCCTCCGCGTTGGGCATCCCCGCGTGGAAGCGATCCACCAGGATTGTGCTGCCGCAAGCCATGCGCGCCATCCTGCCCAACGCTTTCAACGAGATCATCGGCCTGGTCAAGGGCACCTCGATTGTTTACGTCCTGGCCTACTCCGAACTGTTCTACACGGTCCAGGTCATCTACAACCGGACCCAGCAGGTTCTTCCCCTGCTGCTCGTGGCCACGCTCTGGTACGTGGTGATCACCTCGGTGCTGAGCGTTTTCCAGTACTACATTGAGCGCCACTTTTCCAAGGGCGCCCTGCGGACTCTGCCGCTCACGCCGTTGCAGAGGGCCCGGAAGTTCTTCACCACCCACGTTGCTGCCTCTCCCACGAAGGACGCCCGATGAGCATCATCGCTGCACGCAAAGATTCCGCCGCGGCTGCCAAGGTCGCAGACACAACCGCAAACAAGGTCGCAGACAAAACCCAGGGCGAAAGCCCGGCTGCCGGTGCGGCAGGGGAACATGCCGGCACGACGACGGCGCAGCCCACCTCAGTGGACAGGCCGGCAACCCGCGGTCAGGTGGACATCACGAATGTCCGGAAGTCCTTTGGCACCACCGAGGTCCTCAAGGGTGTGTCCTTGTCCGTGCCGCCGGGTGGCGTGGCCGTGATTGTTGGCCCGTCCGGCTCCGGCAAGTCCACCCTGTTGCGCACCATCAACCACCTGGAAAAGGTTGACGGCGGTTACATCACCATCGACGGCGAACTGGTGGGCTACGAGGTCCGCGGCAACAAGCTTCACGAGCTGCGTGAAAAGGACATCCTCAAGCAACGCACCCACATTGGCATGGTGTTTCAGAGCTTCAACCTGTTCCCGCACCTCACCGCCCTGGAGAACGTGATCGAGGCGCCCATCGTGGCCCAGAAACGGTCCAAGGCTGAGGCCCGGAAGCGTGGCCTGGAACTCCTGGACAGGGTGGGCCTGAAGGATCGCGCCGATGCCTACCCGCGACAGCTTTCCGGTGGCCAACAGCAGCGCGTTGCGATTGCACGGGCGCTGGCACTGGATCCCAAGATTCTCCTGTTCGACGAGCCAACATCGGCACTGGACCCGGAACTCGTGAACGAGGTCCTGGACGTCATCCGTGAACTGGCCAAGTCCGGCACCACCCTGATTGTGGTGACGCACGAGATGGGTTTTGCCCGGGACGTCGCGGACACCGTGGTGTTCATGGACCAGGGCCAGATTGTGGAGTCCGGCACTCCTCAGGACATCTTCGCCAACCCCCGCGAGGAACGTACCCGCAGCTTCTTCTCCAAAGTCATCGAACCAGCTTTCAACATCTAGGACATCCCCATGCTTCGCACCACCAGCTCCACCAAGAAACGCAAGATCCTGGCACTTGCTGTCCTTCCCGCCGTCGTGCTTCCCGTGCTGGCCGGGTGCTCCGATCCTGGAGCGTCGGCAGCCCAGCCGGAGTCCGAAGCTGCTAAGAACGGGATTGTCTACAACACGTCCGTGGACCAGAACCGGATCCGGAGCGAGAAAGACACAGCCGCAGCCGCCACTGTTCCTGCGGCAATCGCCAAGGACGGAAAGCTGACCGTAGCCACCACAGCGGGTTCCATTCCGCTGTCCTTCCACGCCACGGATGACAAGACGCCGATCGGTGTTGAGGTGGACATCGCCCAGCTCGTTGCGGACAAGCTCGGGCTGGAACTGGACCTCCAGGTGACGTCCTGGGAGAACTGGCCGCTGAAGACCCAGTCCGGTGATTTCGAAGCAGTCTTCTCCAACGTGGGCATCAACGCAGCACGCGTGAAGCTGTTCGACTTCTCCACCTACCGTGCGGCGTACATGGGCTTTGAAGCGAAAAAGAGCTCCACGTACGACATCAAGGGCTCAGATGACATTTCCGGCCTGAAGATCTCCGTAGGCTCCGGCACCAACCAGGAAAAGATCCTGCTTGCGTGGAACCAGGAACTCGAAGCCAAGGGCAAGGCGCCGGCCACACTGCAGTACTACTCCTCGGACGCCGACACCATCCTGGCGCTCTCCTCCGGCCGCACCGACCTCAACATTGCCCCGTACCCGTCTGTGACGTACCGCGAAAACACCCGCGATGACCTCAAAGTGGTGGGCAAGGTCAACGCTGGCTGGCCTGCAGAAACACTGGTTGCCGCCACCACCCTGAAGGGCAATGGCCTGGCCCCGGCCATCACCGACGCCCTGAACTCCACCATCAAGGACGGCTCCTACGGCAAGGTCCTGGAACGCTGGGGCCTCTCCGAGGAAGCCATCCCGGAGTCCAAGACGGTCACTGAAGCCACCTTTGTTACGCCGGCCGGGACCACCAAATGAAGTTCCAAGTCCTGGACATCATTCCCCACCTGAAAAACCCGGTGACAGGGGAGATTGTCTCCACCGCTGACCGGCTGAACCAGGTGGTGGAAACGGCGAAGAGGGCCGAGGAACTCGGTTTTGACAGCTTCTCCGTGGGCGAGCGTCATGCCGGTGAGTTCGTCTCGTCATCCCCGACGACGGTCCTCGCCGCGATTGCCGCCGTCACCCGCCGCATCCGCCTCCAAACCGGCGTCACCGTGCTCTCCGTGCTGGATCCCGTGCGCGTGGCCGAGGACTACGCCACCATCGACCAACTGAGCCGGGGCCGCCTGGAACTGGTGATCGGCAAAGGCAACGAGGTCCTGCAGTACCCGCTTTTCGGCCTGTCCCTGGACGAGCAATGGGACCTGCTCGCAGAGAAGTACGCGCTGCTCCGGGCACTGTGGCGCAAGGAGAGCGTCACCTGGTCCGGCCGCTTCAGGCCCGCACTCACCGAGCCAACCACCACGACGCCTCGCCCCTTTGCGGGCTCACCCCGTATTTGGCACGGCTCGGCTACAACCCTGACATCCGCTGCGCTCGCAGCCAAGTGGGGTGACCCGCTGTTCACGGCCAACGCCATCCAGCCCCGTGAGAACTACAAGGTCCTGATCGACCACTACCGAGAAGAGTACGAGCGCCACGGGCACGATCCACGGCACCAGTACCTGGGCTCGGGAAGTGGCGCTGGTGGCGTGTTCATCGCGGACACCACGCAGGAAGCCATCCGTCAGTACGGTCCGGTGTACGAGGGATTGACCGCCAACCGCAACGTCCCCGGCAACAACTCGCCGTTCCGGGACATCCAGCACGCCGTAGCCGAGGGCCCGGCCCTGGTAGGCAGCCCGGAGCAGGTGATCGACAAGATTCTCAGCTACCACTCGCTGTACAACCACGATCTTCAGTCCATTTCCTTGCCCACCACGCTGCCCTTCGAACAGCAGCTGGAAATCCTGGAACGCTTCGCGGTGGAGGTCATCCCTGCCGTCCGGGCCGCGGCGCCCACCACACTCTGGGAAGCCGGGGATCCTTTCGCAGGCCGCCCGGAGTTCGCCGGCGCCACCGAGCCGGACGCAGCAGCAACCGTCACCGCCGACCATGCCTTCAACAGGAGCGACAACGCACATGTCTTTGCACACTGAAACAGCATTCGAAGCCTTTGACCAGGAATGGCAGGAGTGGCACGACTCCCACGAGCGGCACCGTGCCCACCCGCATGGCTTCCTCGCCGTGACCCACCTTCACTGGCTCAGCAGCGACGCAACCCGGCTGGAAGGCGCGCCGGGCACCTGGAGTGCGGAGGACGACGTCGTACGCGTTGTGCTGGAGCCCGGCGAAAGCCTGCAGCAGGACGGGGTGGAACTGAAAACACCCGTCGTACTGGGGCCCATTGAGGAACGCGGCGGGATCAACCTGGTCTCCGGCGACACCGTGATTGAGGTTGCCAAGCGCGGCGGCGAGTACATTGTGCGCCCGCGGAACCCGTCCAACGCCCTCCTGCAGGAGTACCAGGGGACGCCCGCCTACACACCCAACGCGGCGTTTGCCGTGGCGGGTACGTTCGTGCCCTTTGAGGCGCCGCGTCCCACCACGGTGGGTGCCGCCGTCGAGGGTATCCAGCACGTGTACGAAGCGCCGGGTGAAATCCGCTTCAAGCTCGCTGGCGAGGAATTGGCGCTGACGGCGTTCAACGGCCACGCACCGGGCTCGTTGTCCGTGCTGTTCACCGACCAGACCTCCGGCAAGACCACCTATGCAGCCAACCGCTCGCTGTCCGTGGTCCCCGCCGCCGATGGCTCAGTCCAGCTCGACTTCAACCGGGCCGTGAACCTGCCATGCGCCTACACAGACCTCGCCACCTGCCCGTTGCCGCCTGCCGAAAACCGGCTTCCGGTGGCCATTGAAGCCGGCGAAAAGATTCCCTACGAACGTCAGGACCAGAAGTGAGTACCTTCGAAGAACGCAAGGCCGGGTTCCTGGCCGTTGAACTCGACGGCGCGGGATATGAGGGCATTGCCGCCGCCGTCCTCGCAGCCGAATCAGCCGGTTTCCACGCAGCAACCTTTAAGGACACCCCGGAAGCCGGACGTGCCAACGCCCTGCAGCGCGCGGCCTTTGCCGGACCCGTCACTCGCACCATCGCCGTCGTGCCGGAAATCGACACCGTCTACACAGAGCCTTTCCACGTTTCCACGCAGCTCGCCAGCCTGGACTACGTGTCCGGCGGCCGGGCCGGCTGGATCGCTACCGCAGCGGTGTCACCTGAGGCTGCTGCCGCCGTCGGACGTTCGTTTGTTGAGGGTGACGCGCTGGCCCAGGAGGCCGCCGCGTCCATCGAGGTGGGCCGACGTTTGTGGGATTCCTGGGAGGACGACGCCGTGATCCGCGACGTCGCTACGGGGCGGTACATCGACGTGGACAAGCTGCACTACGCGGATTTCGAAACGCCCGCTGACTTTTCCGGGGCCGCCTATTCCGTGAAGGGCCCGTCCATCATTCCGAGGCCCCTGCAGGGACAGTTGCCCGTGCTCGCTGCTGCCTCATTGGTGGGCGAGGGCCTGGTTCCATCCGATGCCGTGGACGCCGTGCTGGTGTCCGCTCCCACACCGGAGCTGCTGGCCGCCGAAGTCCGCGACGCGCGGGCACGGCTTGGTTCTTCGGTGGCGATTGTTGCGGAGCTCGACGTCGTACTGGACGCCCGCGGGCAAAGCGCAGCTACGCGGCAGGTACCGTCGCCCGAGAGCGGCCTTGCGCGGTTTGTTGGCTCGGCGGCAGGCCTCACCGAACTGCTCGACTCCCTTCTGAGCGAAGCCGACGGCGTTCGACTCCACCCCGCTGTCCTTGACGTGGAGCTGGAAGAACTGTCACGCCTCGTCCTGCCTGAGCTGCGCCGCCGTGGGGCCTTGCGGCTACCGGTCCAGGACGGCACTTTCCGTGATGTCCTCGGGCTTGTACCTGCGGAGAACCGCTATTCGACCACTGCCGCGGCTCCTCTTGCCGCCGGAAAGTAGGGGAACACCATGACACGCGACATTTTCCAGCCGAGCGGCCAGATCCAGTTCGGGATCTTCTTCCAGGGCGTCAACTCCGGCACCATCTGGAAGGCACCCGAAGCGGGCTCGCAAACGGACTTCGAATCGTTCCGGCACATCGCCCAGACAGCCGAGCGCGGGAAGTTCGCAGCCTTCTTCCTGGGCGAAGGACTGCGCCTGCGCGAACACCTCGGACGCCCCCATGCACTGGACGTAGTGGGCCGGCCTGACGCCCAGACCATGCTGGCCGCACTTGCTGCAGTCACCAGGAACATCGGCTTGGTAGCCACTCAAAACACCACGTACAACGACCCCGCGGACCTGGCACACCGATTGTCCTCACTGGACCTGATCTCCGGGGGCCGCGCCGCTTGGAACATCGTCACCACTGACAACGCCTGGACGGGTGCGAACTTCCGCCGCGGTGGATACCTGGACCACGCCGACCGTTACAAGCACGCCGAAGCGTTCGTGGAAACCGCCAAGCGTATTTGGGACTCCTGGGAAACCCCCACCGGACCCGCCCGGCGGGTCCTCCACGAAGGCCAGCACTACACCGTTGACGTCACCCCCCGCCTCCCGCGCAGCGCCCAGTACCGCCCGGTGCTCTTCCAAGCCGGTGATTCCCCGGACGGCCGTGACTTCGCAGCCCGCCAAGCTGACGTGATCTTCTCCGCCCACCCCAAGTTCGATGACGCTGTGGAGTTCCGCCGCGACATCGTGGCCCGCTCCATCGCAGCCGGCCGCGGTGCCAACGCCGTGCAGATCATGCCTGCCAGCGAATTCATTCTGGCCGCCACCGAACAGGAAGCGCAGGAAAAGAAGGCCTGGGTCCGGAGCCTGCAGATCGGACCACAGCAGGCCATCGCCTACCTGGAACAGTTCTGGGGCAGGGAGCTCTCCTCCTACGATCCCGATGGTCCCCTTCCGGAGATCGACCCCGTGGTGGAGGAAACCTCGGAGACGCGCGGCAGCGGCTTCCACGGCGCCAAAGCACGCCAGCTTGCGGATCAGTGGAGGGCCGAGGCCAAAGACAAAGGCCTCTCCATCCGCCAGTTTGTCACGTCCAAAACGGCACGCATCGACTCCACGTTTACCGGCTCCTACACCGCCGTGGCGGACCACCTCGCAGAATATGCGCGGGTTGGGGCCGTGGATGGCTTCAACATTTCACCGTGGCTCATCCCCACAGGTCTGGACGACATCGTGAACCATCTGGTGCCCGAGCTCCAGGAACGCGGCGTCTACCCCACGGAATACCGGGGCACGACGCTGCGCGAGAACCTGGGGCTGGAGACTCCGGTGCGGTCCGAAGAGCCGGCGCACGTCTGATGAAGGCATTTTTTGCTGGATCATTCCCTCGCTCCGGACCGAAAACCGCTCGATTCCGAGGGCTGTTCTCGGGGCTTAGGGCAATAATCCAGCAGAATTCAGCCGCCGCGCAGGGGACAGGGCCCGACGGCGGCGGCTCGAGTGCCGCCGTCGTCGACGTTTCGCGCGGCACCGTCACCTTGCAGCTGACGGTGTGGGCGCAGCCGCTGTAGTTCTACAGCAGTTCTCTGAACACGTTCCAGCCATTGCCAACGGGCCCGTACGGGCCGTAGAGGCCTGTGGTGGCGGCACCGGTGGAATACAACACGAGGTCGCCGTTCTGGTTGACAGCTGCAAGGTTGTTGTATTTCTGGTGGGCGTAGCTGCCCATGCCCGCCACATCCTGGAATTCATTCCAGCCGCCGCCCATGAATGCTTGGGCACCCCAACCGCCTTGGCCGTTGGCTGAGTAGAGCTGGAGACCGCCGTTGATGTCCCGGCCGAAGACCTCCACGGTGCCGTCACCGTTCATGTCGCCGGCGGGAATGATCTTGTTCATGACCTGCCAACCCCAGCCCACCTTGGACGGGGCGAGCCATCCGCCGTTGCCGTCGCCGGGGTAGAGGAACAGCTCCCCGGCAGCATTTCTGGCCAGGACGTCGTTGGTGCCATCGCCCGTGAAATCCCCGGGACCCACAATGGAGTCGAAGACATTCCAGCCGGAGCCGACTTGCCGTGGTGGAAGCCAGCCGCCGTCGCCGTCACCCGGATACAGGAACAACTGGCCGGACGCGTTCCTCGCCAGGAGGTCATTGAATCCATCGCCGTCGAAATCTCCCGGAGAGAAGACGATGTTGAACATGTTCCAGCCGACGCCCACCTGCCGGGGTTCATCCCACGAGCCGAAATAGACCGGGCACGGGCCCTCGCACATGCCCTTGTAGTACGAATAGGTGCGCGGGTACAGGACGAGCCTGCCGTCATGGGTGCGCGCCAGGGGCTCAAAATTACCGCGCCCAGTCCAACCCATGGCGCGGCTGGACGCCTTGATCGGTGTGGTTTCGGCGCTGAGTTGCGTCCCGGTGGGGCAGCCCGGTTCGCCAGGAGTGAGCGGGTAAACCCTCAAAGAGATGCGGCTGCCCTGGTCTTCAGGGAGGACACGCAAAGTTTCACCCTGACGCTCCGCGGGCAGGGGTTCTCCGTCACGCAACCACTCCAAGGTGATCGCGTCCCCGGAACCATCCGGGTTTCGGCAACCCCAGTAGTCGTAGTTGTACTGCCGCCTCATCTCAGAACCGACGTACGGGACGCCGTCGATGAACGGTGTCGGCTGGGATGCCGCAGTGGCCGGACCCGCCGCAAGCAGCCCGGAGCCCAGCAGTCCCATGGCAAGTGCAGTGGTGATGGCGTGCCTCAATGAGCGCGCTTCAAAGATCCCCATTTTTCCCCCCGGAAAGTATCGCGACGTAGCCGCGTGGCCTGTGCTGAGGTTACCGCACTTCCGTCCGTGGGGTCAGGGGTAGGGGTGGCGCTCAGTGGTTGGTGGTTCAGGGCTTGGCGGGAGCCACCATGAAGACATCAACGGCGTCCTCGGATTCCAGCACGAAGCCGTGGCGCTCGTAGAGGCGACGGGCCGGGCTTCCTTGCAGCACGTCCAGGCGGAACGGACGCTCGTCTACCGAAGCCGACATCACGTGGCGAAGCACGGCACCGCCCAGCCCTTTGCCCTGATGCGCCGGGGCCACATAGAAGTGTTCAATCCAGCGGCTGTCCGGGGCGGGGCGGACAGCGATCACGCCCGCGTCCACGCCGTCCGAATGGATGATGTACGTGTGCTCGGGCTGGAAGCTGTTCAGGAAGCGCTCGCGGACCCGAACAGGATCGAAACGCTGCAACCGTTCGAGGTCCGGGCGCATCACCACGGCGCGCAGTTCGGCAATCCAGGCAGCATCGGTGGCAACGGTGGGGCGGAGGACGAAGTCGACGGACATGGGTTCAAGCCTATGCCCGGCAGGACGTCTCCCGCCCACACAAACCATAGGATGAAACGGACGGAAAGGTGCAGCCACGATGGTCACACGCGAAGAAGTAGAAGCAGCGTATTCACGGACGGCAGGGTGGGTTCGGCACACGCCGCTGGCCGAGAGCGGAGGCCAGGAGGCTTACCACCTGTGGTTCAAATGCGAGTACATGCAGCACACCGGCTCCTTCAAAGCACGCGGCGCCTTCAACAGGCTGCTCACGGCGAAGGAAAGCGGCGAGCTCAACCCTGAGGCGGGCATCGTGGTGGCTTCCGGCGGCAATGCCGGACTGGCCAATGCCTACGCCGCTGCCAAGCTTGGAGTCCCGGCAACGGTGTTCGTCCCGGAATCCGCCCCGGCAAACAAGGTACACAAGCTCTACGCAATCGGCGCCACAGTGGTCCAGGGCGGAGCGGAGTACGCGGAAGCCTATGCAGCTGCGATCCGTTTCGCCGAGGAAAAGGGCGCTGTTTACTGCCACGCATATGATCAGCCCGAGATCGTGGCCGGCGCGGGTGGCGTGGGCCTTGAGCTCTTGGATGAACTGCCCGACGTCGATACCATCCTCGTTGCCGTAGGCGGCGGCGGGTTGATGGGCGGCATCGCCGCAGCCACAGAGGGCAGGGCTCAGGTGGTGGGAGTCGAACCCGAGACTGTACCCACTTTGCACACCGCGTTGGCCCAGGGCGAGCCAGTGGATGTGGCCGTGTCCGGAATCGCTGCGGACTCCCTTGGCGCCCGGCGTATCGGCGAAATCGGCTTTGGAGTTGCCCGGCGTACCGGTGTGCGCAGCGTCCTCGTCAGCGATGAAGACATTGTGACCGCCCGCAGGGCCCTCTGGGAAAATTACAGGATTGTGGTGGAGCACGGTGCAGCAGCGGCTTACGCGGCACTGCTCTCAGGCGCCTACGCTCCACGGGCGGGCGAAACCGTTGCAGTGATCCTCTGCGGAGCCAACACCGACCCCGCCCACTTCTAACTGCACCCAACTAGACCCGCACCGCACCCAAGTAGGTCGCAGTTGAAGCCGTTTTGGACGCTCAGAACGGCCTGAACTGCGACCCAGTTGCGGCGGCGGGCACAAGAATCCCCGCCGGTTGATGTCCGGCGGGGATTCGTCGTCGGCAGGTGGCCCTGCCATAGCGGTTCCTACTTCTTGGGCAGGCCTGCCGGGTTCAGCTCGGACGCAGGAATCGCCTCCGATGAGAGGCCCCAACGGTCCAGGATCTTCGCGTAGCTTCCGTCCTTGATGAGGGTGTTCAGTGCAGCCTGGGCAGCCAC
The DNA here is from genome assembly GCF_044756605.1 of Paenarthrobacter sp. NPDC091711. NCBI lineage: Bacteria > Bacillati > Actinomycetota > Actinomycetes > Micrococcales > Micrococcaceae > Paenarthrobacter > Paenarthrobacter sp. NPDC091711. Next base: position 24,301 of record NZ_JBIVTF010000010.1, read on the forward strand.
CGCAAGGCCGTTGCCCTTCTGGGTGGTGAAAGCAATTTCAGCCTTCAGCGGCCAGCCGCCTTCCAACGTGCCCACTTCCTTGGTCTTGCCATCCTTGGCAGCTTTGTAGGCCGCGGATGCGTTGGGGCCGAACGTCAGGTCCGCACGGCCCGACTGAAGCGCGAGCTGGGAGGCGGAGTCGTCGTCGTAATACTGGAACTCAACCGGCTTCAAGCCGTTCTTCTTGTTCTCCTCGTCCCAGCGCACCAGGATGGCTTCCTGGTTGGTGCCCGAGCCCACGATGATGCGCTTGCCGGCAACATCCTTGGCTTCCTTGATGGTGGAGATGTCCGAGTCGGTCTTCGCGTAGAAGCCCAGGAGGTCGTTTCGGTAGGTGGCGAAGTCGAACTTCTCCTTGCGCGCCTCGGTGACGGTGACGTTGGAGAGGACGGCCTCGTACTTGCCGGACTCGACACCCAGCGGCCAGTCCGCCCAAGCTACCGGCAGCACCTCAACCTGGAGGCCCAGGCTCTCGCCAACTGCATAGGCAATGTCCACTTCGCTGCCGATCAGCGTCTTGTTGTCCGTGGCGAACGTGCTCAACGGGGGAGTGCCGCCCGTGGTCACCACGGTCAGCTTGCCGTCGGCCTTGATGGCGTCAGGAACCAGGGCGGCCGCGGCGGAGTCCACCGTCACCTTGATGCGGTCCTGCTGCGGGGTCAGGTTGAATTCTTTGGTGGACGAGCTGGATGAAGCGTTCGACGCCGGGGCAGACGCTCCCGTCGCGGCGGTCGCCCCAGGATCGGAGCAGGCAGCCAGCCCCAGTAGCGCCGTAGCGGCCAGCGCCGCGGTGGCGCCGGTCTTGAGAGCGAAGCGTGCCATGTGTTTCTCCTTGGGTTTCCCCTGATCATCGCGACAGGGAGGTCTGATGCGTACTTGTGGCTGCAACTATCCGGCAGCCTCCGGGAGCGGGTCAAAGTGTTCTGAAACGCTGGGATACAGGGGTTCACGGCAGTTAATCGGGCGTCGAACTGGGTCACAAAACTGGTCCGAAACCGTGGGAAATGAACGCGCGACGCAACTCACAGAAATAAGCCGGGTGCCGCCGTCGTTGTCGCTAGAGTGCCCGGCAATCAACCGTGCGGGCACCAAAACGTACCGAAAGGCCTTCCTGTGACTGTTCCTCTTTCCATCCTCGACCTGGCAACCATCGGGAAGGGCCAGACGGTGGCGGAAAGCCTTGCGGGCAGTGTTGCCATGGCGCAGAAAGCCGAAGAGCTGGGGTACCGCCGCGTTTGGTACGCCGAGCACCACAACATGTCCGCGATCGCCTCGTCCGCTACCAGCGTGCTGATCGCCCACGTTGCCGCGCACACCAACACCATCCGCCTCGGCGCCGGTGGTGTGATGCTGCCCAACCACTCGCCGCTGACCATCGCCGAGCAGTTCGGCACCCTGGAGACCCTGCACCCGGGACGGATCGACCTCGGCCTGGGCCGCGCCCCCGGCAGCGACCAGAACACCATGCGCGCGCTGCGCAGGGACCACACATCCTCGGACCGATTCCCCCAGGACGTTCTGGAACTGCAGGGCTACCTCACCGGTCCCACCCGCATCCAAGGTGTTGAAGCGACGCCGGGCAAGGGCACCAATGTGCCGCTGTACATCTTGGGCTCCTCGCTGTTCGGCGCCCAGCTGGCAGCCCAGTTGGGTCTTCCTTACGCTTTCGCTTCACACTTTGCCCCCGCCGCGCTTCAGGACGCGGTTGCCGTTTACCGCCGCGAATTCAAGCCCTCGGATCAGTTGTCCGAGCCGCACGTGATCGCCGGCGTGAACGTTACTGCCGCGGACTCAAACGCCGAGGCACAGGCCATCCATCTGGCTGTGAAGCGCGCCCGCGTCTCACTGTTCTTCGGCGGCGGCCGCGAGTTCACCGATGATGAAGCGGACATGGTGCTCGATTCCCCACAGGGCCAGCACATTGCCCAAATGATGAAGTTCTCCGCCGTAGGTACCAAAGATGTGGTGCGGGATTATCTCGACGAGTTTGCATCGTTCGCTGACGCCGATGAACTGATTGTGGCTCACCAGAGCATCGGCACCGAAGAGCGCCTGCGGTCCGTTGACCTCGTGGCTGAGGTTGCGGGGCTTGTGAGCGCGTAGGGCCGCTTATTGCCCCGTTCACTGCCCCCGGATGAGATGCGCCAGGAGCGCCACATGCAGTGAGGTCCGCGACTCGGCGTCCTCCAGATCCACGCCCAGTAGTTCCTCCAGTTTGGCGAGCCGGGCATAAAGCGTGGGCCTGCTTAGGTATCCGCTGCGTGCCATGGCGGCCTTATTGCCACCGGAGCCGAGGTAGAGCCCCAGCAGTTCCAGGTATTCGCCTTTGCCTTCCGCCTCGGCTTGGAGGACGGCGGACAACTCCGATTCCACGAATTGCTGAACACGGGGATCTTTGCGGAGGAGCGCCAGCAGCCCGCGAAGGCGTACGTCCGTAGCCCGGAAGTAGGGCTTGCCCGTGTTCCGGAGCGTAGCAGCGCTTTCGGCCACATGGGCCGCTTCGTCGATTCCTGCCGCGGCCTCCAAAAGCGTCCCTTTCATGCGGCCGACGCCGATGATCCAGGGAGGGGGTGCCGCCAGGTTGGCTTCAATCCCTGGCCCGGCGGCAGCCCCGGTGGCGGCCCCGGCGGCGGCCTCTGCCAAGATCTGCAGCGTCGGCTCTTCCTGCTGGCGGGCGGGGAGGGCGAGGATCATCCCGACTGAACCGGATTGGATGCTTGCCGCCAAGGCTGTACCCGCGCTGGACTTCAATCCCTGTGCCAGCCGTTCAAGGAGCTCGCGCTCGTCCTGCTGCCCGGCCAAGGGGTCACCGGGGAGAATGGGGGAACCCCAGGCTTGGAGTGCGGTCCTGAAAACGAGCGGTACGTAGTAGGACGAGCGTTTCAAGCCCAAGGAACCCGCGCGTGCCAGTGCCTCCGCTTCACTGAGTCCACGGGGCTGGCGGAGCGCGTTGAGGAGTCCGGCTTGTGCGTGGTGGCTGAGCTCGCGCTGATCCCGGTCCGCCAGTCGGTTGATCGCCAGGGTCTGGGCCGCCCGTTCCAGAACCATGATGGCCATGTCCTCATCGGCATCGAATGCCGCGGGTGGCATGGGCACCACCAACCTGCCCCACACTTGTTGACGGACTCCCACCGCCGCCTGGAGCCACTGCTCCGGTCCGGACCTCGCGGTGTGCGCGGGGAAGGGCGTGGTCCGTGATCGTCGCACCCAATCGTCCAGAAGTTCCGTGGTGGATACCCCCTGCCCGGCGTAAGCGAGAACCAGGTGCGAGAGGTCTTCCAGCACCACCGAGGCACCGATCATGGTGGCCGCTTGCTCCACCACACGCTGGGTGTCGGCGCTTTCCAAGCTCAGAACAGTGAACGCTTCGTGGACGTCCCGGGCACGTTCCACGCGTTCCAATTGTTCGGCCACGATCATCCTGTGGACGATCTCCGTGACTTGGACAAACCTCACCCGCTGTTCCACTACAATCACGGGCATTGAGGCGGTGCGGGCAGCTTTCTCCAGGGCCTCCCGGCTGCGGGGCCGCTGGCCGACGAGTTCCACGATTAGTCCGGCCGCTCCGGCTGCTTCCAAGGAGCGGATGAACGATGCCGATTCTTCGGGGGACTTCTCCAGCTCCAGCCCGGTGGTCAGCACCAGTTCTCCGCCTGACAGAAGGCCGCCGACGTCGAGTATTTCGCTGACGTGAACCCAGCGAACAGGCGTGTCCAAGCCCTTCAGGCCGCCCAGCACGGTGGGTGCGGCGGCACGCAGCACAGGGAGCTCAAGGATGGCACTGACGGTGGGCAGCATTTACACAGTGTAAGGCTCAATGAAGATTCCTTTACAGATCGGCCCTACTGTGCCGGCTCGTGGGCGGACAGACTGATTTCAGTCTTCAAACCACCCCGCACCAAGGAGAACTCTTGAACACCATTGAGCACTGGATCAACGGCAGCTACGTCCCGGCTGGAGACCGCACCGCTCCTGTCACCAACCCGGCCACGGGAAAGGTCACCGGGCAGGTTGCCTTGGCCAGCGTCCAGGAGGGCAACGCCGCCGTCGCCGCCGCCAAAGCTGCCTTCCCGGCATGGCGGGATACCTCCCTCGCCCGCCGCACCCAGGTCCTTTTCGCTTTCCGCGAGCTCCTGAACTCCCGCAAGGACGAGCTCGCCGCGATCATCACCTCCGAGCACGGCAAGGTCCTGGATGATGCTCTGGGCGAAGTGAGCCGAGGCCAGGAAGTGGTGGAGTTCGCCTGCGGTATTCCGCACCTTCTCAAGGGCAGCTACACCGAAAACGCCTCCACAAAAGTGGACATCCACTCCATCCGGCAAGCACTGGGCCCCGTGGCAATCATCAGCCCGTTCAACTTCCCGGCAATGGTCCCCATGTGGTTCTTCCCGATCGCCATCGCGGCAGGCAACACCGTGATCATCAAGCCCAGTGAGAAGGACCCCACGGCCGTCAATTGGGTGGCCGAGCTCTGGAAGGAAGCCGGCCTGCCCGATGGCGTCTTCAACGTCCTTCACGGCGACAAGGTAGCGGTGGATACACTGCTGACGCACCCGGATGTCAAAGCCGTTTCCTTCGTGGGCTCCACGCCGATCGCCAAGTACGTGTACGAGACTGCTACCGCCCACGGCAAGCGGGTCCAGGCGCTTGGCGGCGCGAAGAACCACATGATTGTCCTGCCCGACGCCGATCTTGACCTCGCTGCCGACGCCGCCATTAACGCCGGATTCGGTTCCGCTGGTGAACGCTGCATGGCTGTCTCAGCGCTCCTGGCCGTCGGCGACATCGCCGATGCTTTGGTGGATAAGATCGCTGACCGTGCCCGCTCGCTGCGCACCGGCGATGGACTGCGTGGTTGCGACATGGGCCCCTTGGTCACGTCCCAGCACAGGGACAAGGTTTCGGGATACGTCGACGCCGGTGAAGCAGCAGGTGCCACGCTCGTCGTCGACGGTCGCGGCGTTGTCCCGGACGCTGAAGGCGACGGCTTCTTCGTAGGCCCCACCCTGTTCGATAACGTCACCACGGACATGTCCATCTACCAGGAAGAGATCTTCGGACCCGTGCTCTCTGTGGTCCGGGTGGACAGTTACGACGACGCCCTGGCCACCATCAACGCCAACCCGTACGGCAACGGCACCGCAATTTTCACGAACGACGGCGGTGCGGCCCGCCGCTTCGAGAACGAGGTTGAGGTGGGAATGGTGGGAATCAACGTCCCCGTTCCGGTGCCCATGGCCTACTACTCGTTCGGCGGATGGAAGAACTCCCTGTTCGGCGACACCCACGCCCACGGTTCTGAAGGTGTCGGATTCTTCACCCGGGGCAAGGCCGTTACCACCCGCTGGCTGGATCCCAGCCACGGTGGCATCAACCTCGGTTTCCCCCAGAACTCCTAAGCGCCAGAAAAATTGTCAGTGCCAACGTCAGGACAATCAATATGACCGCCATCCTTGAACCACCACAGACGGACCGCGACGCAGCGCTCCGCGCCTACGAGCTGGACCGTAAACACGTGTTCCACTCCTGGTCCGCGCAGGACACGCTCGATCCCATGGTCATAAGCGCAGCTGATGGCTCACACGTCTGGGACGGTGAGGGCAACAAGTACCTGGACTTCTCTTCCCAGCTGGTCAACACCAACATCGGCCACCAGCACCCGGCCGTTGTAGCAGCCATCGCCGCACAGGCCGCCAAGCTGTGCACTGTTGCTCCCAGCTATGTCAACGAGGCCAGATCGGAGGCGGCGCGGTTGATCGCCGAGCGAACCCCTGGGGAGCTGGACCGGATCTTCTTTACCAACGGTGGAGCGGATGCCAACGAACACGCCGTCCGGATGGCCAGGCTCCACACGGGCCGCCACAAGGTCCTCTCCGCCTACCGCTCGTACCACGGTGGAACGCACTTGGCCGTCAATATCACCGGCGACCCCCGGCGCTGGGCCAGCGACAACGCATCCACAGGCACCATCCACTTCTTCCCGCCCTACCTCTACCGCACGGCGTTCCACTCCACCACCGAGGCAGAAGAAGCCCAGCGCGCCCTGGAGCATCTGGAGCAGCTCATCGAGTTCGAAGGCCCTTCCAGCATCGCGGCCATCATGTTGGAGAGCATCCCCGGAACGGCGGGGATCTACGTTCCTCCGGCCGGTTACATGCAGGGTGTGCGGGAACTGTGCACCAAGCACGGAATCGTCCTCGTCGCAGACGAGGTCATGGCTGGCTTCGGACGCACGGGCAAGTGGTTCGCCGTGGAGCATTTTGATGTTGTCCCGGACCTGATCACCTTCGCCAAGGGCGTGAACTCCGGCTACGTTCCCCTGGGCGGTGTAGCCATCAGCCCTGAGATTGCAGCCACCTTTGGTACGCGCGCCTACCCCGGCGGGCTGACCTACTCCGGCCACCCACTGGCCACCGCGGCCGCCGTCGCCACCATCAACGCCATGGAACGCGAAGGCATTGTGCAGCATGCGGCAAGGCTCGGCACCGAGGTGATCGGCCCGGCGCTCGCCGGATTCGCCGAACGCCACCCCTCTGTGGGTGAAGTACGGGGCCGGGGCGTTTTCTGGGCCATCGAGCTGGTCAAGGACCGCGCCACCCGCGAACCGTTGGCTCCGTACGGTTCTTCCAGCCCTGAAATGAACCAACTCGTGGCGGCATGCAAGTCGCGCGGACTCATCCCGTTCGCGAACTTCAACCGCATCCATGTGGTTCCGCCGTGCAATATCAGTGATGAGGACACCCGGGCGGGCCTGGCCATTCTGGACGAGGTCCTGGATATCGCGGATACGTTCGCGCAGTAGTTGTACCGCGACAGGTCCTGCTCCCCGAGCCGGTAGGAGGCGCTCGGGGGCGGGACCTGCCGCGGATAGATCCAGCCGCGTTTAAATCCATGGAAAAGCTTTACGCGTTTGCAATCTACTAGGTAGTCAAGCGAAACCGTTGGGGCGGAGACTGTAACTATCCGCCCCGGAAGGATTCGCCATGCCTACTCACCTGAACCAAGCAGTAGCCGACTCGGCGCTGCTCATGAAGTCTCTCCCGCTTGGCCTCCTCCGTACCGTCCTCCAGTCTGACGCGGAGAATGGAATCACGCCGCAGCTTTTTGCGGAACTCAGGGAACTCGCCCGCGTCCCCGGCCTGCTCGTGGCATGCAACTACGGCGGAACACTTTGCTCCGCAGAGGGAGTATCCACCGAAACGTTGCCTCTGGATAGCGCGGCGGTGGCGCTCCGTGCGCTCGCAGCCTTGCCCAACACTCACACGGCCATCATTTCCGGACGGTCCTTGCGGGATCTTGCAGCGGTCTCCCGGCTTCCGGCCGAGGTCCATCTGGTGGGTTCCCACGGTGTGGAGTTCGACATGGGCTACGCCTACACCCTTTCCCTGGCCACGGAACAGTTGCTCCAACACGTGGCTACGGCGTTGACCGAGGCGGTGGGCTTTGAGAAGGGCATCAGCATTGTCCGCAAGCCCGTGGGGGTGGCGGTGCATACCCGGCCGGCCACACCCGAGGTAGTGGACAGGGTGATTTTCCTTTCGCAGAAGATCGCCATCGAGTTCGGGCTCTACTTCATCATCGACGGCTCCGTCCTGGACCTCACCGTGGAGGAGTCGGCCAAAGGCCAGGCGCTGGAGCAGCTGCGCGCCCGGCTCGGAGTGAGCGCGGCGCTATACGCAGGTGACGCCGAGAGCGACGAAAAAGCGATCGCCACCCTGCGAGGACCGGACCTCGGCCTGCACGTCGGTCCGGGGAATACGACGGCGGCGCACACCATTGCGGACCCGGAAGCCTTTGCGCGTGTGCTGGCTTTGTTGTTCGAACTCCGGCGGGCGTGGCTGTTCGGCGAAGATGCGGTGGGGCTGGAACGGCACTCCATGATCGGCAACGGGAGCTCCACGGCGCTGCTGACCCCGGACGCCAAGGTCTGTTGGATGAGCCACCCCCTGCCTGATTCAGGATCTATTTTTGCCCACATTCTTGGCGGTGAACCCGCTGGCCACTTCAGCATAGAACCGGTGAAGCCGTCGCAGGTGCTGGCGCAGCGGTATGTGGATAACACCATGATCGTGGAGACGCGCTGGGCCGACGTCACCGTGACTGACTATTTGGAGCCGGCGCCGGAAGGTATCACCAGCCTGGTGCGGGTGCTTTCCGGGACGGGCACCGCGCGCGTGGTTTTTGCGCCCAGGCCGGACTATGCCAATGCGCCCTTCAGCATGGAGATCCGCGGCGACGACGTCCACATCATGGGTACATCGGACCCCATCATCCTGTCCGCGCCCGGGGTTCCATTCCGGATCACCAGCGACGGCAAATATGCCACGGCCACGGCTGAAGTTCCCCTCAGCCATGGTCCTGTGGTGCTGAATCTGCGCTGCGGTGACACCGAGCCGCCACCCGCGGACCCAGGCGGCGAACCAAACCGGCGTACCGCCGTCGGGCAGTCTTCCCGGGAGTGGATCAAGGCACTGCAACTGCCCAGCATCAAAACGTCGTTGGTGCGCCGATCCGCCCTGGTGCTGAAGTCGCTCGTTCATGAGCCCACCGGCGCCGTGTTGGCCGCGCCCACCACTTCACTGCCTGAGGGCATCGGCGGTACCCGGAACTGGGATTACCGCTACTGCTGGCTGCGTGACGGTTCCATGACCGTGAATGCCTTGGTGTCATTGGGCTCAACGCAGGAGGCCGACGGTTTCCTGGCCTGGCTGGACCGTATCCTCCAGAATGCGCCGGGGCCCGAGTGGCTGCATCCGCTCTACTCGGTGACCGGGGCGCCGCTCTCCACGGAGGCAATTGTGGAAAGCCTGCCCGGTTACGCGGGCTCGCGGCCGGTGCGCATTGGCAACGCGGCAGACCACCAGGTGCAGCTGGACGTGTTCGGGCCCATCGCCGAGTTGATCCATGATCTTGCCGAACGCCGCGGGTTCCTGCCCGATGAACACTGGTTCCTGATGGAGCAGATGGCCCATGCGGTGCTGGCCCGCTGGCACGAACCTGATCACGGGATTTGGGAAGCGCGGCGGGCCCCAAGGCACCACGTTTACACCAAGGTGATGTGCTGGGTCACGCTGGACCGGGCCCTCCGGGCTGCCGCTTTGCATGGGCGCACACCCCACGCCGATTGGGAGCCCACTGCCCGCACAATCCGGGAGGAAGTCCTTCGCGAGGGCTGGGACTCGTCGGCAGCTTCTTACACTGTGGCTTACGACAGCCCCGACCTGGATGCCGCCGTCCTCCACATTGGGCTCTCGGGTCTGTTGGATGTTCAGGACCAGCGCTTCCTGGATACCGTCACTGCGGTTGAGCGCGAGTTGCGCGTGGGACCCACCGTTTTCCGGTACAGGTACGACGACGGGCTGCCGGGTTTGGAGGGCGGCTTCCACATTTGCACCACCTGGCTGATTGAGGCGTACCTTGCTGTTGGCCGTCTGGATGATGCCTTGGAGTTGTTCAACCAGTTGGTGGCATTGTTCGGACCCACGGGCCTGTTGCCGGAGGAATACGATCCCGGCACGGAGACGCATCTAGGCAATCATCCTCAGGCGTACTCGCATCTGGGCTTCATCCGCTGCGCCCAGCTCCTGGATTATTACCTGGCCAGCGCGGACGTGGAGTAACCCAACTGAGTAGCAGATCAGGTCGTTCTCAGCGCTGGGAACGGCCTGATCTGCTACCTACTTGGGCGGGAGGGCGCTAGGCGAGCAGCAGCGCCACGGCGATCATGGCCGGGACCGCCACGATGGTGGTGATGAGCACTGTGTCCTTGGCTACGGTGATGCCTGCTTGGTAGCGGTTGGCCGCCACGAACACGTTCTGGGCTGTGGGCAACGCGGAGGTGACCACCACGGCAAACAGTGCGTGACCGTCCATGCCCAACGCGAAGCGAGCGAACAGGTACGCGATCAGCGGGTGGACCACCAGCTTGAATCCGCTCGCCAGCAAGGTATCCAAACGGCGTCCTGAGGCTTTCTTCAGTGGTTTGGATCCGTTCAGGCTCATGCCGAAGGACATCAGCATGGCCGGAATCGCTGCACCGCCAATGAGATGGATGGGCTCCAGAATCAGCGCCGGGACCTGGAAGCCAGTACCGGCCACCAGCAACCCGAGCGCTGAGCCCACGATCATGGGGTTCTTCACGATCATCAGCAGGAAACGCAGGGGAGTGGTGCGGTGCGAGCTGGTGCTGGCATCGAGCGCCATGAGGTACATCGGCGTGAAAAACGCCAACTGGAAAATTAGCAGCGGCGCCACATAGCTGGCGTCACCCAGCACGAAGACAGCAATGGGGATGCCGAGGTTGGCGGAGTTGGCCAGCGACGCACTCATGGAAGACATGAGCGACTCCGGCATACTGCGTTTGAGCCAGAACTTCACCATCAGGAAGAACAGCAGGCCCGTCAGTACGGCGCCCACGGCCGTGACCAGGAGTGGAGCCGCAAAAACGTCGTGCAGTTTGGCCTTGCTCAGGGTCTCGAAGAGGAGCGCCGGGCTGGCCACGAAAAACGTTAGCGAACTCAGCACGGACCGGGCGTTCTCACCCAGGATGTTACGACGTCCAACAAACATGCCCACCAGGATGATGGCCCACACCACGAAGAACCCGGACAGGACGCCGATCATGGCGTTGCGCGGCAGCGGATTCGTTGGGTCACGAATGACAGCTTAGCCACAAACCCTGGCCGAGTAAGCGTTTTCTCGTGAGAGTTCCGTCATGCGGACGTCCCGGCATTCGAGCAGTTCACGCCCACTTGGCGGACTTCAACTGCACAAAAACGCGCTCGACGTCGGCACTTCGGTGAGTGTCGACGTCGAGCCTTATGCCCGGGTTGGCTCTTCTGGGGTGCCATTCGCCTTCTCGAGGGCAGACAGCAAACGTCCCACCTGATTGACGGCGGACCTGATCCGGTCCGGATCGCTGATAGTGAGGAATTGAAGCATGAGGCCGTCGAGCGCGGCGAAGACGGCAAGGGACGCTTCGTTGCCGGTGTCCAGTCCGCGCCGTGCCAAGGCTTCTTCCACTGTGCTGACGTAGTTGGCGTAGAGGCGCTCCACCATTTTCCGGATCTTGGGGTTTCGCCTGGACTCAAGGATCATCTCGAACTGGAACAGCTGCAACTCGGGTTCTGCGGAGACGGTAGCGATGAGGGTGTCGGCGAAGTGTCCGTCGAAGTCCGCAATCCCGGATAGTCCGGTTTCGTCAATGGATCGCTGGACGGACCATTCCATGGTGGCTGCAAGGAGTCCTTCCATAGAACCGAAGTGGTGAGTGACCAGTGCGTGGTTGACCCCGGCCCGCGAGGCCACTGATCTGTAGGTTGCCCCACGCAGGCCTTTCTCGGCCACGACTTCAAGCACGGCGGCCAACAGGGCATCCCTGCCATCTCCGTAGGGCAGCTTGCGTGCTTCCTGGCTCATACAGCGAGTCTAGCGGTGAATAAATCGGGGCGCGGAGCCCATTGACACCTCAAACTATACAAACGTATAGTTCTGCATGTGGCCCGGATCACCCGCCACCTAAAACACCCAAAACCCAGAGCAGCTTCAGCCTCGCCTCCCGGACACTTGCGTCGGGCCGCAGGGCACCCTATCCCTCCGCAGTGGCGATGGCGCCAATGCATTTCGGAAAGAACAGCCTCATGAACGAATCCAGTCAGACCTCGGCCCCACTCGGTCAGCCGGGTGCGGGACCCCTCAGTGCCGGCCCCCAGAATGCTGGCGCCAAGAGTGCCGGCCCCCAGAATGTCGGCGCCTCGGCCCGTGGCGTCCGGCTCAGGGCCAACAAACTCGGCGTCGTGGCCATAGCCTTCTTCGCCATTGCCGCAGCTGCTCCCATGGCCGCTGTTGTGGGGGCCAGCCCCGTCATCTTCTCCGCGAGCGGTCCTGGGACGCCGGTGATCTATGTGATTGCGGCCCTGTTGGTAGCTCTGTTTTCGGTGGGATACCTCAGGATGAGTCAACACATCACCAACGCCTGCGGATTCGTTGCCTACATTGCCAAGGGCCTAGGCAACAAATGGGCCACAGGCGGTGCTGGAATCGCCATTCTTACCTATCTCAGCCTTCAAATCGGATTGTGGTCCCAATTCGGCGTTTTTGCCCAACAGCTCACCGAAAGCCTCACCGGCCTTGGCCTGCCGGTCTATTTCTGGATTGTGGTTGTTATGGCCATCACCACGGTGCTGACCATGAAGGGCGTGGATGCCAGCTTGAAAGTGCTGGGAGTCCTCATACTCGGCGAAACGTTGGTAGTGGCCGCGCTTGTCGTTTCCCTGGTGGCGCAGAAGGGCTTGGGGATCTTCACGTTCGCCGGGTTCACGGGCGAGAACATTTTTGGGCCTGGTCTGGGGATCTCATTGCTGTTCGCTTTTGCCTGCTTCACCAGCTTCGAGGCCACAGTGGTCTTCGCCGAAGAAGCCAAAGAACCCCGGCGTACCATCCCGCGTGCCGCGTACCTGGTCATCGCTTTCATCGGAGTCTTCTATATGGTCTCCACATGGGCCATCAGCGGCGCCGTGGGCATCGATGGGATTCAGGCCGTTGCCACTGACAACCCCTCCGGGATGATCTTCGAGCTCGCAGAATCCAGCGCCGGGGCCTGGCTGAGCATCGCCATGCAGGTGCTGGTTGTGACGAGCTTCATCGCGATGCTTCTGGGCCTGTCCAACATGTTTTCCCGCTACCTCTTTGCCCTCGGCAGGGCGGGCGCTCTCCCGGCCAAGCTGTCTTCCGTTTCCGCAACGGGGGCGCCGTCCTTTGCGGGCTTGGTCAATTCCTCGGCTGTCCTTGCAGTGATCAGCGCCTTCCTCCTGGCAGGAGCGGACCCAATCGCCACAGTCTTCACTTGGTTTGTGGCTTTGGGAACGGCAGGCTTCATCTCCATCCTGCTGCTGACTTCAGCGGCAGTCCTGGTGTACTTCGCCAGATCCGGGACCCGGGACAACCTCTGGGTCACCGTGATTGCGCCCGCTCTTTCCTTCCTGGCGTTTGTGGTGGTGGGTTACCTGACCCTGGACAACTATGACGTCCTGCTTGGCGGCGCAGGAGGGGCGGCGCGGTGGCTCCTTCTTGGCATCCCGCTGATCTTCGTGGCCGGACTGATTCGGGGAAGTCAAAAGCCCGCCATCAATTACGCCGCAGAAATTCTCTGACCTGAACTGTCCACACACTGAAACCAACTTTCCACCTAAAGGACCTGACTCATGACCACCACTGAACTGCAGGACTACGTTCCCGAGGAAGAATGGCCGCCTGTTTCCACCATGCTGGACGGCTTCGGGGATCAGACCCTGCCGGCGTCTCCAGCACTGGCCGACACAAAGATCGTCCTTGTTGCAGCTGACGGCACTCCTGTTGAGTACAACTTCCTCACTGCTTCAGAACTCGCGTGGGCCGAGGACACTGCCACCGGAACCGCTCACTACAAGGCCATTGAAGCCCGCCCGGGAATCTTCATCATCGATTTCGTCCGTGGGCAGGGCGACGGTAAGGACGCCGACGCCCAAAACGTCACCATCATCCTGGATCAAACCACAGGTGCCGTGACCACCGCCGTCTCCGGATTTGTCGTCTCGGATGGAAAGGTGCGGGGAATTACCCACTTCACGCACTCAAACGCCAGCGGCCAACCGACGGTGCACCAGAGGTCCGCAGACCTTGTGGGGAAGCGCATCTTCTACCGTTACAGCGACGTCGAGTCCTATGAGCACATTTACCTGAATCAAGGAACCTTCACATGGCACTGCGTCCGGGGAGGGGAGGCGGGACTGGCTGATACTGACCGTTGCATGACGTGGGCTGTCGCGGAGGATTTGTACATCTTCTTCTGGACCGAACAGGTGATGACCGTTGAGGCCGTGCTTTTGATCGATCTTCGCGAACAGCGGTCCATTGGCCGGATGTTCGGTTGGGACAATCCTGCCGCGGAACCAGTCACGCTGCCGTTCAATTCCAGGCTCACCGTCCTCAACGCCACGAGCTACCCCCAAGACACCCACAAGCACTGACACGCACAAGCATTGACACCCACAACCCACCACACCAGAGGAGCAACCCATGTCCCAGGTCTTCCACGCCCACCTCGACCATGCAGCGTTTGAACCTTTTGCGCTCGGTGCCGTTCAATGGCTTCGGCGTCCCGGAGACAACGGAAACGAGGTCCTGAGCGGCGGCATCTGGAAAGTCTCGCCCGAGGAAGCACCGGAACCCTTCGACCTTCCCATTGACCAGGATGAAACCATTTACATCATTTCCGGCCACCTCCGCATCGAGGTCAAGGGTGGGAGCATCCTGGAGCTGAAGGAAGGTTCCATGGCTTCACTGTCCAAGGGGGCGATGACCCGCTGGACGGTGTTGGAGCCCACCATCGAATTCTTCGTTTACAGCTGAGGATTGGGCACGTGGAAACATCCGACGTCATTGTCATAGGCGCTGGCTTTGCTGGGCTCACAGCGGCAAGGGAACTGTCCCGCAGCGGTTACGGCACTATCTTGCTGGAAGCAAAAGACCGGATCGCCGGGCGCACCCATCTGGACGAACGTCTTGGCCGGAACCTGGAACTAGGCGGTACCTGGGTGCACTGGACCCAACCGTATGTTTGGGCGGAAATGGGCCGTTACGGTATCAAGGCACTGGCCGGACCAGAGTTCACCAAGGCCTTCTGGACGGTGGGCGGCCAGCGGCACGAAGGCACTGCAGAAGGTCTGCTGGAGTTGCTTGATGGCCCGAACCGGATGCTCTTGGCCGACACCCGACGCTACTTTCCCATGCCGTGGGCGCCTCTGGAAAACCCTGATATTGCGGACATTGATCAGCTCACACTTGCCGAAGCCATTGACCAGCTGGGCCTTCCCGAGGACCAGCGTCAACTCCTCAGATCATTCTGGACCTTGAATTTCAACGGCAGGCTGGACCAGGCAGCCTATACCCAGGCGTTGCGCTGGTGCGCGGTGGCAAGCGGCGACTGGCAGCTGATGTTTGAGGCGTGCGCCAGTTTCAAGATCGACGGCGGTACCCGCCGCCTCGCCAAGGCGATCCTTGATGACTCAACGGCCGAGCTGCGGCTGAACCAAGTGGTGGCGTCCATCCACCAAGGTGACGAGGGAGTCTTGGTGACCACCAAAGCCGGAAAGCAGTACGCAGCGCGTCAGCTCATTCTCGCCATCCCGCTCAGTGTGCTCAATGACATTGACGTCCAGCCGGCGTTCTCTCCCGGTAAGAGGGCAGCGGCAGCAAGGGGACAGGCAGGGCGCGGTGCAAAATTGTGGGTCAAGGTGGAAGGTCGTCAGGAAAGGTTTGTGGCCTTCGGGCCCGAGACCGCTGCCCTGAACTTCGTCCAGGCCGAATACATCGACCAGGACACCACCACCCTGGTCTGTTTTGGTCCCGACGCCGGGGCAGTGGACACCGCCGATGTCAGTGCAGCTCAACAGCACATCGACGCACTGGTCCCGGGATTGAAAGTGCTTGAGGTCGCGGGTCATAACTGGGTGGCCGATGAATACGCACGCTCCACCTGGCCCATGCATTACACCGGCTTCCTCACCCGGTATCTGGCCAAACTCCAGCAGCCGGAGGGCAGGATCCGGCTCGCGGGATCTGACATCGCCAACGGGTGGGGAGGCTTCATTGACGGCGCCATTGAGAGCGGCCTCGACGCTGCCCGCCGAACAGCATCCGCACTCGGCAATGATGCCGGATTGCACCTCAAGGCCCGCGTCGCGGCTGTCTGAAGTCCGGTATAAGTCAGCCCACAACGCGCTCGACGTCGGCACTTCGGTAAGTGCCGACGTCGAGCGTTGCTGTGGTTACTTTGTTGTGGAGCTTTAGCTGAGGTGCGCTGCGTTGCTGAGCGCGTGCGGCGGGCGCATGAGGCCGGGAGTGTGGCCCTCGGCGGGGTCGTTGCCGAGCTGCAGGATCTTGTTGTCCTTGCCTACATGGACCACCCGGGGCTCGTAAGTCCGGGCCTCTTCGGTGGTCATCTCCGCGTAGGTGATGAGAATGACGGTGTCACCAACGTGGACCATGTGGGCCGCTGCACCGTTGATCCCGATCACGCCGGAACCGCGCTCGCCGGCAATGGTGTACGTCTCCAGCCGGGCACCGTTGGTGACGTCCACAATGGAGACGAGCTCGCCGGGAAGGATGTCGGCCGCGTCCAGGAGGTCCAGGTCGACAGTGACCGAACCGACGTAGTGGAGGTCGGCATGGGTCACCGTTGCACGGTGAATCTTGGACTTGAACATTGTGCGGATCATAATGCGATCAGTTTAGCGCGGCACCCTCACCCGGCGCTGTGACGTACCAGACGTTCGCGTTCTGAGCGCTGGTGAAGGGCTACCCTCGGGGCCGACGCAACGCCCTGGCTGCGGCCATTGCTTCTTCAGCAACGATTTCGTAATTGTCTGCCGGTGCGCTGAGAGCTACAGAGTGCTCGCCGTATTTCTCGAAAGCGAGTTGTACGAGGAAGCGTATCGTGCATCAATATCACCGGTCGCACGGTCCAAGATGCCATGGAGCAGGAGTGCGGCGCCACCTACGATTTGGATGTCTAAGGTGACGCCGCGGGCTCCAAGCCGGGCTTCCAATTCGCGAAGCAGTTCAACCACGTCGTCACGTCGGAATTCGAGCACCGTCAAACCGTGGCCAGATCTCTCTCGCGGATCCAAACGTTCATGGCAGCGATTTCAGCGGGAGTTTCACTCCGGATGAGGTCTTTCATCCGGTCACTGACCGGATGAAGCTTCTCGGCCAGAAAGACCGGCTGCGACGATGCCTTGGCGTTTCTCGCCCACTTTGGTGCGGGAGAGCCGGTTTTGGCCGACACCCAGAGAGTCACCGCGCCAAGCGCTGCCCGGTAGGCGTCGTCATTGAAGGCAGGGGCGGCAGGCATCAGTGCCCGGCCCGCAGCAAGCGAGGAATTGGTGTATTCGCCCAGCAACCGAATGGCGTAGTGGTAGTCGCCTTCGTTTAGAGTGCGTGCGAAGTCCCCCGCAAATTCATGGGACGCGCTGTCATTGGAGGTTATTTCCAGGCCAAGGACGCGCATCGCCTTCAGGGCCAACCCAAAGGATGCTCCTTCCTTTCCTGATTCCAGGTCCACAACAAACTTGCGGGAAGACCCAATGGAATCGGCCAAGGCTTGCTGGGTATAGCCACGGGCTTTTCGTCGCTCGCGAATGGTCCGGCCAATAGCCTCCGCGTTCATGTCCATCTATACATTATGGCACCATTCGGTTACTTTTTTGTCCGTATGATGCGCAGCTTCCTAAGAGCCTCCTGGAAGGGCCGCATATGCATCTCTGAACTCGTAGCGCACCAGCTCTTCGCCTGCCACCACCAGCGCACGCAGCTCAGCCAGCCCGCCGGCCACCACGCCCGCAGCGCGTGCTTGGACCAGGACATTGCCCTGCGCGGTCGCTTCCACAGGGCCCGCGATCACGGTTTTGCCCGTGGCGTCCGCAGTGAGCTGGCAGAGGAGCCGGTTCTGCGAACCTCCCCCCACAATGTGCACCACTCCGGTGCTGCGGCCCGTTAGCCGCTCGGCGTCGGCCAGAGTCCGCGCGTAACCGGCCGCGAGGCTGTCCATGATGCAACGCACGACGGCGGCGGGCCGGTCCGGGAGCACAGCACCGGTGTTGCGCACGGCAGCGCGGATACGGTCCGGCATGTTGTCCGGCGCCGTGAACGCGGGGTCGTCAGCGTTGATCTGTGGACCGCCGGTTGGCAGTGCCGCCGCCGAGTCGAGCAACGCGGGCAGCGACCGGCTGAATCCCTGCGCAGCCCAAGCCCTCTGGCATTCGCTGAGCAACCACAGGCCACCGACATTGCGGAGGTATCGAATGGTGCCGTCCACGCCGCGTTCGTTGGTGAAGTTGGCCTTACGGCTCGGTTCAGTGAGCACGGGCTTGTTCAGTTCCACGCCCACCAGCGACCAGGTGCCGGAAGAGATGTAAGCAAAGTCTTCCTTATCAGCGGGAACGGCTGCCACGGCAGACGCGGTGTCATGTGAGCCCACGGCCACCACTGCGGTATTTGCGGGCAGGCCTGTCTGCTCAAGGATCGCCGGCAACAGTGTGCCCACGGTTTCTCCGGGCTGGATGAGCTCAGGGAAGATGGTCCGGGGCAGGCCCAGAGCGTCCAGGAACTCCGTAGCCCACTGGCCCGCAACAGCGTCGAACAGTCCTGTAGTGGAGGCGTTGGTGGCCTCGGTCCTGCGCTCACCCGTGAGCAGGAACGCGATCAGGTCCGGAATCAGAAGAGCCTGCACACCGTCCAGATTCGGTTCTGAAGCGAGCTGATACACGGTGTTGAACTGCAAATACTGCAAGCCGGTGGTGGCGTACAGCTTCTCAGGGGGGATGACTGCATGGACCCGCTCCACCGTGGCCCGGCTGCGCTCGTCCCGATAGCTGAACGGAATCGAGGTGAGTTCGCCGGCGTCGTTCACCAGGCCGTAGTCCACAGCCCAGGTGTCGATGCCGATGCTCACAATGCGTTCCCCGTTGGCGCCCGCCACGGAAGCGGCGGCTGCCAAACCCTTGAGTACCTCAGCGAACAGGGCGTCGAAGTCCCAGTGGAGGCCGCCGTCGAGCTCTACCACCCCGTTGGGGAAGCGGTGGATCGTCTCGAGGGAGACGCCTGTGGAGGGGGAGACACGACCCAGCATCACGCGGCCGGAGGAGGCGCCGATGTCGATGGCGGCAAAAACCTGGTTTGTCTGCGGAGCGGACACCGCCCCGGAGTGTGCCGGGGCGGTGTCCGTGGTGGTTCCGTTGGTCACTGTCGGTCCTAGCGGAGGAAGGCTGCTGCCACGCCGGCGTCCACGGGGATGTGGAGGCCGGTGGTGTGGGAGAGCTCGTTGCTGGTGAGCACGGACGCGGCGTTGGCCACGTGTTCCGGGAGGACTTCGCGCTTGAGGAGCGTGCGCTGGGCGTAGTACTTGCCCAGTTCCTGCTCGTCCACGCCATATACAGCGGCGCGCTTGGCGCCCCAGCCGCCGGCGAAGATGCCGGAGCCGCGGACCACGCCGTCGGGGTTGATGCCGTTGACGCGGACACCGTACTCGCCCAGTTCAGCAGCGAGCAGGCGGACCTGATGCGCCTGGTCAGCCTTGGTGGCGGAGTAGGCGATGTTGTTGGGGCCGGCGAACACGGAGTTCTTGGAGGAGATGTAGATGATGTCTCCACCGAGGCCCTGATCGATCATCACCCTGGCCGCGGCTTTGGACACCAGGAACGAGCCCTTGGCCATGACGTTGTGCTGGAGGTCCCAGTCTTTTTCCGTGGTTTCCAGCAGCGGCTTGGAAATGGACAGGCCGGCGTTGTTGACTACCAGGTCCAGGCCACCGAACGCGAGCACGGCTTCCTGGATGGCGGCAGCGATCTGGGCTTCGTCGGTGACATCGGCCTGGACGCCGATGGCGACGTCGGAACCGCCCAGTTCCTCGGCGACCTTCTGTGCGTTCTCAAGGTTCAGATCGGCAATCACTACGCACGCGCCGTCGGACGCCAGTCGGGTGGCGATCGCCTTGCCAATGCCCGACGCCGCTCCGGTCACCAGCGCGATGCGGGTGGCATGGGACTTGGGCTTGGGCATGCGGGCGAGCTTGGCTTCTTCCAGTGCCCAGTACTCGATGCGGAATTTCTCGGATTCCTCGATAGGCGCGTAGCTGGAGATGGCCTCGGCGCCGCGCATCACGTTGATGGCGTTGATGTAGAACTCGCCGGCCACGCGGGCGGTCTGCTTGTCCTTACCGAAGGAGAACATACCCACGCCCGGAATCAGCACGATTGCCGGGTCAGCGCCACGTAGCGCGGGCGAATCAGCGTCTGCGTGCCGGTCGTAGTACGCCTGGTAGTCCTCGCGGTACGCGGCGTGCAGGTCCTCGAGGCGGTTGACCGAGTCTTCGATCGACGCGTCGGCCGGCAGGTCCAAGACCAGGGGCTTGACCTTGGTGCGCAGGAAGTGGTCCGGGCAGGAGGTGCCCAGCGCGCCGAGGCGCGGGTGCTCTGCGGACTCGAGGAATTCAAGCACGACGGCGTCATCACTGAAGTGCCCCAGCTGCGGTTTGTCGGTGGAGGCCAGGCCGCGGATCACGGGTGCCAGGGCGGCCGCCTTGGCTTTTCTTTCAGTTTCCGGCAGGGCGCCGTAGCCGGGGAGCTTGGCGCCGAAGGGCTCGGTCTTGCCGTTGTCCTTGATGTAGTTCTCGGCCTGGTCAATGATCCAGTGCGAGTTGGCCTCTGCTTCTTCGCTGGTGGCGCCCCAGGCGGTGATGCCGTGGCCGCCCAGGATGGTGCCGATGGCCTGCGGGTTGGCTTCCTTGATCGCCGCGATGTCCAAGCCGAGCTGGAATCCGGGGCGGCGCCAGGGAACCCACACCACTTTGTCGCCGAAGACCTTGGAGGTCAGGGCTTCGCCGTCCACCGCCGTCGCGATGGCAATCCCCGAGTCAGGGTGCAGGTGGTCAACGTGAGCAGCGTCCACGAGCCCGTGCATGGCGGTATCGATGGACGGCGCAGCTCCGCCCTTTCCGTGCAGGCAGTAATCAAACGCGGCCACCATTTCGTCTTCACGCTCGACGCCGGGGTAAACGGACTTGAGTGCCTGCAGCCGGTCCAGTCGGAGTACTGCGAGGTTCTCAGCCTTCAGCGTGCCGAGGTCTCCGCCGGAGCCTTTGACCCACAGGAGTTCAACGTCCTGGCCAGTGACAGGATCCTTCTCGGTGCCCTTGGCGGAGGTGTTGCCGCCGGCGAAGTTGGTGTTGCGTTTGTCCGCACCGAGGCGGTTGGAACGGGAAATCAGGTCTTCAACAGTGGTGTTGTCTGTGTTCTGCATGTTCATGCCTTTATGCGCCCCATCCGGCTTGCTGGCCGCCTGCGCGGTCCTCGTTGATCTTCTTCTGGTATCCGCTGGCCTTGTACGCGGCCATCGGGTCGGCGGGCAGGCCGCGGGATTCGCGCCACTCGGCCAGGACCGGGCGGACGTCGGTGTAGAAGGCATCGTTGAAGATGCCGTTGGCGGCCAGGACATCCCCGGCACGCTGGGCTTCGGAGAGTGCGGCGGTGTCCACGAGCAGGGCGCGGGCGGTCATTTCCTGGACGTTGAGGACCGAGCGGATCTGGCCCGGGATCTTCTCTTCGAGGTTGTGGCATTGATCCAACATCAGCGCGACACCGGAGTCCTTGCCGAAGCCGCCGCCGCGGATGACCTCGTGCATGATGCGGAACAGCTGGAACGGATCAGCTGCGCCAACAATCAGGTCGTCATCGGCGTAGAAGCGGGAGTTGAAGTCGAAGGATCCCAGCTTGCCCAGACGCAGGAGCTGCATCACGATGAACTCGATGTTGGTGCCCGGGGCGTGGTGGCCGGTGTCGAGGCAGACGAAGGCCTTCTCCCCGAGAGCAAGGGTCTGAGCGTAGGAGGTTCCCCAGTCCGGAACATCGGTGTGATAGAAAGCGGGCTCGAAGAACTTGTACTCCAAGACCAGGCGCTGCTCGTCACCGAGGCCCGCGTAGATCTCCTGGAGGGACTCGGCAAGGCGGTCCTGGCGGCCTCGGATATCGTCTTGGCCCGGGTAGTTGGTGCCATCCGCCAGCCAGATCTTCAGGTCCTGGGACCCGGTGGCATGCATGATCTCGATGCACTCCAGGTGGTGATCGATGGCCCGGCGACGCACTGACTCGTTGGACGAGGTCAGGGAGCCGAACTTGTACTCGTCATCCTGGAACGTGTTGGAGTTGATGGTGCCCAGCCCCACGCCCAAACCTGCAGCGTACTCACGCAGCGCTGCGTAGTCATCAACCTTGTCCCAAGGAATGTGCAGCGCCACAGTAGGAGCGAGCCCCGTGAGTTCGTGAACCTTGGCGGCGTCGGCGATCTTTTCCTGAACGGTGCGCGGAGTACCCGGGGTGCCGAAGACCTTGAACCGGGTCCCGGAATTTCCATAGGCCCAGGACGGCACTTCAATGGCCAGTTCCCCTAGACGGCCCAGGGCCGATTCTGTGGTGTTCATGCTTGTTCCTTTTGGTATTCGTGGGCGGCGTGCTTATTGATGTGTGTGGGGTCGGCGGCATCTGTGACGCCTGCTGCGGCGAGCTGATCCTCAAGGTTGAAAACTTCCTCGACGATTTCGAAGCCCTGGTCTGGAGGGAGGTCACTGTTGGCGAACAAGGTTGCCATCTCGGCCTGCCAGCGGGCGTTAACCTCAGTGATTGCCATGCGGGCCTGCGCTTCCGCGTAGTCTTCGCATTCCAGGTAGCCGATCAGCTGGCCATCGGGGGCGAGGAACAGGGAGTAGTTGTTCCACCCTGCGTTTTTCAGTGCGGACAGCATCTCCGGCCATACGACGGCGTGGCGCTGCTTGTACTCGGCCATCAGTTCCGGCTGGACTGAAGAGCGGAAACAAACCCTCATGTGCGGATCTCCAGGGTTACTCGTCTTTGAATCGTTTCATTTGTTACGATTCAAATTACCCTCGTAAACGGGAGGGTGTCAAGGCGTTTCCAACACATTGACGTCAGCCAGCGGAGATCGGAAAGCATGTCCCAGACAGCCAGCATCAAAGACGTTGCCACTCACGCCCAGGTAGCAGTGGGAACTGTTTCCAATGTGCTGAACTATCCGGACAGGGTTTCGCAGAGGACCAAGGAACGCGTCCTGAAATCCATCGCTGAGCTCGGCTTCGTCCGCAACGACGCCGCCCGTCAGCTCCGCGCCGGCCAAAGCCGCACCATTGGCCTGATCGTGCTGGACGTTGGAAACCCCTTCTTCTCCTCCGTGGCTCGCGCGGCGGAAGATGCGGCGGCGGCCCTGGGCAGCGTGGTGCTGGTGGGGGACAGTGGGCAGGACTCCTCCCGCGAAGCCCACTACATGGACCTTTTCCAGGAGCAGCGCGTACAGGGTCTCTTGATTTCTCCGGTGGGCGACGTTTCGGGACGCATTGATACGCTCCGCGAACGCGGCGTGCCCACGGTTCTGGTTGACGAACTCGCGGACACCGATCGCTGCAGCTCAGTCTCCGTGGACGACCAAGAAGGTGGCTATTTGGCCGCCAAGCACCTGCTGGACACGGGCCGCCGTCGGCTGGCTTTTGTTGGCACCCCCACCATCCGTCAGGTGGCCAGCCGACTCAAGGGCGCGCAGCGTGCCGTGGGCGAGGTGACCGGTGCCAGCATTGAGGTGCTCGACTCCGCCGGGCAGACAGTCCTCGCCGGGCGGCAGGTGGGAAACAAGCTGGTGGAGCGCTCGCCGGAAAAGCGTCCCGAAGCCGTGTTCTGCTCCAACGACCTCCTGGCGCTCGGCGTCATGCAATCGCTGACCATGCTGCGGACCGTCCGGATTCCGGAGGACATCGCGCTCATTGGCTATGACGACATCGATTTCGCCATTTCTGCGGTGGTCCCTCTGTCTTCCATCCGCCAGCCCACTGAGGCGCTGGGCCGGACCGCGATCGAGCTGCTCGCGGAGGAGCAGGATAGCGGCGGAACCAAGCACAGGTCCGTAGTGTTCACCCCCGAGCTTGTGGTCCGCCAAAGCACAGCCGGCGCTTAAAATCGGCCGCGGCGAACCCAACTAGGTAGCAGATCAGGCCGTTCTGAGCGTTCAGAACGGCCTGATCTGCTACCTACTTGGGTCAATTACAGCGCGTAGATGCTCCACGCGGCCGTGCGCTCGGCCCCGGGTTCC
This sequence comes from Paenarthrobacter sp. NPDC091711, assembly GCF_044756605.1. NCBI lineage: Bacteria > Bacillati > Actinomycetota > Actinomycetes > Micrococcales > Micrococcaceae > Paenarthrobacter > Paenarthrobacter sp. NPDC091711. Next base: position 48,025 of record NZ_JBIVTF010000010.1, read on the forward strand.
AGGCGGATCAGGTCTGTTCCACTGTTGAAGGCATCCGGCGGGCAGGTCATGGGCTCCACGGCCAGGCCGATCCTGCCCGGAATCGGTGCCGGCTTGTCAGCCGTATGGATCTGCAGCCACTGGCAGCTTTCGTCCCAGGACATCCCGACGCCGGACCCTCCGACGCCGGTGCCCGCCGGGTCCCGTACGGAAAGCCGCGCCAGCCCGTCGTCGAACGTTATTCCTGTGAAGGCGTGGTCGATCTCGGTGCTGCCGATGGCGCGCGGGGAACGGAAGTCGTAGGCGTGCCCGTCCACGCCCGCAATACCAACGGGCAGCAACCTGTCGGGCGTGACCTCAAGGAACGAGTCAGCAGCGAACTCAAGGATCCACTCGTCCAAGGCCGAAGATCCTGCCACGAGGTACGGGTGCGGGCAGACCCCATAGGGCGCCGCGATGCTGCCGGCGTTCCGGGCCGTGACCGACGTGTGAAGCCCGGCGTCGTCCAGCACAAACCGGGCCGAGAGCTCCAGCACGAACGGGTACCCCGCCGGGGGCCCCACGGTGCAGGTCAATGTGAGTGACCCGGCGTCGGCTTCTTTCGAAGTCCAATCGAGCGGGAAGGCCAGTCCGTGCAGGGCAGTGCGCCGCTCAGGTTCGTTGACAGGCAACTGGTGATCGACGCCGTCGAACGTGTATTTGCCGTCCGCGATCCTGTTGGGCCACGGCGCAGCAATGATGCCGCGGTAATCCGGGATCGGACCGCCCTCCGGAAACGGGACAACCAGGTCCCTGCCCTGGAACTGCAGAACGCGCAGCGCGGCCGCGCGGGCGGTCACAACTGCTGTGTAACCGCCCGCGCTCAGCGTGAATTCAGTGCTCACAGGCCGCCGGCCAGCTTGTAGTACGCGGCGTTCCAGTTGAGTTCCTTCTTGAACTGTTTGATGGTGGTGTCCTCGTCGATGGTGAGAAGCTCGGTCTTGGCGATTTCGGCGAAGTCCTCGAACACCTCCAGACCCACCTGCGTGGACAATACCGTGTGGTGCGCGGCGCCGGCAGTGAGCCACGCGGCGGCGGATGTGGCGAAGTTGGGCTTCGGTTCCCAGAGCGCGCGGGCCACGGGCAAGTTGGGCAGCGGCTGGTCGAGGTCGACGACGTCCACCACGTTCGCCACCAAGCGGAACCGGTCGCGCATATCGGACAGTGCGACGACGATTCCCGGCCCGGCGTCGGTATCGAACACCATGCGGACGGGGTCTTCCTTGCCGCCGATTCCCAGCGGGTGGATCTCCACACGCGGTTTCTTGGCGGTCAGCGATGGGCAGACCTCCAACATGTGGGCACCCAGGATTTTCTCGCTGCCTGGCTCCAAGTGATAGGTGTAGTCCTCCATCAGCGAGGCACCGCCGGGCAGATCCCCGCCCATGACTTTCGCCGCGCGGACCAGAATGGCGGTTTTCCAGTCGCCCTCCGCGCCGAAGCCGTAACCGTCGGCCATGAGGCGCTGGACTGCCATGCCAGGGAGTTGGCGCAGTTCGCCGAGGTCCTCGAAGGAGGTGGTGAAGGCCGCGGAACCGTTGGCCTCCAGGAAGCTGCGCAGTCCCAGCTCGATCTTGGCGCTGTACCGCAGCGACTCGTGGCGGGTACCGCCGGCCTTCAGCTCGTCAGCCACTTCGTAAAGGTGCTCGTATTCGGCAACCAAGGCGTCGACGTCGGACTCGTTGGCACCGTGGACCGCTTCGGCGAGCTCGTTGACGGACCACGTGTTCACCGAGACGCCGAAGCGCAGCTCGGCTTCGGTCTTGTCACCTTCGGTGACGGCGACGTTGCGCATGTTGTCGCCGAAGCGGGTGAGCTTCAGCGTACGGACGGCGGCCCAACCGGCCGAGGCACGCTGCCATGCGCCAACTTGGCGGGCGACCTCGGGATTGCTGACATGCCCGACGACGGTCTTCCGCGGCACGCCGAGGCGCGACTGGATGTACCCGAATTCACGGTCACCGTGGGCCGCCTGGTTGAGGTTCATGAAGTCGAAGTCGATGTCAGCCCAAGGAAGGTCCCGGTTGGCTTGGGTGTGCAGGTGCAGCAGTGGCTTGCGGAGCAGGTCCAGGCCCTGGATCCACATCTTTGCGGGGCTGAAGGTGTGCATCCATGCGGTCACGCCGATCACTGCGTCATCGGCATTGGCTTCCAGTGCGGTGCGGCGGATGGCATCAGAATCGGTGAGGACCGGCTTCCACACAAGCTTCACCGGTACGTCGCTGCTGGCGTTCAGGGCGTTGGCAATCTCCTGCGACTGCGCTGCAACCTGCTTGAGGACGTCCTCGCCATACAGGTGCTGGCTGCCCGTGAGGAACCAGACCTCGAACTGTTCGAGGGACGTGTTGTTGGCGGATGATGTGGTGGCGCTGGGCATTTTCATGGCTCCTGGGTGTGGTCCGGGTTTGGGCGCTGGCGGCTGCCGGCTGAGGCGGGTTAGCGGCCGTAGACGTTCTGGTATCGGTGGTAGAGCGACTCGATCTTGGCTGGGTCGATGGGCAGCGGTTCGCCGAGTTGGCGGGAGATGTGGACCGTCCTGGCCACTTCCTCGCACATCACGGCGGCTTTGACTGCGCTGCGGGCGTCCTTGCCGATGGTGAAAGGCCCATGGTTCTGCATGAGCACCGCGGGGGAGTTGGAGTTCTTGAGGGTCTCCACAATGCCCTGGCCGATGGAGTCGTCGCCTATGAGCGCGAACGGTCCCACGGGAATGGATCCGCCGAATTCGTCGCCCATCATGGTCAGTACGCAGGGGATTTCCTCACCGCGTGCTGCCCAGGCCGTGGCATAGGTGGAATGCGTGTGCACCACGCCGCCCACCTCTGGCATGTGCCGGTACACGTAGGCATGTGCGGCGGTATCAGAGGACGGGGAGAGGTCCGGGTTGCCCCAATCCACGGTTCCCGCGCTGCCGGTGTTCATTCCCCGCACAGGTGTGCCATAAAGATCGGTGACCACCATGAGCTCCGGTGTGAGCTCGTCGTAGGAAACGCCGGAGGGTTTGATAACCATGAGATCGTGCCCGGGGATGCGACCCGAGACGTTGCCCGCGGTCCAGACCACCAGTTCGTAGCGGGTCAGCTCGGCGTGGAGTCCGCAGACTTCCTTGCGGACCCGGGAGATGGTTTCCAGCAGGGCGCTCATGCGGAGGCTCCTTCCAGGGCGGTGGCCTGGGGCTGTGAACCCTGAATCGCGGCGCGCTGGATGGCCTTGAGGCGGTGCATAACGTTATTGGTGCCGCGGCCAAAGTAGTCGTGCAAGGTCCGGTATTCCTGGAAGAGGACCTCGTAGGCGGCCACGTTTTCCGGGATCGGCGTGTAGACAGCGCCCGGAGCTGAGGCCATGGCGGCGGCGGCTTCACGGATGTCCTTGTACTTCCCGGCAGCCACTGCAGCATGGATGGCCGAGCCGAGGGCGGGGCCCTGTTCGGATCCGATGGTGGAAAGCTGCAGGCCGGTGATGTCGGCGTACACCTGCATCAGGAACTTGTTCTTCAGCAGCCCGCCGGCCACGATGAATTCCTTGACCGGGACGCCGGAATCGCGGAAGGCATCCACGATGGTGCGGGTGCCGAACGCTGTGGCTTCAAGCAATGCCCGGTAGGTGTCCTCGGGTTTGGTGGCCAGCGTTTGGCCCACCACGGTGCCGGAGAGTTCGTGGTCCACCAGCACGGAGCGGTTGCCCGAGTGCCAGTCCAACGCGATGAGGCCGTGCTCGCCAATGGCCTGCTTCTCCGCGAGTTCGGTGAGGTATTCGTGGATGCCCAGGCCTTTATCCTTGGCGGCCTGGTGGTATTCGGGTGGGACGCCGTTCTTGGTGAACCAGCCGAAGATGTCGCCCACTCCTGACTGGCCTGCTTCGTATCCCCACAGCCCGTCCACGATTCCGCCGTCCACCACACCGCACATGCCCGGGACTTCACGCAGGACATCGCCGTTCATGACGTGGCACGTGGACGTGCCCATGATCGCGACGAGCTGTCCGGGCTGGACCGCGTTCGCGGCCGGGGCGGTGACGTGGGCGTCCACGTTGCCCACAGCCACGGCGATCCCTGCCGGAAGCCCGGTCCACGCTGCTGCTTCTTCGGTCAGATAGCCCGCGGCATCTCCCAGACGGCCGATGGTGTGTTCAAGCTTTGCGGACACAAAGTCCTTGTAGTCCGGGTTGAGTGCAGCCAGGAAGTCCTCGGACGGGTAGTTGCCGTCCTGGTAGATGCCCTTGTACCCAGCGGTGCAGGCGTTGCGGACGTACCTGCCGCAGAGCTGCCAGACGATCCAGTCGGCGGCCTCAACCCAATGATCCATTGCGCCGTAGACTTCAGGGTCTTCCTCGAGGAGCTGCAGGCCCTTGGCGAACTCCCATTCTGAGGAAATCAGTCCACCGTAGCGCGGGAGCCAGGACTCGCCGCGTTCTTCTGCGAGTTGGTTGATGCGGACAGCCTGCGGCTGGGCCGCGTGGTGACGCCAGAGTTTCACGAACGCGTGCGGCCGGGTAGCGAAGCGTTCCAGTTCGTTCAGCGGCGTGCCGTCCGCCGTCGTCGGAACCATGGTGCACGCGGTGAAGTCGGTGGCGATGCCCACCACGTTGGCCGGGTTGATACCGGCGTCAGCGACGGCGGCCGGTACAGCATTGCGCAGGACGTCGCGGTAGTCGTTGGGGACCTGGAGCGCCCAGTCGGCCGGGAGTCGATGGCTGCTGCCGGGGACTTTGTCTGTCACCACAGCGTGCGGGTACTCGAACACGCCGCTGCCGAGTTCGGCGCCGTCGGATACGCGCACAACGACGGCGCGGCCGGACAACGTGCCGTAGTCCACGCCGATGACGAACAGTTCGTCGAGCGGGAGATTTTCTGGGGTATTCATGGGGTCTCCATCCGGCTGGCCAAGGCCTCATTGCCGGGGGTCGGGGTGGAAAGTAAAGAATGTCTGATGCAATTGTTAGCGCTCACAACTTTGATGTCAAGAGTTAGTCGTTTGGGAGCGAGGCTCATGACGCGGGTTCGTAGCGGGCGCACCCAAGTAGGTAGCAGATCAGGGCGTTCTCAGCGCTGAGAACGACGTGATCTGCTACTTACCTGGGGGTGGGTGCTTAGTTTGCTGCGGGGGCCGTGGTGGAGCGGATGACCAGGCGGGGTGTGACGGTGGCGGCTGAGACCGTGTTGCCGTTTTCGAGGCGATCCAACAGCAAGCCGATGCAGCGCTGGCCGAGCTCCTCAAAGTCCTGCGCCACCGTGGTCAGCGGGGGAATGAAGTATGCCGACTCTGGCTGGTCGTCAAAACCCACCACGCTGACGTCGCCGGGGACCTGAACCCCTGTTTCATGGAACGCGCGGAGGACGCCAAGGGCCATCTGGTCATTAGCCACGAAGAGAGCGGTCACGGAACGGTCAGCCGCAATCTTCAGGCCTTCCCTATAACCACATTCGGCGCTCCAGTCGCCCTCGATCAGTGTGGCTGGCTCCAGGCCGGCCTGAGTCAGTGCATCCTGCCAGCCCTCGATACGGGCTGCTGCATCAATCCAATCGGACGGCCCGGACAAGTGGCCGATCTGAGTGTGGCCGAGGTCCAAAAGGTGCTGGACCGCAAGCCGTGCCCCCTGCTTCTGATCGACCGTGGCGCCGCTGAGATGTTCGTCGCCCACTGACCCCACAGCCACCAGCGGAACCTGAGCGGTGACATCGCGGAGGACGTCGAACGTACCCGGGTGGGGAACAGTGACCACAATGCCATCTACGCCTTGGTCCATGAAGTGGGCAATAGCGTCCTTGATGGTCTCCGGGGTGACTTCCCGCAAACCGGCGACGCTCACAAAATAGCCCGCGTCCCGGGCAGCTTGCTGCACACCAAGGAGGGTGTGAGACGGCCCGTACTGTGCCATTTCGCTGCCGAGCACGCCAATGGTCTGGGAACGCCGCGTCACCAGGCTGCGAGCAGCCGTGTTTCGTCGGTAGCCAAGCTCGGTGATTGCCTGTTCCACGCGCTCGCGGGTCTTGGAACTCACGTTGGGGTGGTTGTTCAGGACGCGCGACACGGTTTGGTGCGAGACGCCTGCCACGCGGGCCACATCCTCCATGACAGGAGGTCGCTGATGTGCAGATTGTTCAATGCTCACCCTGTCACGATAGAGCACCGGTGTGGGATCAGCCTTTCGCGACCCCCGCGGCGTAAAGCCGGTAGCGGGCCAGGAACCCGGGAACCCCGGAAGCACTCTGCGGTGTGAACTCCCGCCCTTCAAGCTTCCAGCCCGGGAGCTGACCGGTGAGAACGCCTGCGGCCTGCCTGGCAGCGCCATCGGCCACGTACTCGCCGGGCCTTGGGACGAAGACAGGCAAGCCGAACGTTGAGGCTGCAATCTGTTGGACCGCGTCTGATTGCGCTCCGCCGCCAACCAGAATGATGCGCTGGGCAAAGACACTCTGCGCCTGCAGAGCAGCCAGCCCGTCAGCCAAGGAGCACAGCACGCCCTCGATGGCTGCCCGGGCCAAGTTGGCGGGAGTGTAATTGGAAACCGTGATGCCGTGGAGCGATCCCGTGGCATCGGGCAGATTGGGTGTCCGCTCCCCTTCGAAGTACGGGACGAGGGTCAGCCCCTCCGCGCCTTCGGGGGCGGACAGGGCCAGATCGCCCAGTTCTGCGAGGGTTACACCGAGCAGTGCAGCTGTCGCGTCGAAGATCCGGGTCGCATTGAGCGTGCAGGCCAGCGGAAGGTAGTTGCCGGTCGCGTCCGCGAAGCCTGCCACGAGTCCGCTGGCATCCTGAGCGGGAACATCTGATACCGCGAACACCGTCCCCGATGTTCCGATCGAAATAACAACGTCCCCGACGGCGGCGCTGACGCCCAGCCCTGCTGCGGCGTTGTCTCCCGCACCCGGGCCGATCAACGCGCCCGTGGGAGTCTTGCCCGCCGCTTCCAAAGGCCCCACGACGATTGGCAGCAACGGGACGTGGCCCAGCGTGCGTTCCAGGACCTCGGGCAAGTACTCTCCGGTGGTTGCCGAAAAGTAGCCTGTGCCGGAGGCATCGGAACGGTCGGTGCGGAGGAGTTCCAACGATGTCGGGCCGGTTCCGGGTCCGTGACCCGCCAAACGCCAAGACAGCCAATCGTGCGGAAGGCACACCGCAGCCGTACGTTGGGCATTGGCGGGTTCGTTCCGTGCGAGCCAGCGAAGCTTGGTGGCGGTCAGGGATGCTACCGGAACTGTGCCTGTGGTGGAGGCCCAATATGAGGCCCCGGCAGCGGCATCGCCACCGCCGGCTTCAAGGATTAACTCCTCCGCGTCGGGCGCCGAACGGGTGTCGTTCCACAGCAGGGCCGGCCGGACGACGTTGCCGGATTCGTCCAAGCACACCATGCCGTGCTGCTGTCCACCGATGGAGACGGCATCGACGTCGTCAAGGCCGCCTGCCTGGGTGATCGCGTCCTGCAGGGCTGTCCACCAGTGATCCGGGTGGACTTCGGTGCCGTCAGGGTGGGAGGCCCTGCCTTGGCGCACCAAGGCACCGGTGACGGAGTCCCGGATGATCACTTTGCAGGACTGGGTTGAGCTATCGATCCCGGCTACGAGAGGCATGCGTTAATCCTTTTGGGGTCCGCAGCCAGGCCGTTCCGTGAGTGAATTCCGGAACGACCTGGCGGCGGGTTATCAGTGTGGTGGGCTGATTTAGCGGGCGCCGAGCAGGTGCTCGATGGCCAGCTGGTTGAGGCGGACGAAAGCGAACGAGCGTTCGGCGGCCTGATCGGCGTCGAACGTTTCGAAGGCGCTGGCGTCAGCGAGCAGGTCCGCCGTGGTTTCGCCGGCGTTCAACGTCGGCTCGCCCAGCTCGAACACGCCCGACGTAGCAAGTGCCTCCTGAACGTCCGGATCTGCGCGGAAGGCCAGAGCGCGTTCCTTCAGCAAGAGGTACATGGACATGTTGGACTTGGCCGATTCCCACACGCCGTCGTAGCCGTCGGTACGTGAGGGCTTGTAGTCGAAGTGGCGGGGGCCGTCGTACTTTGGTCCGCCGTTGGGGAAGCCGTTCTCCAGCAGGTCAACCGTGAAGAAGGCGCTGGTGAGGTCGCCGTGGCCGAAAACGAGGTCTTGGTCGTACTTGATGCCGCGCTGGCCGTTGAGGTCAATGTGGAAGAGCTTGCCCGCCCACAGGGCCTGGGCGATGCCGTGGGTGAAGTTCAGCCCGGCCATCTGTTCGTGGCCGGTCTCCGGGTTGAGGCCCACGATGTCGCCATGTTCGAGCTGCGCGATGAACGCCAGGCCGTGGCCGACAGTGGGGAGGAAGATGTCGCCGCGGGGTTCGTTCGGCTTGGGCTCCAGTGCGATGCGGAGGCCGTAGCCCTTTTCCTTGATGTACCCGGCTGCGGTGTCCACGCCTTCCTTCATGCGGTCCAGCGCTGCGGAGAGGTCCTTGGAGCCGTCGTATTCGCTGCCTTCACGGCCGCCCCACATCACGAAGGTCTCTGCGCCAAGCTCTGCGGCGAGGTCAATGTTCCGAAGGATTTTGCTGAGGGCAAAGCGGCGGATGGAGCGATCGTTCGACGTGAAGCCGCCGTCCTTAAACACCGGGTGGCTGAAGAGGTTGGTGGTCACCATGGGTGTCTTCAGCCCGGTCTCTGCCAAGGCTCCCTTGAAGTTCTTCAGGATGAGGTCGCGCTCGGAGGCCGTGGCGTCAAAGGGAATCAGATCATTGTCGTGGAAAGTGATGCCGTAGGCGCCCAGCTCGCTGAGTTTGTGCACGGCTTCCACAGGGTCCAGTGCCGGGCGGGTGGCTACGCCGAAGGGATCAGCGCCGGTCCAGCCGACGGTCCAGAGACCAAAGGTGAAGCGGTCCTGCGGGGTGGGCTGCGGGGTCATATTTGCTCCTTTGCAAAGCACTGGGGAAGAACTTGAAGAAGTGCGTTCCAATTAGTTTTCAATCTGAACTATATGGGGGATAATGGATCATGGTCAATGGAAGCTGGAAAAAAGTTCTTCGAATCTGCAGGGAGGTCCCACGCCAGTGAATGAAGCAGCCGCGCCTGGGCGGGTAGGGGACGTCCGCCGTCGAAATCTTTCGCTCGTCTTGGACTCCATCGCCCGAACCGGGGACGCCAAACCCAGCCGCGCACAGCTCGCGGCCGGTACCGGACTCACTAAAGCCGCCGTATCCAGTCTTGTTGCCGACCTCGTGGAATCCGGGCTGGTTTCCGAGGTGGGTCTCTATCGTGACGGCGAGCGGGGTCGGCCGGGGCAGGGGCTCGAACTCAGCTCGCGCCGCGGCGTGGTGGGAATGGAGATCAACGTTGACTACCTGGCTGTTGGGCTGGTGGACCTTGGCGGAAACCTCCGGTTCCACTCAACGGTGGAGTCGCGGAACCGCGGTCTGGCTCCGGCCAAGGTTATGGAACGCCTTGGCCTCTTGACGGCTGAGGTGAAGGCCGAGGCCGCCGCCGCCAATATCGCCATCCTGGGTGGTGGCCTCGCGGTCCCGGGGCTGGTGGATGAGCAGCGCAACCTTGTCCTTTCCGCGCCTAACCTGCACTGGGAGCAAGAGGAGCTGAATCCCCGGGCCCTGCTGGAGGGTGCCCCGCTGGGTGTCCGACTCTCCAACGAGGCCAATAGTGCTGCTCTCGGTGAGCTTTGGTATGGCACTGGACAGCCGGACTTCCTCTATGTTTCTGGGGAAGTCGGTGTGGGCGGGGGCGTCATTATCGGCTCCGAGCTTTATACCGGACCTGGCGGTACTGCGGGCGAACTTGGCCACATTGTGGTCCACCCGGATGGGCCGGGCTGCTCCTGCGGCGGCACGGGATGCCTGGAAACGTTCGCTGGACAGGAAGCCATTTTCGAGGCTGCTGGAACTCCGCAAGGATCGCTGGGCGAGCGCACGGAACTGCTTCTAGCGGCCTTGGCTGCTCAGGAGCCGCGGGCCACTCAGGCAGTTCATGACGCCGGGAGGTACTTGGGCGTTGCGCTCGCCTCTTCTGCCCGCTTGATGGACATTGAGGTTGTAGTCCTCGGTGGGCACTTCGCCGTGCTTGCGGAGTGGCTCAGGCCGGCGCTGCTCACAAGTTTGGAGCGATACGCGCCAGGCCTGCTGGATCCGGGCAATCTCACGGTTTCCACCCTTGAGCACTCCGGAACGCTCCTCGGCGCTGCCGGCCAAGTGATCCGGTCCGTGATTGAGTCGCCATTTGAGTTCCTGCTGGCGAGCAAACTGGCCTGAATGTGTGGAAGGCTACCGTTTGGCGGCCTCCACGCGTTCCTCGCGCTGTTTTTTCTGTTGCTCGCGCATGGTCTGTTCACCCTTGAGCGTTGTGGCTTCCACCCACTGAAGGACCCCTCCGGAGTTGTCCGCTCGGAAAACCTGACCGTACCGGATACGGCTGAAGATGTCCGGCATGCGGTTGCTCAGATAAGCAATGGCGACTCTGCCCATGGCCCAGGCTGCCAGCCAGCCATTCGCAATGCCAACCACTACGGCGGCCGCAGTGAGTCCCGCGGAGGGATCCAGCGCGGTCAAGGTGATCATGGCGCTGGTGGGTAAGGTGCCTGCAAAAATGGCGAGTATGACCAGCCACACATGAATGCTGATGTTTCCATTGGCGTCGTTGGGGCCCACCCGTCGTCGGGGATCAACACCTGGGGAAACACCCGTAGCTGACATGAGGATGGCCGCACCGCAGGCCGCGCCGAATGTGGCCGGAAGCGCCGCCAGCAGGAATGGGATGGCCCACCACTGCCGGCTCAGCAGCACGAAGAGAACCGAGATAAACAGGGCTTGCGGGAGGAACACCAGCAGGGTGGCCCATTGCCTGCCGCGGACGTCAGCGCGGATGGATGTGGCATCCTGGCCAACGATGTTCTGCCATACGGCCGTTCCGTCTTGGCCGTAGAGGTTGCAGGCGCTGAGTCCAAGCATGGCCGCGACAATGAGTCCGGCGAAGCCTGAGACTCCGGCGTAAGTTCCGCTGGCCAACGCGAATCCTCCAATCGCGATTCCGGTCCACACCGCAGTCCTAAGCTCCAACGCGCGCCACGGGTCGCGCCACCATTGCCGGACTTCCTTGGAAATGACCGCCCCCATCTGGGTGGCGGGCAGAATCCCACCGCCGGCCACGAAGCCCCGGGACCTGGCCTTGCCGCGCGGGCGGTGCGAGGGAACGTCGGTTCGAGGAGTGAGGAGGGCAATCGTTGCTGCGATCAGGATGGCGTCCAAGGCTGCGAGCGCGCCCAGTAGCAGGACGCCGCCCGTCCAGTCCCCGGCGGCGGCCTGCTCCATGGCCAGAATTGGCCATGAGGTTGGGGATGCGTTGAGCACGGCGTTGACGGTGGTGTCCTCTATGCCACGGGACAGGAGGGCCGGAACGGTCTGAATGGCAACCTGGGCCACCATCCAGCCCGTAAACATCACGGCGAACATGAGCCCGAATTGGATGGCAGCGATCTCGACACCCAGTTTGGAACGCATGGCGGCGCCGAGTAGCCCGTAGACAAGACGGGAGAGCGTGACGGCGAAGATCCATGTGAGCGGAGCGCCGGCGACGGCCAGGATCACCGTGGCTGGCGACAACAGCCACGCGTGGACGGCAGAGCTGAGGAAGGCCAGGAGGACGAAGGCGGAGGCGATGCTAACGAAGACGCTCAGCAGGAGGCCTCGGCCCAGCCGCCTGCGCTCGATCGGAAGCAGGGCGAAGTAGTCGGGCCTCAGCAAACCGGTCCCGCTCATGAGGACGGGGCCCAGCGCGGCTCCCAAACCCCACCCGGCAAAGGCGAGCGCCAAGACCGTCGACCGGACGTTGGGGCCGGCCGCGAAGAGTGCTGCAGCCCAGGTGGCGAGGACCAGGACGGCCCCGCTGATCCACCCCGCCATGCGGAGGCCCTTGGATGAGTTCCTTAACAGGGTGAACTTCAGGGCAATCAGGTTCCGATCCATGACAAGTCCTCTCCGGTGAGTTCCGTGGAACCCACCAAGTCAACGAAGCGCTCCTCCAACGTTTGCCCGGAGCGGACATCTTCAAGCGTTCCGTCGGCTACCACCTTGCCCCGGACGATGATGGCGACCCGGTCGCAGAGTTCCTCCACCAGACTCATGACGTGACTGGAGATGATGACGGAACCGCCCGTGGAGGTGAACCTGCGCAGGATGCTGGTCAACACCCGCCCGGACACCGGGTCAACGGCTTCGTATGGTTCGTCGAGTACCAGGACGGAGGGAGCGTGCAAGAGTGCCGTGGCCAAGCCGATTTTCTTGCGCATGCCCGTGGAGTATTCACCAACAAGGGTCCCGATGCTCTCAGCTTCTTCGAGTTCCAGAATCCGAAGCAGTTCAGCACTGCGGGCGGCCGTGGACGCTGCGTTGAGACCTCGGAATCGCCCCCAGTACGTGAGCAGCTCCCCTCCGGTGAGCCGCTCGGGAAGCGCCAGGCCGTCGGGTAGAACACCGAAATGCTTCTTAGCTTCAACTGGATGTTCCCAGACGTCGACACCTTGCACTAATGCCCTGCCGCTGCTGGGACGCAGAAGGCCCACGGCCATGGACAGTGCTGTTGTCTTCCCTGCCCCGTTTGGACCCACCAGCCCGTAGAAGGAGCCGTGGGGAACCCGCAGGGAAATGTTGTCCACCGCCGTCTTGCCGGAGAATTCCCGGAAAAGGCCGTCCATTTCGAAAGCGAAGGATGAGTCGTTGGATGTGGGAAGGGGTGCGCTCATGCACTTACTCTCCGGCAACGGGACGCGCAGTGCATCGTCCACCTGACCACTTGGCCCGGTCAGGCGGCTAGTCTTTGCGGCTGGTACGCGGGGATGCTTGGAGTGACCCTCCCGGCTCCGTATTCTCGAGGTATGGCAGATGCGGAGCGAGGTCTGTGGTGGGCTTTAAACCCCTTCGTGGCCACACGGAGCCCAGGGCAGTGGGTCAGCGACTCGGTGGTGTTTGGTGTGTCGCTCTTGCTGTGGCACTACTACGGGTTTGATATTGCGGGCTATTTCGCGGCCCTTCCCGCCTGGTACTGGCCAATTGACCGTGTATTGGGTCTTCTTGCTTGCTTGTCGCTGTGGTGGCTTCGCCGCTACCCCATGGCTATTGCCTGTTTCCTGATTCTTCCCGGTTCCATTGCGGTGACCGGAGGGTTCGCTGTGTTGGCGGGAATTTACCGTGCAGCCTCGTTGGCTAATCCGAGGGCGATGATCCCTGTGACCATTGCCCACATCATTCTGGCCCTTCCCTACCACTGGTACTTTCCTCTACCAGGCATGAGCTGGCTGGTGTGGGCCATTGTCATTCCGGTGGTCTACCTTCTCCCGTTGAGTTTCGGGCTCCTGTCGAGATCCCGCATGCAGGTGATCGAAGGCCTTAAGCAGGTGGCGGCGAACGACAGGGAGCGCTATGAAGCGGAGCTAGCCAGCGCGCGTCGCGGCGAGCGGGAAAAGATCGCGCGTGAAATGCACGATGTCCTGGCCCACCGCATCTCACTGCTTTCGGTGCATGCCGGTGCACTTGAATTCAGGACCTTGCCCCCGCCGGCGGATGCGGTGCCGCGGCTTTCGGAGGCGGAGATTCACCAGGCTGCGGCCATCATTCGCAGCAATGCCACCATTGCAGTGGAGGAATTGAGGGAGGTCTTGTCCGTGCTTCGTGACGACGCGGAATCGCCTCTGCAAACCCGGGGGAGGCCGCAGCCCAGGCTCAGCGATGTGCCTGCGTTGGTGCAGGAGGCGCGGAGTGCCGGTCAACACGTGGACATGGACTTTGATGAGTCTTTGACTGCCAGCCTGCGTGACACCCTCCAACGCACCATTTACCGGATTGCGCAGGAAGGGCTGACCAACGCGAGGAAGCACGCCCAGCATGCGAGGGTTTCTGTTCTCATCCGTGGGATAGACGGCACCGTTGAAGTTTCCATCTCCAATCCGGTTCCCTTGGGCTTGACGGAAACTGATCTTGCCGTGACAGGCAAAGGGCTGATCGGATTGAGGGAACGGGTCCGGATTGACGGCGGCGTCTTGGAGCACGGTATCTCGCAGGGCAGGTTCACCCTTGTGGGTCGCTTGCCGTCAGGAGCGTCATGACGGGAACCACTCGCGTGCTGATTGTCGACGACGACCCCATCGTCTGCTCTGGCCTGCGCCTGATGCTTGGAGGGGCGGCAGACCTTGTAGTGGTGGGGGAAGCCTCGGATGGTGACCAAGTGATCGCGGCGGTGACCGAGTTGGAACCGGACGTTGTGTTGATGGACATCCGTATGCCACGTGTTGATGGGCTGGCGGCTCTCCGACTGTTGCAGGGGCAGCGCCTTTTCCGGGGGATCCCTGTGATCATGCTGACCACGTTCCGGGCGGACGCCGACGTTCTGGAGGCCCTGCGTTCCGGAGCTTCCGGCTTCCTTTTGAAGCACACCCCGCCTGCTGAGATCGTGGATGCGGTCCGCAAAGCGGCGCAAGGGGACCCCGCAGTATCTCCGGCAGTTTTGCGTCAGCTGATCGATCACGTGATCGAGCCCCCTAGTTTTGGAACCGAGGGCGGGAACCTTGCCCGGTTGTCGGACAAAGAACGCGAGGTTGCCTTCGCAGTTGCCGAAGGGCTTAACAACACGGAGATAGCTCAGCGGCTGTACATGTCCTTGGGAACCGTGAAGTCCCACATTTCCAGTTCGCTGTCCAAACTCGGCGTGGAGAACAGGATCCAGTTGGCCATCATGGCACACGATGAGCGAAACAGCTTCTAGTGAATTGGGGCGCAATCAGACCCTGCGCAGCACCATCAGGGCTTCCATACCGTCAAGGTAACGTTCTAAAGCGAAGCTGAGCTCGTCTCCGGCTTGCTCCATGACGGCCAGCTCGGGATCGCTGAACAGGCCCAATACTTCGCGATGTGTCCCAGGGTCCAAGAGTGTGAAGAGCAAGCCCACGTAGGCCTCGAAGGCAGCGGGGGAATCGTTGTCAGCCACGTCGAGTTCCATCCTCGTGCTGGAGCGAACCAGGTTGGCCAGCATGAGGGCGGAATTGAGTTTTTCCGACGCCGTGAGCGGCGTTGGCGCGAGCGCCCGCAGGAGTTGCTCCAGCCAGAGAAGCTCGTGGGGCGAGGCCGGAGGGCCTGTCACCGGGTGGTCGAGTATCCACGGATGTTGCCGGTACCTCTGCTCAATGGCTTTGGCCCAGTTGCGGGTGGCCACTCGCCAGTCGGGCTCACCGCCGGGTGCGGTGGGCCCCGGGGTGCCGTCAAGATCCGGTTCGCCGAATGCTGCGTCCACCATGAGGACCAAGAGCTCCTCCTTGGAGCGCAGGTGGCGGTAGAGGGACATGGAAGTGAAGCCCAGTTCCTTGCCCAACCGGGCCATGGAAACGGCGGCCAGCCCCTCCTTGTCGGCGAGCCGGATGGCAGCGTCCACAATCCGGCCTGCGCTTAGCTCTGCTTTTGAGCCCCTGGTGGATGGACGCTCCAGCCCCCACGCGATGGCGATGCCCGGCGGCAAGTCCACGGGGTTCGGTTCGTCCTGCGGCATGGCTTCCTTCCCTCGCAGCCAGCCTAACTGTTTCGGGTATACACAGCGAACTGCTTCTGCTATAAACAGTTTATGGCATAAACAAATAATTGGGGGGGCATCATGACTGGATCAGCAATCGATATTTCGGATCTCCGCAAGAGTTACGGCGGCAAGACCGCCTTGGCTGGCATCGATTTGAGCGTCCCCCAGGGCAGCGTTTTCGCCCTGCTGGGTCCCAACGGGGCGGGGAAATCGACGCTGGTGGCCATCCTTACCACGCTTCTGCGCGCCGATGGGGGGACTGCCGCCGTAGGAGGGTTCGACGTCGTACGCCAGGGCGCTGCGGTTCGGAACCTTCTCAGCGTCACCAGTCAGGCCTCGGCCGTGGATGAGTTCCTCACCGGCCGGGAAAACCTGACCATGATTGGCCGCTTACACCTTTTGGCAGGCGCGAGGGCTACCAGCCGGGCTGATGAGTTGCTGCGGGAATTTGATCTTCAAGAGGCGGCGGGCCGCAAGGTGTCCACGTATTCCGGAGGCATGGTTCGGCGCTTGGATCTTGCCATGAGCCTGGTGCGGCGTCCGGAAGTGCTCTTCTTGGACGAGCCCACAACGGGGTTGGATCCGCGGAGCAGGCTGGCGGTATGGAACGCTGTGCGCGGCCTGTCACGGCAAGGAGTCACCGTGTTCTTGACCACCCAGTACCTGGAAGAGGCTGATCGGCTGGCGGATTCCATAGCGGTGCTCAACGATGGGCGCATCATGGCTCGGGGAACCGCAGAGGAGTTGAAGCGATTGGTCCCCGCCGGCCATGTGGAATTCGGGTTCCAGGACCCGCTGGACTTCGGCAAGGCCCTCGCGCTCGTCCGAAGCGAGGAGGGTGCGGGTTTGAACGTGACGCACGACGACGATCTGCTCACCATCCGTGTGGCAACGGCTGACACCGCGGCCGTTGTCACCTCGGTTATTGCCAGCCTGAGTGCTGCGGGATGCACGGTTGGCAGCATCTCCATCATCAAACCCACCCTGGATGATGTCTTCCTGGCACTGACAACCAAGAAGGAGGCGAAGCGATGACCTCGGTTTTTCTCTACGCCGCAAACACTGGAACCATGGTCAAACGGGAACTTTTCCGGACCATCAGGACCGTGGATTCCCTTGTGATCTCACTGATGGTGCCCGTGGGCATCCTGTTTGCCTTCGTCTGGGTTTTCGGCGGAGCCATCCAATCCGGTGGCGGGTACGTGAATTACGTGATGCCGGGGCTCCTGTTGATGTGTGCGGCCTTCGGTTCGTCTCAAACTGCCGTCAGCGTGGCCCAGGACATCAAAGCCGGCGTGGTGGACCGGTTCCGGACCATGCCCATTGCCGGCTCTACAGTCTTGGCTGGCCACGTGGTGGCCAGTACTCTGCGGAACCTGGCCACCAGTGCGGTTCTGATGGTTTGTGCCCTTGTTCTGGGGTTTCGGCCGCAGGCATCCTTCGGGGGTGTCCTCGCGGCGGTTGCGCTGCTTCTGGCCTTCATTCTCGCTTTCACCTGGTTATCCACGTTGGCAGGCCTGCTCCTCAGTCCGGAAGCGGCCAGTGGCCTTACCAGCATCACTATCTTCCTGCCGTATGTCAGCAGTGCGTTCGTGAGACCGGAAACCATGCCGTCATGGTTGCAGGGTTTTGCCGAGCATCAGCCGTTTACGCCGGTCACGGAGGCGTTGCGGACGTTCCTTATGGGCGGCGATGCTGCCGCCTCGGGGTGGCTTGCTGCGGCTTGGTGCCTGGGGCTGGGAATGGCAGGCTGGGTGGGCGCCTCGATAATCTTCCGAGGTCGCAGGCGATAAATCGGTGCGGGACTTCCGAAGCATTCATCAGTATGCTTACTATTGATGGGTTAGCTGTTCGCGAATACCAACCCCACGGACGAGTGCCCCATGACTACACAAGACTCAGCCCACACAAGCACGGCCAAGGCGCAGACCGCTCCTTCTCCGGAGGATTCGCGTAAGCCCGACAGCCCGAATGACCTCGCCAAGCCCACGTGGATGTACATCGCCAAGCGGACGCTACGGGAGTTCACCAAGGATCAGTGCCCGGATGCAGCGGCAGGGCTGACCTACTACGCCGTCCTCTCGCTGTTTCCCGCCCTCCTGGCATTGGT
This sequence comes from Paenarthrobacter sp. NPDC091711, assembly GCF_044756605.1. Taxonomy (NCBI): domain Bacteria; kingdom Bacillati; phylum Actinomycetota; class Actinomycetes; order Micrococcales; family Micrococcaceae; genus Paenarthrobacter; species Paenarthrobacter sp. NPDC091711. The sequence continues at coordinate 65,654 of NZ_JBIVTF010000010.1, forward strand.
TTCGCTGATCGGCATCTTTGGCGACGCCGGACGGACCACCTCGGCTCTGCTTGACATAGTCCAACAGTTCGCGCCGGGGCCGGGTGTTGACGCCCTGCGTCAGCCAATCGAGGAACTGACGAGGTCCAACACGGCCGGGCTTGCCTTAGTTTTCGGTATTTTGGTGGCGCTTTGGTCGGCATCCGGATACACCACAGCCTTCAGCCGGGCCATGAATCGTGTGTACGAAGTGGACGAGGGCCGCGGATTCGTGAAACTGCGCGGCACCATGCTCGCCGTTACCATCGTTGCCGTCGTCGGCGCTGCGCTGGCAGCCGCCATGCTGGTCCTGAGCGGGCCCGTGGCGGAGGCCATCGGCGGTGCCATCGGATTGTCTGAAACCTTCTTGACCGTGTGGAATATCGCCAAATGGCCGGTCCTCATAGTTATCGTGGTCGCGATCATTGCCGTGCTCTACTACTTCACCCCCAACGTCAAGCAGCCCAAGTTCCGTTGGATGAGCATGGGTTCGCTCATTGCCCTGGTGATTTTCGCGCTGGCGTCGCTGGGCTTCGGTTTCTACGTTGCAAACTTCAGTAACTACAACAAGACGTACGGTGCCCTCGCGGGCGTCATCATCATGCTGCTGTGGCTCTGGATCCTCAACATGTCCTTGCTGTTCGGTGCCGAGTTCGACGCCGAAATGGAGCGCGGCCGCCAACTGCAGGGCGGCATTGAGGCAGAAGAAAGCATTCAACTCCCGCCGCGCGACACGAAGAAGAGCGACAAGATGCAGGAGAAGGACGACGAAGTAATTCGGGACGGCGAAGAAATCCGTGAAACCCACGGCGACGAGCCCGGGAAGAGCAAGTAACCCGCATGAAGACTCCCGCCGTAAGCACCGAAATGCGTAGCAAGAAGCTCAAAGCCATCAAGAATGGCGACAACGTCCGGATCAGTGGTGAGGTTTTTCAGGTCAACTCCGTGGAACCTGAAGAAGGCTCCCGGAACATCAAGCTGGAACTGGAAGGGCTCGACGGCGGCTCGGTCACCTTGATCGGCCGGCCGAAGGCCAAGATGCAGCTGACTGCTCGATCTTCCTGAGCGATCAGGCTTCGGCGGGGAAACCCTGATCGGCGTCATCCCACCAGCCCTCCCAGGCGCTGGACGTCAGCCGCACAGAAACAGCAGGGGCGTGTTCGCTGGCGGAATCGCCGGACGGCCCGCTGTGGCTGCCGCTGGCGTCGAGGAAAAAGGTCAGTGTCTTCAAGAGCATCATGGTGGTGTCCTTTCAGGGGTTTCGTGGACGTCTTTGTCCAGGTAAAACCAGCGTAGGTGCCCATTGTTTCCTCCCATCGACGCAATGTTTCAGCTGTGTAGCACTTATCTCACCTGCGCGTTCGAGGACTTACAGCTGACACAAAGGCCAGCGTGCGGTCACCACCTACTTTGAAACGCAAAGCTCCGCGACACACGCACAATGCGGCGTGTCCACCGATGCCAGCAATCAAAGTGGGTGGTGGCCGCACCGTACACGAACCAATCACGCTGAAGGCCCGACGGCGGCACTTACCCGCGCGTCGTCGTCGAGCCTTGCGTGCACGCAAAAGCGGGCCCCTGCCGTGACCTTGGCAGGAGCCCGCTGGCTTTGGAGCGATCCTCCCGCAGCGCTTAGGGCATCCGCGGGAGGATCACGTTGTTACGCGAACGGGAGGACGAGCTCCGCGTAGCGCTGCTTCATGGTTTCGAGGACACTGTCCCCATCGGCATCCCAGATTTCCTGGTTGAAGATCTCAACCTCAATGTCGCCCTTGTATCCGGCTTCCCTGACCCAGGTGCCGATGGTGGCGAAGTCGATGACGCCGTCGCCCATCATGCCGCGGGACAACAGCGCGTCCGCAGCGATGGGCAGGTTGAAGTCGCACACCTGATAGGAGGCAATGCGGTTTTCGCGGCCGGCACGTTCGATCTGCGCCTTCAGTTCCGGATCCCACCAGACGTGGAAGGTGTCGACGGCGACGCCAACGGCCTTTGCGTCGTACGGCGCGGCGAGATCGAGTGCCTGGCCAAGGGTGGAGATGAGTGCGCGGTCCGCTGCGTACATCGGGTGCAGTGGTTCCAACACCAGACGGACGCCGTTTTCGGAGGCGAAAGGAACCAGTTCTTCAAGGCGGTCCGCCACGCGCTGACGAGCGGCGACGACGTCCTTCTCACCCGGGGCGAGCCCGCCAACCACCAGGAACAGTTCCTGGGTGTCCAGCGCTACTGCTTCGCGCACGGCTTCGAAGTTGTCTGCCAATGCAGCGGCCTGTCCCTCGGGATCGGCCGCCGTCAGGAAGCCGCCGCGGCACAACGAGGAAACGCGGAGTCCGGCGTCCTTGATGAGCTTGGCTGCCTTGTCCAGTCCGGCCTCGGCAACGCGGTCACGCCACGGCCCGATCGCGGGGATGCCTGCGCGGGCGCAACCGTCAACGGCCTCGGCCAAGGTCCACTTTTTGGTGGTGGCGCTGTTCAAGGAGAGACGCGAGAAATCGGAGCTCATGCGCCCACCCCGTTGATCCGCAGGAAGTCCGACATCCGGAACGCGGCCAGCGAGGGGTCCTTCAGCAGACCGGCCTGGTCTGCCAGTTCGAACGTCTTCGCCAAATGCAGCACCGAGCGGCCCGAGTGCAGTCCACCCACCATCTGGAATCCGGGCTGCTTGCCGTTGAGCCATGACATGAACGCGATGCCGGTCTTGTAGTAGAACGTGGGTGCGCTGAAGATGTGCTTTCCGAGCTCACGGGTGGAGTCCAGGATGGCGCGCCCTTCGGCGCCCTGACCGGCGTCGTATTTCTGCAACGCGACCGAAGCGGCTGGGTAGATGGCAGCGAAGATGCCCAGAAGGGCGTCCGAGTGGTGAGTTTCGTCGCCGTCGATCAGTTCCGGGTAGTTGAAGTCGTCGCCGGTGTAGAGGCGGACGCCTTCCGGCAGGTTGGCGCGGAGGGCGACCTCGTGTGAGGCGTCCAGCAGCGAAACCTTTACGCCGTCAACCTTGTCCGAGTGCTCGCGGATCAGGCTGAGGAACGTTTCGGTGGCGACGGAGACGTCGTCGGAGCCCCAGTAGCCAGCCAGTGCGGGGTCAAACATGGTGCCGAGCCAGTGCAGGATGACGGGCTGGTCGACTTCCTGAAGCAGCGTCGAGTAGACGTGCAGGTAGTCGTCGGCACCATTGGCAACCTTGGCCAGGGCGCGGGATGCCATGAGGATGACCTTGGGGCCGGCCTCACTGACGACGGCGATCTGCTCACGGTAAGCGTCGATGACGGCCTGGATTCCGGCCGCCCCCTCAGGGAGCGTCGCAATGTCCAGCTGGTCGCTGCCTGCGCCACAGGACACGAGGTCGCGGACGGACTTACCGGCGATAGCGGCGTTGCCCGCTGCCACCACGGAGGCGGCCTCGGCGCCGGTGCGCTTGATGAGCTGCTGGGTCGCGGCCCAGTCCAAGCCCATGCCACGCTGTGCGGTGTCCATGGCGTCGGCAACGCCCAAGCCATAGGACCACAGCTCGTGACGGTACGCCAGGGTGGCGTCCCAGTCGAGCTGGGCCGGCGCGCCGGGGGTGTTGTCCGCGGCGACCTCAGGGATGACGTGTGCTGCGGCGTAGGCGCGGCGGGCCGTCAAAGGAGCGGTCGGCTTGACCCACGATGTGGCCGCCTGAAGGCGGTACTCGCGGGTGCCGCCGTCGTTGGTGGGAAGAATCAGTGACGTCATTAGAGGGTGATCTCCGGGATGTCGATGGTGCGGCGTTCAGCCGAGGACTGCAGGCCGAGCTCAGCCAGCTGCACGCCGCGGGCTGCGGAGAGCAGACCGAAGCGGTGCTCGCGGCCGGCGACGACGTCGCGCAGGAATTCTTCCCACTGCAGCTTGAAGCCGTTGTCCAGTTCAGCGTTGGCGGGAACTTCCTGCCACTGGCTGCGGAAGGATTCCGTGACGGGCAGGTCCGGGTTCCAGACGGGCTTGGGGGTGTGGGCGCGCTGCTGCGCAACGCACTTGTTCAAACCGGCGACGGCGGAACCGTGCGTACCGTCGATCTGGAACTCCACCAGTTCGTCGCGGTAGACGCGGACGGCCCAGGAGGAGTTGATCTGGCCGATGACGTCGTCGCCGCCCGGGGTCTCCAGTTCGAAGATGCCGTAGGAAGCGTCGTCGGCGGTGGCCTTGTATTCCTTGCCGGCCTCGTCCCAACGTGCGGGGATGTGCGTGGCGGTCTTGGCGTTGACGCTCTTGACCTTGCCGATGATGCCTTCAAGGACGTAGTTCCAGTGGCAGAACATGTCCGTGGTCATTCCACCGCCGTCTTCCTTGCGGTAGTTCCAGGAGGGACGCTGTGCAGCCTGGACGTCGCCTTCGAAGACCCAGTAGCCGAATTCGCCACGGATGGAGAGGATGCGGCCGAAGAAGCCTTCATCCACCAGACGGCGGAGCTTCACCAGGCCGGGGAGGTACAGCTTGTCGTGCACAACGCCTGCCGTGACGCCGGATTCCTTGCCGATCTGGGCGAGCTCGATTGCCTCTTCCAGGGTCTCGGCCGTGGGCTTTTCGGTGAAGATGTGCTTGCCGGCGCGCATTGCCTTCTTCAAGGTGGCGGCGCGGAGGCTGGTCATGGAAGCGTCAAACACGATGTCCACGGTGGGATCGGCGATGACGGCGTCCAGGTCGGTGGACCATTCGGAGACCTTGTGGAGCTCGGCGAGCTCGCGGATCTTGGCTTCGTTGCGGCCAACCAGGATCGGTTCCACCTGAACCTTGGTGCCGTCTTCGAGAGTGAAGCCGCCAGCATCGCGGATGGGGAGGATGGACCGCAGCAAGTGCTGGCGGTAGCCCATACGGCCGGTGATGCCGTTCATGGCGATACGGATCGTCTTTGTTTCGAAGCCCATGTTTTCTCCAGTGCCTTGTGTGCCGGCCGCTGAGCGTTGCCGGTGCTTACTTCTGTCATGTGGGAAAGCGCATTCCCGCTGCAATCGATCATGCACCATGGCGCGCCGTGTTGGCAAGCGCTTTCCCAAAATTCTGAGAGAACTGCCATAATTTCCTTAGCGCCAGTCCCGACGCTTGCAGAAAAGGAGGGCCCCCGTGGCCGCCAGCACACTGAGTGAAGTTGCCCGTTTGGCCGGGGTCTCCCTGGCCACGGCATCCCGGGTCCTTAACGGCTCCGCCCGCAAGCCGGCCGAGGACATCGCCGAGCGCGTCCGCGACGCCGCCGACAAGCTGGGTTATGTTCCCAATGCGCAGGCGCAGGCGCTCGCCAAGTCCAGTTCAGGGTTGATCGGACTGATTGTCCACGACATAGCCGATCCCTACTTCTCCGCCATCGCCCGCGGCGTCCAGGAAGCGGCCCGCCAACAGAACCGCATGGTCCTGCTGGCCAGCACATCCGGCGCACCGCACGACGAAAAGGAAGCAGTAGCTGCATTCGCTGCCCGCCGTGCCGACTCCATCGTGATCGCCGGATCGCGCTCCGTCCGCGCCGAGGACAAGCAAGGAAACACTGAACTCGCTGCCGAATTGGACCGCTACTGCCGCAACGGCGGGCACGTGGGAGTGGTGGGCCACCCGGTAGTTGGAGCGTCCACCACCGAGGGCTACCACGTGGTGAAGGTCCCCAATGAGGAACTCGCTGCGGGGCTGGCCGCCGAACTGGCCGCTACCCACGACGGCGAATTCCTGATCGTTGCCGGCCCCGAAGGGCTCTACACCTCAGACGACCGGGTCCGCGGATTCCAGCGAGGACTCGCAGACGCCGGCCGGCCCACAGCGGAAATCATCCGCACCGGATTCAACCGCGCCGGGGGATATGAAGCCGGCCTGGCGCTCGCGGACCGGATCAAGGCGTCCCCGAACCGGCTGTGCATCTTCGCCGTCAACGACGTCATGGCCATTGGCGTTACCGCTGCGCTCCGACCCGAAGGCGTGTGGATTCCCCGGGACGCCACGATTGCCGGCTTCGACGATATTGAGACCCTCCGCGACTTCCGGCCCGCTCTTTCAACGGTGCATTTGCCGCTCGAGGACATTGGACGCCTCGCCGCAGGAGACCCTGACACTCCGCCTGTCAGCGGCGCGGTCAAGCTCCGCCGCAGCACTGAAACCCCGATGGAATCGCAGGTATGACCGCAGCGGAGGCTGAGGCGCCCCGAGCGCTCACAGTGATTCCCGCCGTCGGGCCTTCCGGTCTGGCGGCGCCCGCAGTCCTGGTTCTGCCCGGCGGAGGCTACTCGAAAACGGCAGACCATGAAGCCGAACCTGTGGCAGAGTGGCTCGCTTCGCTGGGGATCCACGCGTTCGTGCTGCGATATCCAGTGGCTCCGCATCGGCACCCGGCGCCGTTAGCCGCCGCCAAGCAAGCCATGATCTGGATCCGCAACGGAGGGCATGGCCTGAAGGTTGATCCCTCGCGTGCGGGTGTCCTCGGGTTCTCGGCGGGTGGGCATCTGGCCGCTACTTTGTCTGTGCAGGTGCCCGCGGGCGATCCTGCGCTGGACATCCGCGAGTCGGTTCCGGACCTCAGCATCCTCTGCTATCCGGTCATTTCCTTCGTGGATTCGGTGCACCAAGGGTCCGTGGACAACCTGGCCGGCGAGGGGGCGGGGCCTGAAATCCTGCGGCAGCTCTCCGCCGAACTGCACGTCACCCCGGCAACACCCCCGGCGTTCCTCTGGCACACGGCCGACGACCAATCCGTCCCTGTCGGCCACAGCCTGGCCTACGCGGGAGCGCTGAGCAGGGCCGGAGTTGCCACGGAGCTGCACGTTTTCCCGAACGGCATCCACGGCATCGGCCTCGCAGCAGGCACGCCCGGCGCCGAGCAATGGACCGGGCTCTGCGCCGCGTGGCTCCGCCGGATGGGTTGGGCTGTATAGCCCGGGCAGCGTGGTCCGCCGGAAAGGTTAGTCCTCGCCCAAAGTGATGGTGTGCAGGAAAGCGGCGTCGTTGAGCACGTTGTCCGGAAGGTCGTCCTCGACGAATTCCAACATGATGTCCGTGTCCTTGCCGTTGCCCCGCAGAACATCGGTGACGGTCTGCCACAGCAACTTCCGGTTGCGCAGCGGGAAGCGCTCGGCCTCCGGCCCCCACGAGAAACAATGCACGCCCACCACATGCGGCAGGACCTGGTGGAGGGACTCCAGCGCCTGCTGGTCTGAAAGTCCGACGGCGGGCTGCCAGTAAGTGCCGACGTTGGCGTGGTTGACCCGGTTCAGGAGGTCGAGGGTGGTGGCGGGGGAGTCGGTGAGGGTGTTCCCGTGGTATTCGAAAGCAATGGCCACGCCGCGTTCAGAGGCCAGGTCGGCAATGCGTTGGGTGTCCTTCACCACCGCGTCCCAGTGCTCCTGGCTCGCGCCGGCCGAGCCAAGCTCCCCGGCCCATACCCTGATCCTTGGGGCGCCGACAGCGATGGCAAGGTCCAGCGCGCGCCCGAAGTCCCCGAAGGCGCCGCAGCGGTAGTACGAGCCGAGCGACAGAACTGTCAGTCCGGCGGCTTCAGTGGCGGCCTTGGCGTGCGAGGCTGAATCAGCATCACTCACATGGACATCAGTACCCCACTCGATGCCGGCAAGACCCGCATTCGAGGAAATTCGGACCACCTCGTCGATCCCGTGCGAGCGAAGGGTGACGGAGCAAATGCCAGGCGTGAGGTCAGCCAGAGTGGTGAGGTCGATCATGCTTCACAGGATACCGGGAATGCGCTTACCCGGTAAGGGCGGATCGCCTGGTGAGCATTTCCGCACCCGAATCCGCCAGCCGCGCGCACCCGCTCCCGCCGTGCGCACCCCATAAGCGCCAGCACCGCACCCGTTCCCCCCACGCGCACCAGAGGTTACTGGTGCAAACGGCGGAAAAGGGTGCGACGTCCGGAACCACTGCTGAAGGACGGGGTGGCCTAGGTATGGGCGTAGGTCAGCGCCAAAGCCGCTCCCGCTCCCGCCACACGCACCCCTTAAGCACCAGCTCCGCACCCGCTCCCGCCACACGCACCAGAGGTTACGGGTGCAAGCGGCGGAAACGGGTGCGACGTACGGTGCCACTGTCGAGGGACGGGGTGGCCCAGGTATGGGCGTGGTCAGCGCCAAAGGCGCGCCCGCTCCCGGCGGTCCTCCGCACCCGCCCCCGCCCCACGCACCCCATAAGCGCCAGCGCCGCACCCGCTCCCCCCACACGCGCCAGAGGTTACTGGTGCAAGCGGCGGAAAAGGGTGCGACGTACTACGCGACATCATTTCGGCCAAGCCGCCCGGCACACTAGTTCGACTTACTTAGGGTCCGCCCCATGATGGCCTGGGTGAGGGCATCGATCACTTCGGCGTTTGCCAGCGGGTTGCGGATCAGGGTGAAATCGACGTCCCCCACTGGCGGCAGTCCGAACCTCTGCGTGATGACTTTCAAGTCCTCCGGAACCAGGGACGCCGGCATTACCGCCACACCAATGCCTGCCCGGACTGCGGCAAGCACCCCGCTGATCTGCTTGGTGCTGCACGTGATCCGCCAGGTCCGGCCCTCGGCTTCCAAGGCATCGATGGCGAGCTTTCGGCTGAGGCTGGGTGCCGGGTAGGCGATGAGTGGGACCGGCGCTCCTGGCTCCAGGACGGTCTGCTCCACACCCACCCAGGCGAAGTTGTCGTGCCGGACTACCGTGCCTTCCTTGGCTCCGGCCACCCATTTCACGAAGACCAGGTCCAGTTGCCCGGCATTGAGTCGTTTGTAGAGCTGGTCGCTTTGGCTGACGGTGAGTTCCAGGTTGATTTGCGGGTATAGCTGCCGGAACTCGCGGAGGATGCGGGGGAGGCCCGTGATGGCGAGGTCGTCGGCGGTTCCGAATCGGAGGCGCCCGCGCATGGCCGAACCCGAAAAGTAGCGGGCGGCGGAGTCGTGGGCGGCAAGGATGCTGCGGGCAAAACCGGCCATCGCATCGCCGTTATCGGTGAGCCGGACTTCGCGCGTATCGCGGGCAACCAGCACCCTTTTGGCGGACGCCTCGAGCTTGCGGACATGCTGGCTGACAGTGGGCTGCGCGAGCCCAAGACGCTCTGCGGCTTTGGTGAAACTCAGCGTTTCCGCGACGGCCAAAAAGGAACGGAGCTGGACAGGTTCGAACACGGAACTCCTAAAGCGCAGGTCAGCGCCGGGCCGGAGTACTGCGCCGCTTTCCCTGGTGCCGCAAGCAGCTCATTGCGTTCCGCAATGCTAGTTATAGGCGCAATACGCTTCCATAATTGTTGCTGGCAACCTTAGCGTTAAACGCATCCCACCGAAACTCTCCATCCGAGGACTACCTTTGGCACCCCCACCGCCTTCAGCGGCAAACGTCAGCCAGCCCGTCATCGATTCCCTGTCCGCACCTCCGCCCGCGGACACCGTCACCCAGCCACTCGCCGTCGTGAGTGAAAAGCTGCCCTGGCGGCATACCTTCATCTCCCTGAAGGTGCCCAACTTCAGGATCTTCGCGATCGGCCACTTCATCGCCGTGATCGCCATCTGGATGCAGCGCATCGCCCAGGACTGGATGGTGCTCCAGCTGTCCGGTTCCGTCACCGCCGTCGGAATTACGGTGGCGCTGCAGTTCATGCCGTCGCTTTTCCTTGGCCCGTGGGGCGGAATGATCGCCGACCGCTTCGCCAAGCGAAAGATCCTCATCATCTGCCAATCCGCGGCAGCGGTACTTGCCGCCCTGCTCGCGGTGCTCTCGCTGAGCCAGCGCGTTGAGGTCTGGCACGTCTACGTGATCGCACTGGCGTTGGGCTTCGTGACCGTCCTGGACCAGCCGGCCCGGCAAGTGTTCGTCAACGAGCTCGTGGGTCCCAAGTACCTGCGGAACGCCATCAGCGTGAACTCCACCACCTTCCAGCTCGGCGGCCTGATTGGGCCCGCCCTTGCCGGTGTGCTGCTCACCGCAGTGGGTGCCGGCTGGGCCTTCGCCGCGAACGCGGTGGCATGCTGCTCCACGGTGGCCATGCTGCTGATTCTCCGCAAGGACCAGCTGCACCTCAGCCAGCCGACTCCCCGCAAGAAGGGAATGCTGCGCGAAGGTCTCAATTACGCACTCAGCAAGCCCACCATCTACTGGCCATGGTTAATGGCCGGCTTCGTGGCAGTTTTCGCCATGAGCCTGCCCGTGCTCCTGGCCGCCTTCGCGGACCACGTGTACGACGCCGGTGCCGGAGGCTACGGCCTGCTGAACGCGATGGTTGCGCTCGGTGCGCTGACCGGCGCAGTGGCGTCCACCCGCCGTCGTCAACTGCGATTGCGGTCGGTGGTGACCTCTGCCGGTCTGTATGGCCTGATGCTCTGTGTGTCCTCGCTCATGCCAACCATGGTGTGGTTCAGCGTCACCATGGTCCTCGCCGGATTCTGGTGTCTCATGTTCCTTACCGCGGCCAACCAAATGGTGCAGACCAGCTCTAACATGAGCATCCGAGGGCGCGTCATGAGCCTGTACTTGGTGGTGCTGATCGGTGGGCAGGCAATCGGCGGGCCCATGATGGGTTGGCTCGCCGAGCACCTCGGACCCCACCTGGCCGTCCTGATCTCCGGTGGTGTGCCGGCCATCGCGGCGGTGGTAGTCGCCTTCGTCCTGGCCCGGAAGTCATCCCTGCACATCAAAGTGGACCTGCGGGATCGGCGGCGGGTGCTGCGGATCGTGCAGGAACCGCAAACGGCTTGAAGTGAAGCGCCCCCGTGAGCCGGGGGCGCTTCATGGTGCGTCGAACTAATGGCTAGGCCACTGGCAAGTGCGGGTAATCCGCTGAACGTCCCTGGAACTCCAGGACGTCCGGATTGCGAATCACACCATCGCGAATTTCGATTGCGCGGGAGACGGTCTCGTTGGCATCCCAACCGTCCGGTCCCGCCACCACGGTGTCCAGAAACGGAAGCAGGGCCTCGCTGATTTCCCAGCTGGCCGAATTCCAAAGGTAGGACGGGCTGTGGTCCACGGCGTAGTAATTGACGTGCCCGCCCACGCGGAACATGGGCTCGTCGAACGTGGTGGTCCGCGCCCAGCTGAAGCCCATGCCTTCGTCGCAGGACACATCCACAATCAGGCTGTCCGGTTGGAATTCCGTCAGGTCTTCAGTGCGAAGGTACGTCAGCGGGGCGTTCGGGTCCTGCAGGGTGCAGTTCACCACGATGTCCGCAGCGGCCAGGAACGGCGCCAAAGGCTTGCGTCCCTTGTCCGTAATGACTTCGCTGAGGAACGGCGCCTTGCTGTCATGGTCGAACTGCACAATCCGTACTGAATGGATCGGAGACCCAACGGCGGCGACGCCCCGATTGGTCAGGACCTGGACGTCGTGAATGCCATGGGCATTCAGCGCCGTGACGGCGCCGCGGGCCGTGGCACCGAACCCAATAACGACGGCGCTGAGCCGGCGGCCATAATCGCCCGTTGAACCCGTGAGGGCCAGAGCATGCAACACGGAGCAGTATCCGGCGAGCTCGTTGTTCTTATGGAAAACATGCAGGCCGAACCCGCCGTCGCCCGCCCAGTGATTCATGGCCTCGAAGGCGATGAGCGTGAGCTTCTTGTCAATTGCCAACTGGGTGATAGCCCGGTCCTGCACGCAGTGAGGCCAGCCCCACAACGTCTGACCGTCGCGGAGCTCGGCCAAATCCTGGGCCTGCGGCTTCGGGAGCAGGATGACATCGCTGTTGGCGATCAACTCCTCGCGCGTCCCGAGCCCGCCCACCAAAGATTCAAGTTTGCTGTCCGGGACACCGAACCGCTCGCCGTAGCCGTGCTCAAAACGAAGCTGCCGGCGAACTTCAGGAGCGATGCGCTCCAAATGCTGCGGGTGGATGGGCAAGCGGCGCTCATTGGGCTTCAGTGAGGAAGCGAGGACGCCAACGCTCAGCTGGCCGGTTGCTGCTGTCACTTCTTGTTTCCGGTGGAAGGCTTTGCCGCCTCGGTGGCGGAAGACTCGGAAGCCCGCTTATCCGCGCGTTTTTCCTTGATGGATTTGCTGGATTTCTTCGATGCAGTTTGGCGCGGTGATTTGTCGCCCATGATGGCTCCCTTAGAGCGGAGCCGCGATGGCTCCTGACTCCTGACGATACACCTCCCCGGAAGGCGCTGTGGCCGGAGTCACCAGGGCGGGAGTGTTTTTACGACGGCGCGGCCGCCCTCTCAGGTGACGGCCGACGTCGATTGGTGAGTACCGGCGTCGAGCGTTCAGTGCTGAGACAAAAGAAACCCCGGACCACTGGATCCGGGGTTTTCTTGGAGCGGGCGACGGGAATCGAACCCGCGTATCGAGCTTGGGAAGCTAGCGCTCTACCATTGAGCTACGCCCGCGTTGCCCGGGAAAAATCCCCCGAGCGAGTCCTAGCTTAGCGCAGTTGCGGGACTCCTCATGACCGGCGCACCGTGTGCCGGCTTTGGCCCTATTTGAACAACTTCAAGCTGTTCCATCCTGAGCCCACTTGTCCATACGTGGTCCACTGGCTTCGGCCCAAACCGTAGTTGTAGAGGTTCCCATCTGACGTCTGGGCGGTAATACCACGGGTGCCTGCGCCCGTCAGTCCAAAGCTCGGAGCCATGACACGCATGTACTGCCAGCCGGTACCTACTGTTGTGGCAGGGCCGTAGAAACCTGCCCAGCCGTCGCCGCGGTAATTGATCAAAGCCCCGGAGGAAGTCCGGGCCAGGATGTCGTTGGCGCCGTCGCCTTCCCAGTCTGCGATGGTCAGCTCCATGCCTTGCCAGCCGCTGCCGATTGTGCGCGGGCTGCTCAGCGCGCCACCAAACGTGTTGGGGTAGTAGCGGAGCACACCGTCCGGGAAGTATCCGACGACGCCGGGCCGGCCGTCCGCGTGGGTCCACTTGCCCACGGTGATGGTCATCTGGTCCCACCCGCCGTTCCCTACAATCACTTGGCCTGCGAAGCCCCCGCCGGGAAGGCCCCGGAACACGCCCAGAGTGCCGTTGTTCCACTGTGCCAAGAGGTCATAGACGCCATCGATGTCCCAGTCCACAACGAACGCCTGCTTTAAACCCGTCCACCCCGAACCGATCTGCACCGCATCCATGTAGCCGCCTGCCGCCGTCGACGGGTACCTCAACAGGCGGCCGGAGGCGTCCGCCGCCGCCAGGTCTGCGCCTGATTTGATGCTGGCGGACACCGCGGTATTGCCGGCAAAGTACTGCTCCAGGGTGGGGAAGCCGCGCCGATTCATGTCAGTGGCCAGGGCCACGCCCACATAGCGCAAGTGCCATGGCTCGTAGCTGTAGCCCGTGATTCCGGTGTAGCCATCGGGATACCGGACAATGAAGCCGTACTTGTGGGCATTGGCCGCCACCCATTTGCCCGCGGCGGTGTCACCAAAACATGTGCTGAGGCCGCAGGAACCTGCCGCGTTGCCGATGTCCATAGCCAAGCCGGTCTGGTGCTCGCTGTAGCCGGGGCGGGCAGAAATGGTGTCCGCGTACGCCTGGCCGTAAATGCTGACGTAGTACGCGTAGACCTGTTGCTGCTGGGCGTAGGAACGGTAGCCGCTCACGATCGACAAGCCGCCGGTCCCGGCGTCGGCCGCACCCTGGAACAGGCCGTTAAGCCAGGCCGCCGCCTCTGCGCGCATGTACTGGCCCGAGCCGCGTGCGTTGACAAGGTCCGACGGCGCGTAGCTGGCAGGGTTCAAAGGCCGGGACTTGTTGACCAGCACCGAGTAGCTGGTGGGGTCACCAATGGGGTCCACGCTGGGAAGAGGATTCACTGTGGCGGGAACGGCAGCTGCCATGGCCGGGACCGCCGAAACAGCGCCACCAGCCACTGCAACAGCCAGGAAGACCGCACAAGCAGCCACCCGCCGTCGGAACTTACCTCTAAGACCTTGGCGATCCTGAACCTGCATGACGTCCCCCATCTCGATTGTGTCAACGTGGGGCACTCTACCGTGTGGCCGGGCAGGTGTCAGTGGTGACTTTATTGGTACGTCAGATAACCATTCGGTCAAGGCTCGCCTCCAGAGGACCCAAGCGAAGTTCTGCTGGCTACGCTGAAAGTGTTAGCTGCTGAGTAGGGGGAACCGGGCTACGTAACTGATCCGTACGCCGAAAGAGGTTTCCATGGCCTTCGCAGACCATGAAGTGGTGATTCACCGGGATGCCATGACCATTTATGCCTTCCTGATGGACGGACTGAACAACTCATTGTGGCGCTCAGGGATCCGCAGCATTTCCCTCCGATCCGGCGGCCGCGGGCAAAAGGGCGCCCTGTACCAGCAGACCATCAACGGACCCGGCGGCCGACCCGTGGCCGCGGACTTCCAGATCACCGAAGCACGGCCCGGCGCCGAAGTGCGGTTCGCCGTGGTCGCCGGACCCGCGCGGCCAACCGGCGGCTACTACCTCAGTACCGAAGGCCAGAGCACGCGCCTACGGTTCGCTTTGGACTACCACCCCAAGGGGTTGCAGAAGCTGATGAACCCCATGATCCAGAAAAGCATGGAGCAGGAAGTGGCTCAGTTGGAGCAGCTGAAGACCGTCATGGAATCGCGGTCGGCGGCTTGAGCCCTACTGGGCCAGTTTGAAGCCGCCCCACCCGCCACCCACTGCCACAGGCGTAGTGAGCTTTCCTGAGGTTAGGTCCCAATACTCCAGGACACCGTTGGCGCCCAACCCGGCAACGCCGGTGGTCCCCGCCCCATCGACTCCTTGCAGAGCACGCAGTCCGGAGTAGTCCGTCCACGCCGCGCCTACCACCGGCCGGGCCTCCTGTTTGGGAGTACCCAGGCCGCTGCCGCGGTAAAGGCGCAGGTATCCATTGGGCTCAACGGTCAGCAGGTCCTGGAATCCATCTGCGTTGTAATCCACCATGCTGAGCCGGACAGCCCTGTTGCCTGTGCCAATGGCAGCCTGGGAACGGATGAACGTGAGGCCCGCGTTCCTGTACAACCACAGGCCGCCGGAGGCGTCCATGGCAACGATTTGCGGGAGACGGTTGTTGGCGCACCAGTTGCCGATGGCAAGGTTCAGGGACTGCCACCCCTGGCCAAGGACGCCCGGGGAACCAAAGCCGCCGCCAATCCTCCCCGGGTAAACGAGCAGCGCGCCATCGGTTCTTTGGGCAATGAGATCAAAGACGCCGTCACGGTCCCAGTCGGAAACGAACAGTTCCTTGAGCCCCGTGAAGCCGATGCCGATCTTCTTGGCGCCACCATACTTGGCGTCCCCCAAGGACGGGTAGGAGTAGACAGTTCCGTCCGAACCGACGGAAACGAGGTCGGCAGCGCTGCCAATGGCGGCCTCACTCAGGTTGACAGTGGGGGGCTGGTGCCTGTCTCCGGGCTGGCAAACAGCCACCGGATCCGTAGGCGGTGTGACCGTGCCTCCCGGGCTCGTCGTGGTCCCTGCCGGGAGTGTGGTGTAGCCGAAGAAATTCACCACACCCCAGAGCGTGAAACGGTTGGGAGTGGTCTGCCAGTTACCGTCCGTGTACGTGATACCGATGCCCATCACGTTGAACCGGGGATCACGCAAGAGGGCATCATGACCAGGGGAGCCCTTCCACCACTCCACCAGCTGCGCCGCGTCCCGGTCCCAGCGAACAGCGATCACCTCACCCGCGCCATTGTTTGGATTAAGCGCCCGGGGATCTGTCCAGAAATTGGCGCGGTGCTGGATCACCTCACGCGTTGCAATGTTGTTGGACCAGTCCTGGGCCAGGCTGGCCACCGTCGCGTGGTACTTCACGGGAGCCAGGCCCAGCGACGCGCGGTAGCTGTTGATGGCGTTGAACACCGTCAGGATCGCTGCCGCATTGCTGTCAGGGAGGAGAGCCAGTGCTCCGTTGTCCGGGTTTGTGTCGCCGCTGGGGCTCTTGCCGGGGAACGGCGTGGTCGGTGCTGATGAAGGGGCTGGGTTGGCGGTTTCAGTGGGCGTCGGAGTGACGGCCGGTGCGCTCGGGGTGGGCGTACCCGCCGTCGGTTCGGATGATGCGGCCGGTGCGCTCGGTAATGGTGAGGTACTCGGTTCGGCCGTTTCGCTGGGGGAAGCTGAGGCGCTTTCGCTCGGGGAGGCCGGATCTGTGGGAGCGCCTGATGGGATCGGCCCCGCGGCTGGGGCCGTCGGTTGAATTTCGCTCGGGGTTTCGCCAGAAGTCCCCTGGGGAGTCGGTTCCGTTGCCGGTGGTTCGGTGACACCAGTGTCAGAGGGGTTGTCCGGACCCCACGAGGGCCCAATGCTGGGCACAGGCGGCGGAGTTTCAAAGACGGGATCCACTGCCACGGGTCCGCTGTCCGAACCGGTTCCCGTGGAGACTCCAGGTGTCGGCTCCAAAGGCCCGGTGTCCGGGGTGGGCACCGTGGCTGGCTGGGATGCGTTGCCGGCCGCCGGGAGGGGCGCAGAAGGTGCGGGATCCGCCGTCGTGGTTTCCTTCGGTGCCGTCAGTCCTGACGGGACAGCTGCCGAAGGGGCGGAAGTGGGGCCGGGATTCGTCTGCGTTGAAGGGAAAATCTGGCTGGAAGCGGCCACCCCAAGAGCCAGCGTGCAGGCCAGCACAATAGCGGCAGGCGCAGCCAGTTTTCTCACAATTACCCCGCGAATGCTCGTTGCCCCCAAGTACGGGCGCGGTTCTACATGTCCGGGAACTATAGTCCCATGGGGCGGCGCGGACAATGCATGGGGTATTTTTGATGCTGTGCTGATCTCTGACCGCGATATTCGTGCCGAAATAGACTCCCAACGGATTGTTCTTGAACCGTACGACCCCGCGATGGTTCAGCCGTCCTCCGTGGACGTGCGTATTGACCGGTTCTTCCGGCTCTTCGACAACCATAAATACGCCCACATCGACCCCGCCGAGGAACAGCCGGAACTGACCCGGTTGGTGGAAGTGGAGGGCGACGAGCCGTTCATCCTTCACCCGGGAGAATTCGTGCTCGGCTCCACGTACGAAACTGTCAGTCTGGCCGACGACATTGCTGCGCGCCTTGAGGGGAAGTCGTCCTTGGGTCGCCTCGGGCTGTTGACGCACTCCACGGCCGGCTTCATCGATCCCGGTTTCTCAGGTCACGTGACCTTGGAGCTCTCCAACGTTGCCACGTTGCCCATCAAGCTGTGGCCGGGCATGAAGATCGGCCAGCTGTGCTTCTTCCGGCTGACGTCCTCAGCGGAGCACCCCTACGGTTCCGGCGAATACGGCAACCGCTACCAAGGCCAGCGTGGACCCACCGCGAGCCGCAGCCACCAAAACTTCCACCGGACGTCCATCTAGCGTCTTTCCCGGCGCCGTCGAGGGGTTAGCTTTCGGGGCTTTGGGGTGTCTTTGAGTTGAGATCCCGCCGCTCGGCCGGGGGACATGACGTGCTTGCTACGCGGGGGCGCGCTCGGGCGTACGCGGTGGGGCTCCCGGTGTCTTCCGGATGGCCTTGACCACCGGTTCCACGAAGCGGGCAGCAAGTGGACCGAGAATGGCCATGATGAGGACATAAGCCGTAGCGAGTGCCGCGAGTTCGTCGGGCACTGCGCCCGAAGCAACAGCCAGCCCCGCAATGACTATGGAGAACTCACCACGGGCGATCAAGGCTGCTCCTGCGCGGAAGCGGCCCGGCACAGCGATGCCGGCGCGCTTGGCGGCCCATATTCCCGTCAGCATCTTGGTTGCGGCGGTGATGACTG
Organism: Paenarthrobacter sp. NPDC091711; assembly: GCF_044756605.1. Taxonomy (NCBI): domain Bacteria; kingdom Bacillati; phylum Actinomycetota; class Actinomycetes; order Micrococcales; family Micrococcaceae; genus Paenarthrobacter; species Paenarthrobacter sp. NPDC091711. The sequence goes on from NZ_JBIVTF010000010.1 coordinate 83,285, forward strand.
CCAGCACCAGAGCCCATCCAAGGACCGGCGGAATGGACGTGGGATCCGTGTTGAGCCCGAACGCTACAAAGAAGATCGCCGCGAAGAGGTCCCGCAACGGTTCCAGAATCCTGGTGGCGTTGTGAGCCGTCGCGCCTGAGATGGCGATGCCCAACATGAAGGCCCCCACTGCGGCCGACACTTGGAGGGCGGAGGCAATGCCCGCCACGAGGAGTGCGAGGCCCAGCACGTTGAGCAGGAAGACCTCGGAGTTCTCACTGTGCACCGCTTGCGAGACGCGGTGGCCGTGCTTGAGGGCGATGACCAACACCACCGTGACCACGGCGAGGGCAATGCCCACGGTTTGCAGTCCGCCCAGGAACCCTACGCCGGCAAGGATGGCGGTCAGGATGGGAAGGTAGATGGCCATGGCGAGGTCTTCAAAAACCAGGATGGAAAGCACTACGGGGGTTTCGCGGTTACCGATACGGCCGAGGTCGGTGATCACCTTTGCGGCGATTCCGGACGACGAGATGTAGGTGACGCCACCCATGACGATTGCGCCCACGAGCCCCCAGCCCAGAAGCAAGGCCAAGCCCGCACCCGGGATGAAGTTGAGAATAAAATCCATGACGCCGGCCTGCCAGGACCTCCGAAGCCCAGTGACGAGCTCCGACGCCGTGTATTCCAGTCCGAGCATAAGCAGCAGGAGGATGACGCCGATTTCTCCTGAGAGATGGGCGAACTCGTGCATGCCATCGAGCTTGACGAACCCGCCGGCTCCGAAAGCCAGGCCCCCCACCAAGTAGAGAGGAATGGGGGACATGCCTATGCGGCCCGCTAGTCGAGCAAGGAGACCGAGGCAGAAGACGACGGCCCCCAGTTCAACGAGGGCTAATGCGAGCGGATCCATTCCGGTCAGCCGTTGCGCAGGATGTCGGCTGCCGAGTCAAGACCTTCCTGCGTGCCGACTGCTACGAGCAAATCGCCGGTGTGAAGTACGACGTCGGGTGCCGGCGACGGGACCACCTCGCCTTCGCGCATGATCGCCACGATGGACACACCGCTGCGCGTGCGTATCTGTGCCTTGCCCATGGGTTGGTTCGCGAAGGGCGATTCAGGGGTGATGGAGAACTGGCGGGTGACGATGCCCGGTATCTCGCGATGCTCCTCGGCCAAGCGCATGGCAATGTGTTGACCACCCAGAAGGTTCCCCAGCGTCGACGCTTCATCGGCCGTCAACGGGATGGATGCCTGGCATGTGTCAGGATCATCCCACGTGGACACGAAAAGTTCTGTCTCGCCCTCACGAAGTTCCACGACACCGATGCGACGGCCCGAGGCCGTGACGAAATCCTTACGGATCCCGAGGCCCGGGAGTTCTGTCTCATCCACGTTCATAGCTCCACCCTAACTCTGTTGTATAGGTCTGGTACGGCGTTCATGCTTAGCCAGTCCTATGTAGTTAACGCTCTGGGACCACTGCTATTTCCACCTGGGCCGGTGGTTTCACCGGCAGGATCACCAGCAGGCCTGCAAGCAGCACCACCATGATTCCCAGGATGCCCCAGCGCTGGGCTTCACCTTCTGCAACAAGCGGAGCGGCGATGGTGATGCACAGGGTGAAGAGGGTGGGGGCGAGGAAGCTGACGGCCCTGCCCGTTGTGGCGTAAAGCCCAAAGAGTTCACCGGATTCGCCGGCGGGGGCGAGCCTTGCCAGATAGGCGCGCGAAGACGATTGGGCTGGCCCCACGAACAGGCAGAGCAACAGGCCGAAGACCCAGAACGTGGAGGTTCCGGGCCAAGCGTTTCCGAAGAAGACGTAATCGCCGTTGCCGAGAACCAGGATGGCCGTGCCTGCGATAAGGAGCCCCACCAAGGAGAGGATGATGACAGCCTTGGGCCCGATCCTGTCGTCCAGGAAGCCTCCGGCGATGGCACCGGCGGCAGCTACAACGTTGCCGAAGATGGCGAAGAAGATGACGTCCTTCAGTTCGAAGCCGAAGGTACCCGCCGCGATGACGCCACCGAAGGTAAACACGGCCGCCAGGCCGTCGCGGAAGATAGCGCTGGACAACAGGAAGTAGATGGTGTGGGGACTGGTTTTGTAGATCGCTCTGATACGGCGAAACAGCAACTTGTACGATGCCGCAAAACCCAGGGAGGCGGTGTCTTTCTTCACGGAAACTTCCGGCACGGCGAACATCACGGGAAGGGCAAAGATGAAGAACCACAGGGCCGAGAAGATCGCAACGAGGCGGATGTTGAGGGAGTCCTGTGTGGACGAGCCGAACCAGTCAAAGGAAGGCTGAACAAATAGCTGCAGGACAAGGAGGAGCGCCACGATTCCGCCGAGGTACCCCATGGCCCAGCCAAAGCCACTGACCCTGCCAATGTTCTTGGGGGTTGAGATCTGGGCCAGCATGGCGTTGTAGTTCACACCTGCAAACTCGAAGAAGATGTTGCCTGCCGCGATCAGGCACACGCCGAGGAGCAGGAACTCAGGCTGCGGGAAAACGAAGAAGCACAGCGCGGTGAGGACCGCCGTGGCGGCGGTGTTGACGCCCAACCAGAGCTTGCGGCGACCCCCGGCGTCCGAACGCTGACCGGTGACAGGAGCAAGCAGCGCAATGGCGAGGCCTGCGATGGCCAGGGCGGCACCGAGGGCTGCCGAGGCAGCGTCCTCCCCGCCGAAGGCATTGGACGTCAAATACACGGTGAAAACGAAGGTGGTCATCACCGCTTGGAAGGCAGCCGAGCCCCAGTCCCAGGATGCCCAGGCGAGTATCTGCGCCTTTTTGGAGGCGACGGGCCCCGAGGCAAGCTCGGACGTCGGGTGGGAGGCTTCGGGAACTGCGGCCGCGTTCATAGCTTGAATGCTATAGGGACCGGGATACCCGTGGGCGCATGACAGACCGGGTTGTGGAGAACGCCGCTTTAAGCCGTGCGCGCAGACGGGTTCCGATGCCTAAAACTGTCAGTCCGCCTTGATAAACTAGGTAAACCGAACCCAACGTATGACCGCCTGCTCCAACTTTTGACAATATGTTCCTGACTTTGCGGAGATAACAGTGATCACAGTTCTCGCCATCACCTTTGTAGCGGCAACTGTGGCGCCCTTGATCTTTAGCAAACTCGGCAGAAACGCGTTCTATGCCCTGGCAGCGGTGCCCGCAGGCGCCTTTATTTGGCTGCTGCTCCAGTACAACGCCGTATATTCCGGCGGAGGCATAGAAGAGGTCCTTCCGTGGATCCCCAGCTTGAAGCTGGAACTCGCCTTCCGCATGGATCCCTTGGCTTGGGTCATGTCGCTTCTGATCCTCGGCGTCGGATCTTTGGTGTTGGTTTATTGCGCCCGTTATTTCAAGAACGAGGACGCGGACCTCGGCGGATTCGGAGCTCAGCTCCTTGCCTTCGCCGGGGCAATGTTTGGTTTGGTGACGTCCGATGACCTCCTGATGCTGTTCATCTTCTGGGAGCTCACCACCATCCTGTCCTACCTGCTGATCGGCTATGCGCGCACCCGGTTGGCTGCACGCCGATCTGCGTTGCAGGCACTTATGGTGACCACTGCGGGTGGGCTGGCAATGCTCGTAGGCCTCATCATCATGGGCCAGGCTGCCGGCACATACCGGATTTCAGCCATTCTGGACCAAGCCGGGACGCTCATGAGCGGACCGATGCAAGGAGCGGTGGCTTCCGCCGTCGTGCTTATCCTGGCCGGCGCGGTGACCAAATCGGCGCTGGTCCCGTTCCACTTCTGGCTCCCGGGAGCGATGGCCGCCCCCACGCCTGTGAGCGCCTATCTGCACGCCGCAGCCATGGTGAAGGCGGGCATCTACATCGTTGCGCGCCTGGCACCGGGCTTTTCGGAGTCGGAGTTCTGGCTGCCGGTGGTCTTGGGGCTGGGCCTGGCCACCATGCTCGTGGGCGGCTACCGGGCGCTTCGCCAAACCGACATTAAGCTCATCCTCGCTTACGGCACTGTCAGCCAGCTCGGATTCCTCACCATGGTGGTGGGTCTGGGTCGCCCTGACGCTGCCCTCGCCGGGCTGGGATTGCTGCTCGCCCATGGCCTGTTCAAAGCAGCATTGTTCCTGGTGGTGGGCATCATCGACCACCAATCGGGGACACGCGATATCCGCAAGCTTTCCGGAGTTTTCCGTTCTTCGCGGGCCCTCGGAGTGGTGGCCGGTATTGCGGCAGCGTCCATGGCCGGCGTGCCGCCACTGGCTGGTTTCGTGGCCAAGGAGTCGGTCTTCGAAGCCTTCGTCCATTACGGCACCGGCGATGATGCTCCGGTATGGGGCATCTGGATCCTGATCGGGCTGGTCATCGGTTCCATCCTCACTTTCGCCTACAGCGCCCGCTTCATGTGGGGCGCGTTCGCCGTGAAGCCGGGCGTTGAACCCACACCTTTCAAACCCATCAAGCCCGCGTTCCTTGCTGCCCCGGCCATCCTCAGCGTGCTCACCATCGTGTACGGCCTCTGGCCGGCCCCCGTGGACACATGGATCCAGCCTTATGCGGCGTTGTTCGCCAACCGTCCAGACGCGGTCGACGCCGGGCACCTGGCTTTGTGGCATGGCGTCACCCCCGCTTTGGGCCTGACAGCGATTACTTTCGCGGCCGGCGCTGCGATGTTCTACGGGCGCAACCTTGTCTCCCGTGCTCAAGGCTTGGTTCCTGACTGGGTGGACGGCGACCGCGCCTACCAGAACACCATCGGCGCCTTGGACGATGTTGCGGTGTGGGTCACCGGCCGCACACAGCGTGGTTCCCTGTACTTCTACCTGGCAGTCATCCTGACGGTAGCTTTCGCTGTGCCGGCGACCGCCTTGATCATGGCTAACAAGCCGCTGCCTGACGGTATCTACGTCATTGACCCGAATTCCCCGCTCCAGTTGGTGGCTGGAGCCGGAATCGTGGTGGGGGCACTGGCCGCAGTCCGTGCCAACAAGCGTTTCCTCGCTGTTCTCATGGTGTCCGTCACCGGCTATGGCATTGCACTGATGTTTGCTTTGCAGGGTGCGCCGGACCTCGCCCTCACCCAGATGCTGGTGGAAACCATTGTGCTGGTGGCGTTCGTGCTGGCCATGCGCAGCCTCCCCGCAGAGCTCAGGGACAGGACCGGAGGCCGGCTCAGGGTGATTCGTGTGATCATCGGTGCGGCGTTCGGTATCACCATGATCTTTGTGGCGATTTATGCCATGGGCGCCCGTGTAGCTACTCCCATTTCGCTTGATTTCCCGCGGTTGGCCTATGAAGGCGGCGGCGGTCTGAACGTGGTCAACGTGACCCTCGTGGATATCCGCGCTTGGGATACCTTTGGCGAGATTTCCGTGCTGGCTATTGCAGCCACGGGTGTCGCCAGCTTGATATTCGTGCGCAGCCGCGGCGATCGCATCAAGACCTCGGACGCTGTGCCGGAAGGCAGCGTGGGGCGCCGCACCGGCGTCGACCGCGATTCGCACGACGGCGCCTCGCTGGCCGTTGCCAAAAAGTTCACTGACGTCACCCGCGACGCGTGGCTGGTGGCCGGACGCACGCTCGCACCTGAGCGACGCTCGATCATCTTTGAAGTGGTGACGAGGCTGATCTTCCACTCGATGATCGTCTTCTCCATTTACCTCCTCTTGGCCGGACACAATTTGCCGGGCGGCGGCTTCGCAGGCGGCCTCACCGCAGGACTCGCCCTCACCATCCGGTATCTGGCTGGTGGCCGATTCGAGCTGAGTGAGGCAGCGACCATCAGCGCCGGCACGCTTTTGGGGACGGGACTTGCGACGGCGGCAGCCTCCGGTGTTGTCCCGCTCTTCCTTGGCGGACAGGTATTCCAGAGCGCCATCATTGAGTTCTGGCTGCCGGTGTTTGGCGACGTCAAGTTCGTCACGTCTACGATTTTCGACATCGGCGTGTACATCGTGGTGGTGGGGTTGGCGCTGGACGTCCTCCGCAGCCTCGGTGCCGAAATCGATGAGCATTTTGAAGGTAAAGGCGCGCCGCTGGCGGAGGAAGATGCCGCCGAGCATCCGGAACTTGCCCACGAAGCCGCCGAGTCCGCTGCGCTCGGGAAGGGTAACTCATGAGCATCAACCTGACCCTCTTGATCGTCATGGGCGTCCTGTACGCCTGCGGCATCTACCTGATCCTGGAACGCAGCCTGACGCGTGTGCTGTTGGGTTTGATGCTGTTGGCCAACGCCACCAACATCCTCATCCTGAGCACCGGAGGTTATGCCGGCCTGGCACCCCTGTTCAGTAAGGAAACGAACCCGGAGACCTACAACGATCCCTTGCCCCAGGCGCTGATCCTGACGTCGATCGTCATTTCCTTCGCGGTGACGGCCTTCATGCTGGGGATCATCTACCGCACCTGGGTCCTGGCCCGTCAGGACGAGATCCAGGATGACCTCGAAGACGTGCGCGTGGCCAAGACGCCGAGCTTCGACGCCGAGGACGACGCCATTGTTCCGCTGGAAACCTCGGAATTCGCGGTCACTCCTGCAAGCCCGGCGGATCGTGAAAAACCGGACGCCACGGAGACCCCCAATACGGCAACAACCCAGGAAGGAGGCAGCGCGTGAATCTCGCGAACCTGTCGCCGCTAGCTGTCCTCCTGCCAATTCTGGGTGCGGCTCTGGCCTTCCTGCTGATCCGCCACCACAGCGCCCAGCGGGTGGTGAGTATTGGCATCCTCAGTGCAACCCTCCTGCTCGAATGCCTACTCCTGATCTCTGTCTGGGACGGGGGTACCACCTCGGTCACTTTGGGCGGATGGTTGCCGCCGTGGGGCGTGGTCCTGGTGGTGGACCAGTTCTCCTCGCTCATGCTGGTGGTCTCCACCGTGGTGAGCCTGGCGGTGTTGATCTACGCAACGGGGCAGGGTATGGCCGACGGCGACCAGGAAGCCCCGGTCTCGATCTTCCACCCCACCTACCTGATCCTGGTGGCGGGCGTTTCCAACGCGTTCCTGACCGGTGACCTCTTCAACCTTTACGTCGGTTTCGAGATCCTGCTGACAGCAAGCTACGTCTTGATGACGCTGGGTGGGACGGGTCCGCGCATCCGTGCAGGCGTCACGTACGTGGTGGTTTCCGTGGTGTCCTCCGTGCTGTTCCTCATTGCCATCGCCATGATTTACGGGGCCACCGGAACCATCACCATGGCGGACCTGGCCATCAAGCTGGCCGAGTTGGATCAAGGTACCCAGAACCTGCTGCACGTGATGCTGCTGGTGGCGTTCGGCATCAAGGCAGCCGTCTTCCCCCTGTCCTTCTGGCTTCCGGACTCTTATCCCACCGCCCCCGCTCCAGTGACCGCCGTGTTCGCGGGCTTGCTGACCAAAGTGGGCGTCTACGCAATGGTCCGCACGGAAACTCTCCTGTTCCCGGGGGACACGCTCAATGTCCCGCTGATGGTGGTGGCGTTATTGACCATGATTGTCGGAATTCTGGGTGCCCTGGCCCAGAGCGACATCAAACGTCTCCTGTCCTTCACCCTGGTGAGCCATATTGGTTACATGGTGTTTGGCCTCGCCATGAGCTCCGTGGCCGGGCTGGGCGCCGCGGTCTTCTACGTAGCCCACCACATCACCGTCCAGACCAGTTTGTTCCTGGTCACGGGACTCATTGAGCGGCGTGGTGGAAGTTCTTCCATTGACCGTTTGGGTGGCTTGGCGAAGCTCTCTCCGCTGCTGGCCTTGCTGTTCTTTATCCCCGCAATGAACTTGGCAGGCATTCCGCCGTTCTCAGGTTTCCTTGGAAAGCTGGGGCTGCTGCAAGCAGGTGTGGAGCTGGGGACGCCGTTGGCGATCACGTTGGTGGTGGGTGGCGTGGTCACCAGCCTGCTGACACTGCTGGCGATCGCCCGCGTCTGGAACAGGGCGTTCTGGCGCAAGCCGGAGGACGCTGAGTACCCGGACCCCGTGTTGAAAACCCCGGGGAACGTGGGAGTACTTCCGCGGACCATGGTGGGATCCACGGCTGGACTGGTGGTGTTCGGTGTTGCACTGACGGTCTTTGCAGGTCCGTTGTTCAGGGTTGCTGACGGGTCCGCCGGGATCATGTTGGACCGTTCGGCGTATATCCACTCGGTTCTGGGGGACTCCGTTGTGGTGCCACCGTTGGCTCAGAAGGGTGAAACGCAGAAGGACCAGAGCCCAGCGGATGATGCACGGACGGGGGAAGCCAAATGAGCCGTAAACCGATCTCGTTCCGCACTGAACTGCCCCTCCTGATCTGGCTGGTGATTGTGTGGGGTGCCTTGTGGCGGGACTTCAGCCCGGGCAACCTCCTGTTCGGCGCCTTGATTGCCGTGCTGGTGGCCAAATTCTTCTACCTACCGCCGGTGGAGCTCAGCGGCAGGTTCAACGTCCTGCGCGCCATACCTTTTGCCCTGATGTTCCTCGCCAAAGTGGTGGCAGCGAGCTTCCTGGTGCTGTACCTCGCTGTAGCCAAAGGGCCCAGGGTCCGCAGCGCCGTCGTCGCCGTCCCGTTGCGGAGCCATTCCGATCTCATGGTGACGGCCACCGGTCACGTCATCTCGCTGATCCCCGGCTCCCTGGTGGTGGAGGTGGACCGTTCCACTTCCACGTTGTACCTGCACGCACTCAACATTTATGAAGAGGCGGACATCGACAAAATTCGTCAGGAAACCCAAGACATTGAGGCAGGGCTGATCCGCATTATGGGTACGCGCGAAGAAGTCGAGGCACTCAGAGCCGAACAGCGTCCGGGGCTGGAAGGGGCAGCGCTGTGAAGGAAGTAGTCCTGGTGGTAACCGCCGTGATCCTCAGCCTGGCTGCCGCGGGTGCGATTGTCCGCATCGCCGTCGGGCCTTCCCTCTTGGACAGGGTCCTGGCATCAGATGTTTTGCTGGCCATCCTCGGTGCTGCCCTGGCGATCGACATGGCGCTGAACAAGCACCTGAACAACCTGATGCTGCTGGTAGCCCTGGCGGTGATCGGGTTCATTGGCTCGGTGACCGTTGCCCGGTTCGTGGCCGAGCGGAGGGAACAGAACAATGAGTCCTGACGCCTCCGGTCTTGACGTTGTCATTGATGCTGTCACCGCTGTGTTCCTGGTAGTGGGAGCCCTCATGTCCCTCGGTGCAGCCATTGGTCTGCTGAGATTCCCGGACCTCATGAGCCGCATGCACGCAGCCACCAAACCGCAGGTCCTGGGGCTGTTCCTCATGTTGGCCGCGATCGGACTCCAGATGCGCACATGGTGGGTGTGGCCGGTTCTGTTGGTGGCATGGATTTTCCAGCTCCTCACAGCGCCAGTGTCCGCGCACATGGTGGGCCGCTCCGCGTACCGCACCAAGCATGGACACCGCGAAAAGCTCACCAAGGATGAACTGGAGGCCGTGGTCCAAAGGGCGGCTGCCGGCCAGGAACCCGGGAGCGACAACTAAACTGCGATAAACAAAAACAAGCGCGGGCCCACTACAGCGGACCCGCGCTTGTTTGTTCTCTGGCTGATATCTAGACGATGTCCTGGGACTTGGCGAAGCGGGCGATGGCACGCTGCGTTCCGCGGTTGGCGAGGACCTGGATGAGGGTGCTCACGAACGCGGAAATCAAGGCAAAAGTCAGGGCCGAGCGCAGGCTCGTCTCCACGTCATCGTTGCCTGTGGGCGGCTTGTTGCCGGTGGCTTTTTCCCACCCTTTGTTGACGAGTTTGGTTCCGACGAAGCCCGCTCCGAGGCTCACTCCGGTACCCAGTAGCTTGAGGAAGAGATTCATGTCCCCAGCCTAGCTGCAACGCAGGGCGAACACTGTCAGCGGCGGTTTTCCCGTTCCTTCAGGAACGCGGCCATGGAGCCAACCGGCGCCAGGACCGGGACAACCGTGTGTTCGGCCGACCATACGTGGTCCACCGTCAGGAACCCGGAAATTTCCTTGAGCAGGTAATACGTGGGTGGCATCAGCTTCAGGGTGCCCGCCGCCTCGGAGGCGAGAATTCCGGCCACCGGCATCCAGAGTGATTTCCAGGCCTCCGTGGTTTGGTGCTGGGGCTCAGCCCCTGGGGCGGGCTTGGCGACGTAGAAGTAGGTGTCGAAGCGCTTGGGCATGTCCGTCGGGGTAACCCAGTTGGCCCAGGGACGGAGATCAGCGGCGTTGATGTTCAGTCCGGCTTCTTCACGGACTTCGCGGATTGCGGCTGTCAGCACTGTCCCGGCATTCCTCGCTGCTTCGCCCGGCTCCGCCCCGATGGAGCTCTGGTTCCAGTCTGCCGAGTGCCGTTCGAGCAGTTCCGCCGGGTAGTCCCACCCGGACCCGTCCGCAGAGTCCACGCGTCCTCCCGGGAAGACCACCATGCCAGCGGCGAAGTCCATGGTGTCCACCCTGTGCTGGACGAACGCTTCGAGCCCGTCCGGGGCGTCGCGGAGCAAGATAACGCTTGCGGCGAGACGTGGTTGCGGCACAGTGCCCTCAGTGCTGGGTGGGTCCTGCTTGGGAAGGTCAGTCATGAAATGTGCCCCTTTGCCGCGGTGACGTCTGCTGGTTCATTCTCTCAGGTCCGGCTGTGGGGCCTGGTGTGCGTGCCAAAACGCGGGGGGAGGGCGCAGAGCGGGCCTCGCAACGCACCCCGTACTCGTTGTGGGGCCTGGTGTGCGTGCCAAAACGCGGGGGGAGGGCGTAGAGCGGGCCTCGCAACGCACCCCGCAGCCCCCGGAAGGCGATTGTGACTGGACAGCAACACCCGCCACGGGCTCAGGTGTAAACTGAACCAGCCCATCAGGGCAGATTTGATAACGACAGGGGAGCGCCGCCGTCGGACCCTGCAGAGATGCAGGAGACGCGAGGGCGCTGAGAGTGCGGACAGCCGCAGACCCTCGAACCTGATCCGGTTAGTACCGGCGCAAGGGAGTCGAGCTTCTCAGAGTGTCCGGATCCGGGGGGCGCAGGCCAACCGGGTTGCGGGGAGCACTTTCCCCTCCTGTAACCTCAGGAGGCAGAAAATGACCACGGTAAACGTGAAGAAGACCAGTTATAACTGGCGTGTTGTAGACATTGTTGTGGCGGCTTTGATCGCTATTGCCGGCGGCGTGATCTTCTGGGCATGGTCCCAAGGCGCGGCACTGGTATCCATCCCCATGAACGCGACGTATCCGCCGCTCACCGGTCTGATCGCCGGTGGGTGGATGATCCCCGCTGTCCTGGGCATGCTCATTATCCGCAAGCCGGGTGCAGCGCTGTTCTGCGAAGCTGTGGCCGCCACGGGCGAGCTCATCATGGGTTCGCAGTACGGCACCACTGTGCTCATCTCCGGCATTCTGCAGGGACTGGGCGCCGAGCTCATCTTCGCTGCGTTCCGGTACAAGAAGTTCAACCTGCCCACGGCCCTCCTCGCGGGCGCTGGCGCGGGCCTCTTCTGCGGTTTGAACGACTCCTTCCTGCCCTGGGGCTGGAACATCGCCTACGAGGCGGTGGACAAGCTGGCGTACATCACCTTCACCACCATTTCCGGGGCGATCATCGCGGGCGCACTCTCCTGGGCTGCGACGCGCGGCTTGGCGAAGACCGGCGTGCTGAGCTCCTTCGCCTCGCGCAAGGCCGCTTCGGAGCCAGTTTTCAACTGATGTCCGCCACGCAAAACGGCGCGGTGCGGCCTGCCGCCATCTCAGCCGAGGGCTGGGGGTGGCGGCATTCCGGCCGGGCCCAAGCCGCCATTCAGGGCCTCGACCTTCGGATTGAACCGGGGGAGCGGGTGCTGCTGCTGGGTCCTTCCGGCGCCGGCAAGTCCACGCTACTGCATGCCTTGGCGGGCGTGCTGGGTGACGAGGAAGACGACTCGGATGAAACCGGCTCACTGCTGATCGACGGCGTTGCTCCCCGTGAGCAGCGTGGCCGCGCCGGGCTGATGCAGCAGGACCCGGAAACGCAGGTGGTCCTCTCCCGGGTGGGGGACGACGTCGCGTTCGGTGCGGAGAACCTGGCCGTCCCGCGGGAGGAGATCTGGGCGCGCGTCCATGAAGCGCTCGACGACGTCGGCTTGCGTACCGCGGCAGGCGGCGGTTTGGCGTTGGATCACCCGACGGCGGCACTCTCCGGAGGCCAGAAGCAGCGCCTTGCGCTGGCAGGCATTTTGGCGATGCGACCCGGCCTGATCCTGTTGGACGAACCTACGGCCAACTTGGATCCGGCCGGCGTTCTGGAGGTCCGTGATGCGGTAGGGCGGTGCCTGGACAAGACCGGCGCCACCCTTGTTGTGGTGGAACACCGCGTATCCGTGTGGAAGGACCTGGTGGACCGGATTGTGGTCCTGCAGCCGGGGTCAACCGCGGCTCACGGCTCCGCTGGCGCAGCCGGGGCCACAGGGGGAGTCCTCCTGGACGGCCCGCCGGATCACGTCCTTTCAGAAGCCCGCAGCATGCTCATGTCAGCCGGCGTCTGGGTGCCTGGATACGTCCCGGCAACCCGGGAGCGCAGCAACGAGACCCACGCCGCACAGCTACTTCTCGCGTCGCAGGACCTCGCTGTTTCCCGGGAAAAGCCACGACGCAAGGGCTTCAAGACCATCCCGCCCGTGCCGGTTCAGATGGGCATCAGCGCACAGGTCAGGGCCGGCCAGGCACTGACCATCACGGGTCCGAATGGTGCCGGCAAGTCCACTTTTGCGCTCACGTTGGCCGGTCTTCTGGCGCCGGTGGACGGCAAGGTCAGTGCCGCCGTCGAGCTTTCCGAGGGCGCCGGCATTGATCCGTACAAGTGGAAAGCCGAGCAGTTGATTTCCCGCATTGGGACGGTTTTTCAGGAACCTGAACACCAGTTCGTTACGGGCAACGTCCTGGATGAGCTCATGTTTGGTCCGAAGCATCTTGGCCACGGCGAGGACCGCGTGGATGAACTGCTGGAGCGCTTGCGGTTGACGCACCTGGTGGATGCCAACCCGTACACGTTGTCCGGCGGGGAGAAGAGGCGACTCTCGGTGGCCACGGTCCTCGCGGCCCATCCGAAAGTGCTTGTCCTGGACGAGCCCACGTTCGGTCAGGACGCTAACACCTGGGCAGAACTGGCGTCGTTCCTTTCCGAGCTGCTGGACGCCGGAACCGCGGTGGTCTCCGTGACCCACGACCAAGAATTCAGTGCCGTGCTCGGCGGAACGGAATTGCGGCTCGGCCCGGTCCAACAGGGTGAAGCCACGCGTCAGGAAGCGGGTGCAGCATGAGGGACGCCCTGAACCTGCGCGGGAACCACGCCCTCCTGACCAAAGCCAACCCTTTGGCCAAGTTCGCGTCCGTCTTCCTGATTTCCCTGGTGCTGGCCTTGTCCATCGACTGGGTCTCCGCCTCCACGGCACTCCTTGCGGAACTGGCGCTCTTCCCGCTGGCCGGACTCACCCTCAGGCTTCTGTGGCAGCGGGCCTGGCCCTTGATCATCGCGGCAGCGATCGGCGGCTGGAGCACCGCAATTGTGGCGGCGGACAGCGGCGCTGTACTGCTCGACGTCGGACTCTGGTCCATCAGCGAAGGTTCCCTGGAGCTGGGGCTGGGTTTCATGCTGCGCGGCTTGGCGATTGCGTTGCCGGCGATCCTTCTGATGACCTGCACCGATCCCACCGACTTGGCTGATGCCTTGGCGCAGAAGGCAAAGCTGCCGCACCGCTTTGTCCTGGGCTCCCTCGCGGCGATGCGGCTGGTGGGGCTGATGGCTGAGGAATGGCAAACAATCGGAATGGCCCGCCGGGCCCGTGGCGTGGGGTCCCAAGGCAGCCCGTTCCAACGGCTGAAAGCAACCCTCGGCCAGAGCTTTGGCCTGTTGGTCCAAGCCGTCCGCAGGGCTTCCCGGCTGGCAGTGACCATGGAAGCACGCGGTTTCGGCGGCGGGCAACGGACGTGGGCGCGTGAATCCAAGTACTCGATGCTGGATGCGTGGGTGGTCCTCGGCGGACTGGTCATCGCAGCCGGTGCGGTGCTGACGGCCGTAGGGACCGGAACCTGGAGTTTCGTCTGGCGCTAGCGCTGTAGGCGTTGGTGAGCTGGCACCAAGCGTGCCGCCGGCCTGTTGGGGGCGCCGGCGGCACTTCGCTGTTCAGAGGTGGTTATGGCGCCTGCTGCTCCTGGATTTCGTCGAACCCTGCGCGGGTCAAGAAGCCCAACTGGGCTTCCTTCTCAGCGAGCTGAATGATGGGACCCAGCTCAAAACACGTCGCTTCCAGGCGCCGGAGGGCCTTGGCGTTGCGGGAGTCCGGCTCCACCACAATCCGGTCCTTGCCCGGCAGGGAGAACATGTACTTGATCAGGGACGTGCCAAGCTTCGGCGTGAAGTGCGGAATGGGCCGGGTGGCCGGGGCTAGAAGCAGGTGCATGCCGATGTCTGCCTCGCGGGCCGGGTAGGCCTCGCCCACGGGATCGTGCAGCGGCTCGTAAGTCTGGAAGAGGGCCAGTGGCTCGCCATCAAGGATGGCCAGGAAGGTGTGGTGGGTTTCCAAGGAGTCAAGGAACTCGTAGATCTCCAAGACTTCTTCCCGGGAGTTCTCCGTCATGCCCCAGAACTTGGCACGGGGCTGGGTGACCCATTCGAAGATGAGGTCTATGTCCTCGGCAGGAACCAGCGGGACAAGCCGCAGCGCGCCCCATCCTTCGAGGTCTTCGGAGTAGACGGTGGAGCGGACGGAGAAGTCCTGGGTGGTGGTGGTCATGGCTTCCTTCGGGGCTGATGCGGGCTGGTGCGGAGTTGATGCGGGTTTGCTGGGAAACGGGGTGGGTCAGCGGTGATCCCTGGTCAGTTCAGGCCAGTCAGTGACCACGGGGGCGAGTTGCCCTGCGGTCCAGAGCGGGAGCTGATCGGCGAAGTGCTGGTGGCCCGGTGTGCCGGAAGAACCGAATGGCACTATCCAACGGCTGTTGCGCCGATCGGCCAGGTCCCAGACGTAACGGGCTACGGGTCCACGGAAGCTTCGGTCATCCACGCCGGGCAGGCTCTCGGTGCACAGAACACAGCCGGTGTCTCCGCTGAGATCAGCAGTGGGCGCGGAGGAGGCGAGCGGTCCGGGGAGGACATGAACGGCCAGAAGCTTGTGCCGGTCACCCCAGGCAGCGCCGTTGAGCATGGCCTCCTCCAAGGCCACGTCTTCAAGCGCTGCGGCGGCTTCCACTCCAACACTGATGCCAAGTTCGTTGCCACGAACCAGCAGGGTCTCCACGGCGAAACCAATGCGGGAGGCCACGGACAGCCACGGCCCGAAGAGTGGCGAGTAGCCGGTGGGCTCATTCAGGGGAGCCAGTGCAGGGTGCCGGGCCAGGCGCTGGACCATGGCACCGCGCCATGCTGCGAAGACCGCAGCCTGGTGGCTACCGGCATCCATCACTCCATCCCACGTCAACAACAGCGAACGCAGTTCCTTGGCCTCCGCGGACAGGTCCTCGGCGGCCAGCCCGGACAGCAATGACCGGAACAGTGGCCACGGACCCAGCAAGGCGTCCATGTGGATGGCTTGCTGGTCATCCGCGGACAACGGCGCCGGAGTCGACTCCAGGAGCTCCCTTATACGCAGGGCACGGTGTGCGGGCGCGAACTCCATGGCCACGGCATCACCGCCGCCGGCATCGCGGTCGTTCGCGCTCACGGCAAAACGCTGAACCTCGGTGCGGGGCAGGACCACATACTGTCCTTCCCACTGATGGCGGGCCGAGAAGGCCGGGGCGGGCAAGCGGCGGTTGGCCGGATTTCGTTGCGGAACCAGTCCGGCAACAAAATGCCGAACAGACCCGGAAACGTCCGCGGCCACCACGCTGTTGACGGGCTCCACCCAAGCATCGAACGCGGCTTCCACCTCGGAGGCGCTCCGGCTCCGCAGCAGCGGGAGGAGGGCCTCGAAACCCAGCCGCCCCTCAACCCTGGCCGGGAAGCGCAAACTGAGTGCTCCGCCGTCGGGCGTTTCGGAGATGACCGGACCGCGCGCGGTTTCGATAATCTCAACGGACACCGGCTCACCGCCGCGGACGGTGATGGTTTCGGAACTCACGACGACGGGTTCCCAGGCTTCCGCTCCCCGCGCCTCGACGCGTTCTCCAAAGGTGTCGCTGATCCGTCGCAACTCCTCCACGAAGAGGTCCTGGTAATCGGCCATGGCGTTGGTGATGGCCCAGGCGGTGTTGCCGGTGTGGGCAAAATGCGGGAGGCCGGGAACACCGGGGAACGCGAATCCGATGGCGTCGAACTCTGGGCAGGCCAGCCGTATTTGTTGGTACACGCCGGGGAGTTCCATGAGCCGGTGGGGGTCGCCGGCTATC
This sequence comes from Paenarthrobacter sp. NPDC091711, assembly GCF_044756605.1. Taxonomy (NCBI): domain Bacteria; kingdom Bacillati; phylum Actinomycetota; class Actinomycetes; order Micrococcales; family Micrococcaceae; genus Paenarthrobacter; species Paenarthrobacter sp. NPDC091711. The sequence goes on from NZ_JBIVTF010000010.1 coordinate 99,508, forward strand.
AGCGGCAGGCCGGTGGCCGTCGTCGAGCCGTGGGCGGCCCACGCGTTACTGCCTGACCAGACGGGCGCTTCGATGCTGAACAGGCTGACGGCATCCTCGCCGAGCGTCCGCGCGACGTGTGCCCGAAACAGTTTGTTGGGGAAGGTGGAGAAGAGGATGTGGTGCACCAGAAAGACGCCGAGCGGGGTCCACGGGTTCCAAGGCTCGGGTTCGCACCCGGACTCTTGGAACTCGGCTCCGCCCCTATGGCCTTCCGCCAGTGCTTGATTGACGCCCGCCACGTACTGCCCGCACCAGCGTTGAGTGACGGCGTCGAGGTTATCGAAGCAGCGGCGCGCGGTGTCATCCAGCCGCGCTTGGCGGGCAAAACGGTCCCAGAGCACCGCGTCTGCGCCCAGTACTTCGGCTGTGCGGCCTTCCGAACGCCACCGTTCCAGCTCGATCTGCCAGGAGCGGTCCGTGGCCGCATTCATACCTTGCAGAAAGGCGAGTTCATCGGCTGAGTCAGCCCACAAGTGCGGGATTCCCCACTGATCCCGGTACGTTCCGGGGCCGCCTGCCGGGGCGGGTTGCTGCGTTGGGGCAGGCGTCATAATCTTAGGCCGCTTTCGAGCTTAGGTTAGGCTTACTTAAGCTCAAGATAAATGGCTTTGGCCCCGTTCACAAATCGTGGACATTCGTGAAGGAGTGTTGCTTGAAGCGCAATTGGGAAGGCGTCGTCCTCAAAGTCATGGGCGCCAAGGACTTCACCCTGGAAGTCACGGGGAGCGAAGAAATCACCCCGGACTTCCTCCGCGTGCACGTGCGGGACGGCGGACTACTGGAGCGCAGCGGCCTGCATCCCACCATGTGGATCCGGCTCTGGTTCAACGATTCCGGTAAGGCCCACCAGCGCGCCTACACCTTGGTCAACGCGTCCCCTGCGGACGGTACGTTCAGCATGGACTTCGCGATGCACCACGGCGTTGCTGCGGATTGGGCGCGCTCAGTGCAGCCAGGCGACACCATTGATGCCACCGTCCAAGGCAGCTCCTTCACTTTCCCGCGGCCAGCCCCGCGGCGGATCTGGGTGGTAGGCGATCCCGCTTCCATCCCGGCCATCAATTCACTGCTGGATGAGCGGCAGCGCGTTGCTGCAGGCGCAGCTCCCGTGACGGCGTGGCTTGAATACCAGCACGACGCCGACCCCTCGCTTGAGGTGCGTACCTCCGATTCCGACGTCGTCACCTGGGTTCCGCGCAAACGTGACGGTGCCGCCCTGGTGGAGGAAGTCTGCGCTGCGCTCACGGCAGACGCTGTTTCCGTGGGGGACGACTTTTTCTGGATCGCCTGCGAAGCATCAAGTACGCGGGCAATCGTCAAGCACCTGAGGAAAGAACTCGGAGTGGATAAGCACCGGATTGATGCTCTGGGGTACTGGCGGGTCTAGCGATTGGCGGGTTACTCGCGCCAGTTAAGAAAGCCCTTCTGTCCCTCCGGCGGCGTGAGCACCACGTCGCGCCCATACTTCTTCCTGGCGTCAGCCCCGGAGAAGGCGTCCGGGACGATGCGGACCGCTTTGGTGACTTTGCCGTCCTTCAAGAAAACGAAGAGTGCCGGTGACGCGGTGTAGCGGCTCTCCTTGGTGAGCGGTTCCCCAAAGGCTTCCTCGATGTCCTTGGCCGGGGTTCCAGAGGTGACAAAACCTGCTTGGTCCCAGTCGAAGTCCGTGGCATCGGACAGCTTGAGCGCCGTGCCGTTCGTGGCGGACTCCAGGACCTGATTGTTGAGGTGGTCGTTCGTTTCGGGCATGACGGATCCTCCGAGGGAACAGGCGGCCAAGGCGCAGGCCAGAACTAAGGTGAGCAGGCTGGTCATGGTGACGCGGGGCACCGCAGTCTTGGCGCGGCGTCGAACGTTTGTGGTGGCAGGACGACTCACGAAGTAGTCCTGGACTCGTCGTTGAACTCCGGATCCTCACCAGGTGCCGGCTCGGCATTACCCGCGTCACCCGTCTGGTCGGCGGGGATCTGGTTTGACGGGTGCGGCAACAGGTCAGGTCCCACCACCACAGTGTCTCCGTTGTTGACGGCTTCCTCGATCAAGTCTGCAAGCTCCTCAGCACTGGCGTCCGGATTGGCAATGGCCACATTGCGACCAACCTCATTGTTGTACAGATCCATTGCTTCGCGTGGAGCCGGGTTTCCGGGAAGTTGCTCGTGGGCGGTGGCGTAGTCCTCAGCCCAGTCAGCGCCGAACTCCTTGACCATGAGGGCGTTCCAATAGGCGTGGCGGAAAGCGTCATTTTGGTCATCGTTGCGGTCTTCGCTGGGGAATCGCTCATCGGCAACACTGAAGGCGTCGTCGTGAATGCCCTTGAAAGCGTTCAGCTCAAAAGGTCCAAGGCCGTTCAGCAGTTCCGCTTCCTTCTCGGTAACCACCCTCTGATCCGTCACGAAACGCAGCGGATCCCAGTCGCCGGGCCAGTTGGTGGTCTCGGCGTCGCTGACTTGGTACTGCTCCAGGATTTCCTGGGGCGTGGGCTGGGTGGGGTCCGTGGCCTTTGTTGTGGGATCATTAGCCGGTTTGGCGGAGTCGCCCGAATCGCCTGAACCGCTGCCTCCGCTACCGCTGCCGCCGCCTCCCTGAGTGGACGCACTCGACTGCTCGTCCGCATTGGTGAGCACCGACTTGGACGCTTCTTCTATCCCTCGGGAGGCCCTTTCAAGCAGCGGCCGCAAGTGGCCCTGCCACTCGGAGGCGAAGCGTTTGGCGTCTTGTCCCTGCCAGTAGCCGCCCTGCGCGATCAAGGAGTCGAGTTCCCGGGCGCGGGTGGTCAGCAGCGAGGCCCCGCTGGCAAGGGTTTTCGATAGTGCTTTGAGCTGATCGACGTCGGCGCCGTAGAAAGGCATATTTCCCCCTGAGCTTTCCTGTACATCCTTCGCCAACTCCCGTTGGGGCACAATGGGGAGCTCTACCCTTGAAGAAACTGAGGGAAAGCGTTCACCCACGGCGAGTCGCCGACGTCGTGCTCTTTATCGCACAGGGCGGGTACGGTGTGATGTTTACCGCTGAATTGGCATGTTGCACTGAACTTCTAGCTCACTTGTGATATTTATTGGTTATGACGCAACCTACCGCCGAACATGTAGGCCTCCTGCTCCGCGACGCCCGTGGCGAAAAAGGCTGGACGCAGGGGCAGCTGGCTACTGAGCTGGGAACCAGCCAGAGCGCAATCGCCCGGATGGAACAGGGCAAACAGAATCTCAGCCTCAGAATGATCGAACGCCTCGAAGCCATTTTTGGGCGCTCCATCGTCAAAGTGGCCAAGCCGCAGATGACCCACCTCCGCGTGGAGGGCGGCCGGACCCTCTCCGGTGAAGTGGACGTCAACAGCAGCAAGAACGCCGGCGTGGCCCTCCTGTGTGCGAGCCTCATCAACCGCGGCACCACCACGCTGCGACGGCTCGCCCGGATCGAGGAAGTCAACAGGATCGTTGAGGTGCTGACCTCCATCGGCATGGAATGTACATGGCTCAACGGCAGCGACCTCCGCATCCGGCGCCCCGAGGTGCTGGATCTTGAGTCCATGGATGTTGACGCCGCCCGGCGTACCCGCAGCGTCATCATGCTGCTGGGTCCCCTCCTGGACGAAACCAGCGAATACCTTCTTCCCTACGCCGGTGGCTGTGACCTCGGAACGCGCACGGTGGAACCTCATATGCAGGCGCTTCGCCAGTTCGGCCTTGAGGTAGAGGCGAAGTCCGGTTTCTACTCCGTGACTGCACCTCCCGCCGACGATCTCGATCGCTCCTTCGTCCTGACCGAACGCGGCGATACCGTAACGGAGAATGCCATCATGGCGGCGGCCCACCGCGAAGGCACCACCATCATTCGGAACGCCAGCCCCAACTACATGGTGCAGGATCTCTGCTTCTACTTGGAGGGCCTCGGTGTGGAGATTGACGGCGTGGGAACCACCACGCTGAAGATCACCGGACGCTCGGCCATTGATGTGGATATCGAGTACTTCCCGTCGGAGGACCCGATTGAGGCCATGAGCCTGATCACCGCCGGCATCGTGACCAACTCCGAGGTCACCATCCGCAGGGTTCCCATCGAGTTCATGGAAATTGAACTCGCCACCCTGGAGCAGATGGGCCAAAACCTCGAGGTTTCCGGCGAGTACATGGCACGCAACGGGCGCACCCGTCTGGTGGACGTAACCACCAAGCCATCGGAGCTCCGCGCCCCGCAGGACAAGATCCACCCGATGCCGTTCCCTGGCCTGAACATCGACAACCTGCCGTTCTTCGCAGTGATCGCGGGCAATGCCGAGGGCCAGACCATGATTCACGACTGGGTCTACGAGAATCGTGCCATTTACCTGACGGAACTCAACAAATTGGGCGCTCAGGTGCAGCTCCTGGACCCGCACCGGATCTACGTCAACGGCCCCACCAAGTGGCGTGCCGCGGAAATCGGCTGCCCGCCCGCCCTGCGCCCGGCCGCTTGCCTGCTCTTGGCCATGTTGGCTGCCAGGGGAACCTCGGAGCTTCGCAACATCTACGTGATCGAGCGCGGCTATGAGGACCTTGCAGAGCGCCTGAACACCATTGGCGCGAAGATCGAGTACTTCCAGGACTAGCGTCGGTCGCTGCCGGACGCGCCTGTTCCCGCTGGACGCGCCCGTTCCCGCCTTTTGCGCTCCCGTTTCCGCCATCTGCGCCAGTTACCTCTGGTGCGTATGGCGGCAACGGGTGCGCACGGTTGAGGAGCCGGCCAAGGCGAGCTGGAACTGGTCAAAGCGAGCTGGAGCCGGTCAGGCGGCCTTGGAGTCCGGCTCTTCCCATGTCATCAGGTACGCGCCGATGGTCCCTTCCACTAAGTAGAAAAAGAGCGGCGGAATGTCCTTCTTCGCCACAAGGATGGCGCCGTAGGCGGGTGCGCTGGCCGCAGCCGTAATAGCGATCCACCGTTTTGTCGGCAAGGAAAGCAGGCTCCCGCCGAGCGCAGCCAACGCCACAACATGCAGTCCGGAGTATGCCAGGAACGGCGCGTTGGACCCCCTGCGGTAGGCGAAACCTTCGATGTCAGCAGCCCGCCGGGCGAGGCTTGAGACGAAGAACGGGGCGCCGGCGAGCAGGGCTGCGGCTGCAGCGAAAGCCCACTTCTTCGCCTTCCCGCGCGATGCATTGTCCGGGACAGAACCACCATCCGTGACGGCGCCATTCTCCTGAACAGCTTGGGCGAACGCGGCGAATCCCACCGGCACGGCGACAGTTCCCACGGCCGTAAGGTGCTGGCCGACGATCCATCCGCGCTGGCCTGCCGTCAGCATGCGCAGCCGCTCGGCGTCGTCGGGCGTGATGTAAACGCGTGAGACCGGAGAGATTCCAACGAACCACACCACCGTGCCGGCAACGATCACAGCACCGGCACGGCGATAGGGATGGTTCCCGCTCATGGCAGCAAGGTTAGACCTGTTTGAAGGCCTTCTCCAGATCCAAGATGAGGTCGTCCACGTCTTCGAGCCCTACGGACAGGCGCACGACACCATCGGAAAGACCGATTGCTGCGCGACCCTCCGGTCCCATGGCCCGGTGGGTGGTGGTGGCAGGGTGCGTGATGAGGGACTTGGAGTCGCCCAGGTTGTTGGAGATGTCAATGACGCGGAGGCCGTCGAGCAGGGCGAACGCAGCCTCTTTGGCTGAACGCCCGGCCGAAGGAGACAGCTCAAACGTCAGGACGGTGCCGCCCGCCTTCATCTGCTTCGCTGCAAGTTCGTACTGTGGGTGAGACTTCAACAAGGGGTACTTGACCCAGCTGATAGCAGGCTGCTGCTCGAGCCACTCTGCGATCTTCAAAGCGGATGCTGAGCTGTGGTTCACGCGCAGTCCGATGGTCTCCAGGCCCTTGGTCAGCACCCAGGCATTGAACGCGGACAGTGCAGGACCAGTGTGCCGCATGAGCTGCTTCACCGGGCCATCGATGAATTCCTTGGTGCCAAGGATCGCGCCGCCAAGAACGCGTCCCTGTCCGTCGATGTGCTTGGTGCCGGAGTACACGATCACGTCGGCGCCCAGCTCTCCACAGCGTTGCAGCAGGGGAGTGGCAAAGACGTTGTCCACCACTACGGTGGCCCCGGCAGCATGCGCCAGCTCGCTGACCGCAGCGATGTCCACGATCTCCTGCATGGGGTTGGACGGAGATTCGAAAAAGACCGCGGTAGTGGGCTCGGAGAGGGCTTCGCGCCACTGCTCCAAATCCGGGCCGTCCACGAAGACCGTGTGAACGCCCCAGCGCGGCAGGATCTCATTGAGGATCACAAAGCAGGAGCCGAACAAGGAGCGGGCGGCAACCACGCGGTCGCCGGCAGCCAGCAGGGCACCCAAAGCAGTGAAGACCGCGGACATGCCTGACGCCGTCGCAAAGCAGGCTTCGGTTCCTTCGAGCAGCCGCAGCCGCTCCTGGAAGGTTGCGACGGACGGGTTGCCGTAGCGGGAGTAAACGAAACGTTCGTCCTCACCGGTGAAGGCGCGCTCGGCGGCAGCGGCGGATTCGTAGACGAAACCGGAGTTCAGGAAAACGGCCTCGGACGTTTCCTGGAAATTTGTACGGTCAAGACCACCGCGGACGGCCTGGGTGTCGGGGCTCCAACCGGCGGCGTCGGGATTGAAAGTCACTTACTCGGTCCCCAAATTCGTCGGCAGGCCACGGTTCTTCCAACCGTTCACTGTGCGCTCGCCGTAGCGGTCCGGTTCTCCTTCAAAGCCCTCCAGGACGTTGTAGGCAGTGAAGCCGGCCTGCGTTGCGGCAATGGCGGCGGAGATGGAGCGCTGGCCGGAGCGGCACAGGAACACCAGCTCAACGCCGTCGTCTTCGGGGGCCTGCTGACGCAAATCCTCGATGAAGCGGGAGTTGGGGATACCGCCGGCAAGGTTCCACTGAATGAACAGGGGATCGTTCTCGGTGGCTTTGGTGTCCGGGATGCCGATGTGTGCCCACTCGCCCTCGGTGCGGACGTCCACCAGGATGGCGCCTTCTTCCAACTTGGCCCACGCATCGTGCGGGGTCAGGTCACCTGCGTAGCTCATGCGTGGCCCTCGAATGCTTCGTCGTCGTAGTTCTCCAGCTGGTCCACTGCGGTGGCAACGGCGGCATCGGCATTGGCGATGGCGGCGGGGAGCACGATTGCTTGGGCCACAATAACGTCCGTGCCGTTGAATGTGGCTGCCGGGCTGCCATGGAGCACATAGCCCTCGGCGAGGGCATTGTGGATCCGCTCGCAGAAATCACGGGTGTCCGGGCCTGTAATCAGGCGATAGGAAAGTTTTTCTTCAGTGGGTTCAGGCATAGCTGGTGCTCCTCAGTCACGCTTGCAGTTCGAGTTGTCGATACGCCGAGTAGTCACCTGAGGCACCCCGCCGGAGAGAGGGTTGCCGACCAGCAAGTCAGGGCTTTGCGCTGGTACTCATTACTCAAGAAAAACGTAACATCCACGGGCCTCGGGCTGCACTTGCGGGCTGTTGTCCGGCCGTCATGTTGCGTAATCGGAGGCCGCTTCCCTTATACGTGCTTCAGTGCACGCACTGCGGCGCCCACCGTGGGGAAGAAATGGTCGGGCGTGAACCGGGCTGCCGTGCCCAGCCGGATCAATTTGTCCTTGACAGGTCCCTTCAGTTCGGCGAACACGAGGTCCACACCTTTGCTGGCCAGCCATTCGTCCAGCGTGACGAGGTCATCCAGCGCGGTGGTGTCGATCCCGGTGATGGGCTCTGCGGCGAGGATGACGTGGGTCACCGGGTCCGCAGTCTCCTCCGGGGCCTCGTCCAACTGTTCCCGGACGAAGGCCGCCAGAACCTGCCCGTTGCCGAAGAAGAGAGGTGCATCGAAGCGGAGGATCAGAAGCCCGGGGATGCGCTCGGCGTCGGGGTGCCGCTCGAGGTCGTGATACCCGGGGAGCCCAGCTTCGGCTCCGAGTTCTGTCCGGTAGGGATCCCACGCCCGCCGAACAAAGTCCAGGAGTGCCAAGGCTATGGCTACGACAATTCCCTGCAGTACGCCTACGGTCAGAACTCCCAGGAAGGCTGCCAGCATCACCACCGATTCGCTCCGGCTCAGGCTGAGGAGCCGCTTAACGCCAGCGGGGTCTGCCAGGGCAATGGCCGCCGCGATGACGACGGCGGCCAAGGTTGCGGAAGGAAGGTACCCGGTAACTCCGGGAGCCAGCAACATGAAAGCAACAACCAGCACCGCGCCAACCACCCCGGTCATCTGGGACTTGGCGCCGGCGTCCACAGCCACAGGGGTGCGCGAGGTACTGCCGGAGACAGGGAATCCGCCCAGCAAGCCGGTGGCCGCATTGGCTGCCCCAAGGGCTGCCATCTCCCTGTTGCCCGAGACTTTCTTCCCTTCCTTGGCTGCCAGGGTTTGGGACAGGACGCCAGTATCCGCGAACGCCATGAGGGCAATACCGGCCGCAGCGGGAAGCAGCATCAGAGCGTCAGCCCAGCCTATGCCGCCGAGCGCGGGCATCGGCAGCCCCTGCGGCAAAACCCCGGTGACCTTGACGTCGTCGTTCAGGCCCCAAACGGCCGTTGCAACGCATGAGCCCACCACCGCCAGCAGGACGCCGGGCACCTTCCACTTCAGAAGTTTGGGGATCCAGATGAGCGCGAGTGAACCTAAGCCCAGCAGCAGCGCGGTGATGTTGACTCCGCCGCCCAGCAACCCGGTGGTGACCTTCGCGAGCTTTTGCCAGATGTCGCCGTCGGCCTCTATCCCCAGGAACGCCGGGAGCTGGGACAACGCCACCAGCAAAGCGATCCCGTTGAGGTATCCGAGCCGGATGGGTTTGGACAGCAGCCCGGTGATGGCACCGAGTTTCAGTGCGGAGCCCGCGAGCATGATCACCCCGATCAACACAGCCAACAGCCCGGCGAGTGCCACCGATCTTTCACTGCTGCCGGCTGCAAGCGGAACAATAGCTGCGGCGATCATCGGGGCAAGGGAGGAATCTGGTCCCAACACGAGAATGCGGGATGGCCCCACCACGGCGTAGACCAGCAACGGGATCACCGTGGCGTAGAGCCCGGTGACAGGGGGCAAACCGGCCGCCTGCGCGTAGGCCATGCCCGCAGGCACCAGCAGGGCGAACAGTGCAGCACCCGCCACGGCGTCGTGCCGCAGCCATTCGCGTTTGTACCCCTTGAGTGCCCAGACGCCCGAAAGGCGATCCTTGGCGGAAGTGCGGGTGGCTGAACTCATACAGCGATCATTGCGGACCCACGGTGTTTGCGGAACAAGGTGAACGCTGTATGTGGAAAATGCAACCATCATGAGTCCGGCCCAAATGTGACGTCCCGGGAGCATAATTGACCCAGTACGACCCCCTGTAACTTCGCATGAAATCAGGTCGCGGTGAACGGACAAAGCAGTTCTACACTCAAGCCCATGCTGCACTTTGGATGGTTCGTAGGCCACGGTTTCGGTGTTCAGGGCTGGGGGACTCCCGGCTATGGCCTGGGCTATGACTGGAAGAAACCCGCCCTGTATCAGGAGGCCGTCCGGGCGTTTGAACGATCCGGGTTGGACCTGTTCATCATTGAAGATTCCCTCACCGTTCCGGACACCTATGGCGGCACAGCCGAGGTATCCCTGGCGCACGCGTCGTTCGCCCCGAAGCATGATCCGTTGGCGTTGGTCCCTTACCTTCTCTCCGCCACCGAGCACCTCGGGATCGTCCCGACGGTCAGCGCCTCCTTCTACCCGCCTTTCACGGCCGCCCGGCTCCTGGCTACGCTGCAGCACTTCTCCGAAGGGCAGCTTGGCTGGAACGTTGTCACTTCCGGCAGTGACCTCGCCGCGCAGAACTACGGCCTGGACCAACAGATCGAGCATGACCTCCGGTACGAGAAAGCGGAGGAATTCGTCGACGTCGTCAGGCGGCTTTGGCGCAGTTGGGAACCGGGAGCCGTGCTTGAGGATGTTGACGCGGGGGTGTTCGCGGACCACAGCAAGGTGCACCCCATCAACCACCAGGGTGACTTCTTCAAGGTCAGGGGCCCACTGAACACTGCGCCTTTACCCGAGGAACCTGTGCTGGTTCAGGCCGGTGCTTCTCCCCGGGGCAAGGCATTTGCCGGCGGCAATGCTGACGTGGCCATTGCCCTGGCCCGTGGCGTTGACGGGATGAAGTCCTACCGGGACTCGATTCGCGCAGAAGCTGTGAAGGCCGGCCGCAATCCCGACGACGTCAAGGTACTTTTCGTCCTGAAGCCCACCGTTGTTGGTTCCCCGGCCGAGGCCGAGGAGTTGCGGGCCCAGAGGCGGGAACTCACCCAACGCGACATCGACAGCCAGTTGAACTCCATCTCCTACCTCTCCGTGATCGACTTCAAACAGTTCGACCTCGACGCTCCACTGCCTGAATTGAGCACCAACAGCAACCAGGGCACCCTGGAGCATTTCGCCAAGGCCGCACCTCCGGGTTCCACGCTGCGCCAGATCCTGCAGGCCCGCAGCGGCGGCGCGGGCGACTCGATCATCGGCACGGCAGGCGAGATCGCGGACTACCTGGAGTCGACAGGGTCCGAGGTGGGCGGCGATGGGTTCCTCTTTTCCGGCTTCGTGGACCCGGTGACGGTGCACAGCGTGCTGGACAAGCTCACGCCTGAACTACGGCGTCGCGGCCTGTTGAGGAAGAGTTACGGCAACGGCGGGTTCCGGCAGAACCTCTTGGACTTCTAATGGTGACCGGAACGCCGCTGACCTTGGTGATTGGCGCGGCTCCGGTGCGTGCTGTGGATGTGGCACGTGTCGCCGAAGACCCTGCGTTTCACGTGAAACTCAACCAAGATGCGTTGTCTTTGCTAGAGAAGTCGCGGAAAGTTGTGGAGGTAACAGCAGCCTCCGGGCAACGCGTGTACGGACTCAACACCCTGCTTGGCTCCGGCCGGGATACGGCAGTGGAGGAGAAGTCGCTCCTTGCCTATCAAGTCCAGGTAATCAGGTATCACAACAGCGGGGTGGGCTCGTACCTGGACCGCGCCGCCGCTCGGGCCGTGATCCTCACCCGACTGATCGGTTTCAGCCGCGGCGGCTCCGGAGTCCGACCCGAAACCGCTGTGTTTTACGCCGAAATGCTCAACCGAGGCGTGTTCCCCGCCATCCCGCGCGAAGGTTCGGTAGGCTCCTCGGATCTGACCCAGCTTGCCGCCGTCGCCGCCGTTGCCATCGGGGAGGGTGAAGCGTTTGGCGCGGACGGCACCCTGATTTCCGGTGCCAAAGCGCTCGCCGACGCCGGCCTGCAGCCCCTTGTTCCCGCGCCCGGTGAGGCCCTCGCCCTGGTCAGCGCAAACGCATACTCGGTGGGCGCCGGAACGCTCGCTTTGCTGCGGCTTCGGCACCTGGCCGAGCTGGCCGACGTCGCACTTTCCCTCTCGCTGGAAACGATCGCGAGGTACGACGGCGGCGGGAACCTCAGCCCGTTTTCGCCGGCAATCCAGGCAGCCAAGGCGGTGGACGGGCAGCGGGACTCGGCCGGCGCCGTGCGCCGCCTCTTGGGCGGTGGGTGGCTGGAGGATGTTCGTCCCGAAGCGTCCGTTCAGGATGCATTGTCCTTCAGGGCCGCGCCGCAAACTCACGGAGCCTTTCGAACCCTCGTGGCGCAGCTCGATGCTGCCTTGGAGGTGGAACTGAACGGCCGCGGTGACAATCCGCTGGTTGATGTCGAGTCCGGGGCCATGGTGTCCGGCGGCAACTTCCAACCGATGCAGCTGGCGCTCGCGTTTGAGGGCCTGCGGCTGGCGTTGGCGCACGTGGGAATTTCCAGTGAGCGTCGCATCGCCAAGTTGTATCCGCCGCAACGGGCTATCCGCGCCCGCCATCTGGAGTCGGCGTCCTCCGGGGAGGGCCTGGCTCAGGAGGAACTGCCCGGGCTGCTCTGGTATTCGGCTGCCGGACTGCTGGCCGAGCTCAGGTTCCTTGCCGCCCCTGCCACGCTGGGGGCGCCGACACTTTCTGCCGACGTCGAGGACCATTCAACCCTGGCCCCGCTTGCCTTGCAGCAACTCGAAAAGTCGGTGGAGGCCGCGGAAAAGCTCTTGGTGATCGAGGCGCTGACGGCCTCATATTTGCTGCTTGAGGCAGGAGCCGCGCAGCCGCTGGGAAAGGGGACCGGATTCGTGGTGGGTCGACTCGCGGACGTGCTCGCCCACCGGCCATCCGCTCCGGACTTGGTGGAACGGGCGCGGACGGAATTACGTGATGCCGTCGCCCGGGAATTTTCGGAGGCTGGGGAGAGAACGTGGTGAGTACAGTGATCCGCAAACATGGAGTGCACGCGGCTGTCTCCGTCCCTGACGGGCTGGACGCTTCAGTCCTGGACAAGGTGGGCAACACACCTCTGGTGACGTTGGAGGCGCTGGGCCGTGGTTTGGGCAGCAGCATCCATATCAAGCTTGAATCCGAAAACCCGGGCGGCTCCATCAAAGACCGGACGGCGCTGAGCATGGTCCGGGCGGCGGAAAAATCAGGAGAACTGAAGCCGGGCGCCACCATTGTGGAGAGTACGTCCGGCAATACCGGGATAGGGCTGGCCCTCATTGGTCACCTGACCGGACACCCGGTAGTGGTGGTTACCGGCGACACGATCTCCGAGGAGAAGCTCGCCGCGCTGCACAACTATGGCGCCCGCGTCATCCTGACCGACTGGAACGCGCCGTCGGAATCGCCGGAGAACGCCCGTGCTGTGGCAGCGCGGATTACCGCGGAGACACCCGGAGCGTGGCGGCCGATGCAGTTCGACAACCCTGCCAATCCTGCCGCGCACTATGAAACCACCGGGCCGGAAATATGGGAACAAACTGGCGGGTTGATCACCCACTTCGTAGCAGGCATCGGAACCGGTGGGACCATCAGCGGGAACGGCAGGTTCTTGAAGGAACGCGTGGCAGCCTCGCGGGCGGGTGGGCATCTGGAGGTTGTTGGTGCAGACCCCTACGGCTCCGCCTACAGCGGCGGACATCCGGGCGAGATCCTGGTGGACGGCGTGGGCAACTCCTGGCCCGAGCCCGAATGGCCTCAAGCCTTCGATCGCTCCATCGTGGACCGTTTCCTGCGCATCCCCAACGATGAGGTCTACACCACCGTTCACCGGCTCCTTGACGAAGAAGGGCTCGCGCTGGGACCGTCCTCAGGTCTCGCTGTCGCTGCGGCCATTCGCGTGGCACGGGCGGCGCCCCACGGTTCCGTGGTGGTGGCCATCGCGCCCGACGCCGGAACGAACTATATGAGCAAGGCCTTCAACCCGGTGTGGCTGGCAGAGCACGGCATCCGGCTCGCGGCCGACACCGCTGCCGCGCGCGAGTAAACCCTCTCTCACGTCCCTCGGGTTTGGGGTGATCCCTCTCTCACGTCCCTCGGGTTTGGGGTGATCCCTCTCTCACGATGACCTGCGGCTTTCCCTGAGGCCTGCTAGCATCTGAAACTTCGGCCCGGCACCTTGTCGCCGTAAATTGGGGGTTTTCTTGTTTTCACTTGTTGGTATTCTCTACACGCTGCTGATGGTGGCTGTCGCGGCCTTGGTGATTTACGCCTTGGTGCTCGCAATCATCTTCCTGCGCCTGCGTATTCAGGAGCTGAAGCGGGGACAGGAACCCCCGTTGCGTTAGGCTCCAAGCATGCCTGAACAGGAAACAAAACCACGTCTGGCCGGCTATCTGGACAAGCAGCAGCCGGATCTCTACGCCACACTAAGCCACTATTCACAGCAACTGGTGGACGAAGCTGACCGGCTTGGCATCCCGCGCCGCACCCTGGAACTCATCAACTACTTGTGCTCGCAGATCAATGGCTGCGCCTTCTGCCTGGACCTTCACCATCGTCGGGCCCTGAAGTATGGCGAGACGGAACAACGCCTGTCCCTCGTTGCCGTGTACAAGGAAGTGCAGTTGTTTGAGCCCGCTGAGACTGTGGCCATGGAGATTGCGGAGCAAATCACCCGCATGAGCTCATCGAGGCCCAGCCCGGAGCTCTTCGACCAGGCGCGCCAGCTCTACAGCGATGAGCAGGTCAGCGTCCTGTGCATGGCGGCGATCGGGATCAACGCCTTCAACCGGCTGTCCATTCTGAGCGAGCACCCGGTCCGCGCTGCCAAGAAGTAAGTCCAACCGCTGAAAGGGCGTGCGGCAGCCACCTGCTTTGGCGGCGGGAGCTCGTCGACACACCCCGTGGCTGGCGTGTCGGGGAGGTTTGGACATCAAAGTGGGTGGTGGAGGCTCGCCTGGCGTGGGCTCCTGACCCTGTTTGAGACGAGATCAGCCCCTGGGCAACCGGGAAAGGTTGCACAAGGGCTGATCTGCATCCACAGAAGGTCAGGAAGCCGCAGAGCCACTCACTGCTTTCTTGAGCGAACGCCGTCGCCCGTATTTGAAGTAGAAGATGGCGTAGCAAGCCCCCACGAACGGGACGCCAAACAAGAGTGCCGCCACCTGGTTGGGATCGAACGCGATGCCGATCAGCGACACCACACAGAGTGCGAACGCGAAGATGGGCACCAACGGGAACAATGGGGCCTTGTAGGGGAGCGTTGAGAGGTCTCCACCGTTTTTGATGAAGGTCCGGCGGTAGATGAAGTGTGAAGCCACAATGGACATCCACACACCAACAGTGGCGAAACCGGCCACGGAGACCAGCACCAGGTAGACGGTGGCCGGGGCAACGACGCTGCTGATCAGCGAAGCCAGTCCACCCAGCATGCTGACGCAGAGGGCCACCATGGGAATCCCGCGTTTGGTCAACTTACGGAAGGCCTTGGGTGCGTGGCCTTCGTCGGCCAGCGAGAAGAGCATGCGGGCGCAGGAGAAGAGCCCGCAGTTGCCGGCCGAAAGAAGTGCTGTGATGATCACGAAGTTCATGATGTCCGCGGCGAACGGGATGCCGAGCATGGAGAAGACCGTGACGAACGGGCTCTCGTCCACGCTGACCTGCTCATAGGGAATGGTGGCTGCGATGACCACGATCGCACCAACAAAAAAGATCATCAGCCGGATGACCGTGGTCCGCATGGCTTTGGGGATGTTTGCCCCGGGGTTGGCGGTCTCGCCAGCGGCAACGCCGATCAGTTCGGAGCCGGAGAAAGCATAGAACACTGCCAGGCAGGTGACGAAGACGCCGGTGAAGCCGTTCGGGAAGAGCCCGTCCGGTGTGCTGAAGTTCTCGCCAAAGGAGGGGAAATCGCCAGCTGCGAGGGGGTGGAACCCGGCCAGCGCGGCCCCGCCCAGGATGATCAGGCCGACGACGGCGGCGACCTTGATGAGCGCGAACCAGAACTCTGACTCACCAAAGACGCGCGATGAAATGGCGTTCAGTGTGAACAGGACGGTGGCGAAGACGAAGCACCAGATCCAGACGTCCACACCCGGGAACCAGCGTTGCATGAGTAGGCCCGCTGCCGTGAACTCGGAACCTAGAGCCACAGCCCAGCAGAGCCAGTACAGCCATGCGGTGGCAAAACCAGTTGCCGGGCCGATGGTGCGGGCAGCGTAAATGTGGAAGGCGCCGGAGACGGGGAACGCGACAGCGAGCTCCCCGAGGCATGCCATCACCAGATAGACCACCACGGCGCCGATGAGGAATGCGATGACCGCGCCCAGGGGCCCGGCCGTGGAGATGGTGTATCCGGAACTTACGAACAGGCCGGAGCCGATGACGCCGCCCATGGCGATCATCACCAGGTGCCGGGCCTCCATGGACCGGCGGAGGCCTGTGGGTGAGGCGTCAGTCCGGGACTGCGCCTCGTGTGCCGATGCTTCGGCTTCTGTGGGGGAGCTGAGTCCCATATTCCCTCCGGGAAGTTAGCCAGCAAAGTCTGAAGTAGTACCAGCCGGACGTGATCCAACTAACACGAGAACAAGATTCATCACATGACGAATGGCCATTTCAAGGAGCCTAAGAAACGCGATTGAACGCGCGGACCACTCACAGTCGAGGGCAAGAAGTTCTAATCATTGAGTCATGCGAGCGATTACTCTACTTGCCATCTGCTAGGTTCCTAGCGGAGCTCCGTCAACGAAAACTCTCGAAGTCCGGGGACTTACTCGATGCCCGCAAACAACGCGTTGAGCTCGGCAGTGAGTTGCTTCCGAACAGCCGGTGTACCGATTTCCTTGCCGTTGATGTGATTCACGGGAGCAATCAGGCGGATGCTCGAGATGAGCCACACGGCGTCGGCGTCGAACAGGTCCTGGGGGACAAGCGGCCCGTAGCCGAGCTCCCATCCGGCGGCCTTCGCGGCGGCAAACAGCGCACCCTGCGAGGTGCCTGGAAGTATGCCACTGTCATGCTGAGGCGTGATGAGCCGGCGAACAGTCCTGACGGAACCGTCGTCGTCGACCGTTTCCACGTGGGCCAACAGAACCGTGGACGTCGGACCCTCCAGGACGCGGCCGTCAGTTGAAGTAAAAATGGCGTCGTCTGCGCCTTGTTTGTGGGCGAAGCGCAGCGCAGCCATGTTGACCGCGTAGGAGAGCGTCTTGGCGCCCAGCAACAGCCACGGCGCACGCTCACCGGCTTCGGTGTCGAAGCCACGGTCCAAAAGTACGACGTCGATGCCCGTCTCACGCTGCCGGCGGCTGCCCGCGGGCGAGGGCGAAGCCTGCACCCAGCAGGTAGGGCTGGCTGCGCCTTCAACACCACGGGTGACGATCAACTTGACCACAACTTCGTCCTCCTCCGGAGTGGGGGCGGGGTGGACATCGCGGAACTCGTTGATGGCGGTATCAATCGCCTTGCGCCAGGCTTCCTGCTCCGGAAGCACCAGGTCCAATGCTGCCGCGGAACTGCTCAAGCGGTTCAGGTGGGCCTGCACCTTGCGGGGACGTCCTTGAACGGCAAGAAGTGATTCGAACACGCCGTCGCCACGCGTGGCGCCAAGGTCCGTGGCCATGATCTGGGGCTGGCTGGAGTCGGCAACACGTCCGTTTTCAAAGGCTGGGTCCAGGAAAACCAGGACCGTGGGAGCAGGTGAAGTCATGGTCCCAGCTTAGTGCGGTGCCGTTGCCTGTGACTTTGCCGGATAGGCTGAGGTCACTGTTGTTCTTGGAGCGTGGGGGTTTGCAGGTGCTCTTTCCTTTTCCTTTTGGCCAGGAGTGGACCTGGTTACTGGGTGCGTGGGCCATCGCGGAAGTGGTCATGCGGATCGTCCTTCTGGGCATCATTCCCGGTAACAGGCGCCCCACCACGGCCATGGCCTGGCTTTTGGCTGTGTTCCTCATCCCATCCGTAGGGTTTGTTCTCTTCCTCCTTTTCGGCAATTTCAAGCTGTCCAAGCGGCGGCGTGAGCAGCAGGAAGAGGTAAATCGGCGCGTCCGGGCCGTCACCTCCGATCTTGCCGATCCTGTGAGCGTCTACTCCGGGCCGGAATGGGTGAAGTCAGCGGGTGAGCTGAACCATCGCCTCGGTTCGCTGCCCATGGTTGACGGCAACAAGGTTGAGCTGATCCCCGGCTACCACGAATCCATCAAAGCCATGGCCGAAGCGGTCAAGGGTGCCAAGAGCTACATCAACGCCGAGTTCTACATCATGAGCAGCGACTCCGTGACGGACGAACTGCTCACCGAGCTTGAGAACGCTGCTGAGCGGGGTGTCACCGTCAGGCTGCTCTTCGACCACATCGGAACGCTGCGGGTCAAGGGATACCGTCGCCTGATCCGCCGGCTCAAAGCAGGCAAGATCCAATGGAAGCGGATGCTTCCGCTCCTTCCCATCCATGGTCAATGGCGGCGTCCCGACCTCCGGAACCACCGCAAGATCATGGTGATCGACGGCGAGATCGCCTTCACCGGCTCCCAGAACCTGATCGAGCCCTCGTACAACAACCCGAAACACCACAAGGTTGGCCGTAAATGGGTCGAGCTCATGTCGCGGCTCGAAGGTCCCATCGTGGCAACCCTCAACGTCGTCTTCGCCACGGACTGGCTCAGCGAAACGGACGAATCCCTTGAGGACCAGCTCCGACTACCCAACCAGCCCTCTCCGGGCCACGTCACAGCGCAAGTAGTGCCGAGTGGTCCCGGCTTCGCCACCGAGAACAACCTCCGCTTGTTCAACACCCTGATCTATTCGGCGCAGCACAGGATCTCCATCTGCAGCCCCTACTTTGTGCCGGATGACTCCCTCCTCTACGCCATCACCACCGCCGCGCAGCGAGGCGTCGATGTGGAGCTCTTCGTGTCCGAAAAGGGCGATCAATTCCTGGTTCACCACGCCCAGCGCTCCTACTATGAAGCGTTGCTGGGTGCTGGCGTGCGCATCTACCTGTACCGGGCGCCATATGTTCTCCACGCCAAGCACTTCACCATCGACGACGAAGTGGCCGTTCTTGGTTCCAGCAACATGGACATGCGCTCCTTCTCCCTGAACATGGAGGTTTCGGTGATGCTTTTGGGCGCCGAAACCGTGGACCTCATGCGCGCCGTTGAATCCACGTATCGCGAGGTGTCCCGTGAGCTTATGCTGGACGACTGGATGGATAGACCCCCGCTGGCCAAGTATGTGGATAACGTGGCCAGATTGACCGCCACGCTCCAGTAGTTTGTGTACAGCTAACGCCCTTTTGAGACGTTCTTGAGGGCATTAGCTGCAAAAAAAACTCAGTCCGGGAAGTCAGCACCCAGCGTGGACAAGACACCGAAAGCCTTGGTCCGGATTTCCTGGTACTCGTCGTCGGCCACGGAATCCGCGGTGATGGCCCCACCCACGCCGAGCGACAGCGTTCGTCCGCCAGCGCCATCCGGGTTCACCACCAGCGTGCGGATCACCACGGCAAGGTCCGTGGCGGCATTCAACGAGAAGTAGCCGATCGCGCCGGAATAGATCCCCCTGGGCCCGGACTCGAGCTGGTCCAGGATGCCCATGGTGCTGATCTTCGGTGCTCCTGTCATGGACCCGGCGGGAAAGGCCGCGGCCAAGGCTTCCGCACGTGGAGCACCCGGCCGAAGGTGAGCGTCTATGGTGCTCACCATTTGGTGGACAGTGGCATAACTCTCGATCGCGCACAACCTGCTGACTGTCACGGAGCCCGGGATGGCGAAGTGGCTGAGGTCGTTGCGCAGCAGGTCCACAATCATGATGTTCTCCGCGCGGTCCTTCAGCGACGTCTCAAGGTCGTGCCGCAAAGCAGCGTCCTCAGAAGCGTCAGCAGACCGGCCGCGGGTGCCCTTGATCGGCTCGGCGCGCATACCGCCGTCGGACATGATGCGCAGGAACCGCTCAGGTGACGTACTCGCCACCACCAGTTCGCCGAACCGAAGGTAACTGGCGAAGGGTGCAGGGTTCCTGCGCCTCAGCGCCAGGTAGCTTGCCCACGGATCCAACGTCCCGGCGGGGGATTCCAACGTGGTGGTCAGGCAGATCTCGTAGGAGTTACCTTCGTTGATTTGATGCTGGGAGTGTGCGATCTTCTGCTTGTACTCCGTGGCTGAGTCCCGGCTAACGAATTCGGGAACCGTCCCGGGGGCACCGGCCATGGGGACGGCAACCCCGGCGGTAGCAGCCTCAACGGCGGCGCGGGCCGCACGCAACCATTCCTCGGCGTCGGGCGCTTCCAAGGCGAGCAGCCAGACAGTCTGCTCGCGATGATCCACCACCACGGCCCGGCCGGCGAAGAGCAAGGCGGCGTCCGGGGTGTGGGAGGGGACGTCATTCCCGCCTGTTTCGCGCTTGAGTTCGTAGCCGAGGTAGCCGAGCCAGCCGAGCGTGAACTGTCCGTCGTAACCTCGGGGCGCGCGGACGGCCCGGCGGCCCCAGACGGAATCGAGCCAGCGGAAGAACGGCCCGGAGGTCCTGACGGAGGCGGAACCGGCAGTCACTTGGGTGGTTCCGGAGCGGTGCAGTACCGACTGGCCGAACGTGCCGCCGTCGTCAGCCAGGATGCTGAAGCGGCTGCGCGCTGCCGCTTGGGAACGGCCGGCGACGGCGGAGGCATTGGAAGAATCCAGCCACACGGCGTTCGTGGACTTGCCGTAGAGGGACTCGAAGAGCAGCGCAGCGTCGGGGGTTGCCTCCAGACGCTCCGAGCGCAATTGCAGTCCCCGCCGCGCACTGATTTCCGGCGACAAAACCGAAGCAACCGAAGGCAGGTACATGAGGGCCTGCAGGACATGGTCCGGCGCACTGCCGTCGGCGAGGTTTTGCACGCGGACGTCGGCGGCGCTGATCACCTGATCGGTGGCAAGCCACTCGTCTTCCTGGGCTGCCCAGCTGTCCCAGTACGGTTCGTAGGTGCTTCCGTCGCGGGTCAAAGCACGACGACGGCGATCGTCGCCGGGGGATTCCACCCACACCACGGCGTCCAGCATGGAACGGGCTGCGTCTGCTGCCGCTCCTACCCCCTCAACAATCACGATCTCGGCGGGCAGCGTGACGTTCAGGCCGCCGTCGTAATGCTTGTCCCAATCCCAGCTGGTCCACTCTGCCGCCAGGCCTTCGCTAAGAGGCTTCAGAACCGTACCGACGTAGCGCTCAATGCCTGGCATGAGGCCGTTCCAGCCGGGGTAGATGTCCTCCAGGTGGAACAGCGAAACCTTGTGGTGTTGCCGCAACCGGGCCGCCAGTTCAACGGCCAGTGTGGTTTTTCCTGCGCCGGACCTGCCGTCAACAGCGATGATCACAGGTGCAGGGGTCATGTCATAGAGGTTACCTGCTGGGGCTCGTGGGTTTTCGCGTCCTGCGACGCGGCGATGGCTGCCCTGACATGCTGCACGATCCCGGGTAGGGCGGCCTTGATGAGCGTCCAGGTGTTGTCGAAGTCGGTGTGGCCGCCGTACCAAGGGTCTTCGATGCCGAGGTCCAAGGAGCTGCGGCCCGCCATGTGGGGATCGAAGCTGCGGAACATCCGGACTTTTTCGAGGGAGGCGTGATTCGGGGCGCCTGCTTGGAGCCAACCGAAATGATCAACGTCAAGAGCGAGGATCAGGTCCCTTTCGGCGTACCATTCAGGCCGCCATTCGCGGGCAACATGGTCTTCGGAAGCCAGGTGATGGGCCGTCAAAACCCGCGCGGCGCGGGGGTCGATTGGATGTCCAACCTCGTACCCCGTGGTGCCCGCGGAGTCCACCACTACGAGCCCGCCGAGCCCTTCCGCGTCGAAGGCTTCGGTCAGCATGAGCGCTGCCATGGGCGAGCGGCAGATGTTTCCGGTGCAGACCGTGATGATGCGGTATGGGCTCGTCGTTGAGTACATGCAGCAAGCATGGTTCATGGCGCCCCCTCTTGGCTAGGGGCAACTTCACAAGTGAGTCACTTTTCCTGTCAAAGCTGTCACGCGGGTGCTTCGGGCCAGCGAGCTGCGGTCAGGCTGAGGCAGGTTCCTGAGCCTCGGCGGCCAGTGCTGCGGCTGCCAGATAGACGGTGCGTACGACGGCGGCGCGTCGCCTTTCGGCGCGGTCCGGACCGCCGCCGGCCATCAGTCCGTCGAGCGCGGGCAGCACGGGGGCGGCGTCGCACAAGCTCACAATGGTGATGAGGAGATCTCCCGCGTCTTCCCGGGAGACGCCGGGCAGGGCTGCGATGGTGCTGTTGACCTTTGAAGCGCAGTTGGCCATCCGCTTGGGCAGCCCAACAACTTCCGTGCCCCGTTCCAGTCCTTCCCAGAAGAGGAGGCGTGGTGCCGTGGCATCCTTCTGGTGGTGGTCGAAAAGCCGCCCGGCGTAGTCCGCCATGGCTTCAGGTCCGCTGCCTTCGATGGGGACTTCGTCCATGAGGGAGCTGAGGGCGGCAACGATCACGGCGTCGAAGAGCGCGTTCTTATTGCCGAAGTACTGGTAGATCCGTTCCTTGTTGACGCCCGCTTCTGCCGCGATGCGGTCGATGCGGGCGCCGGCGAGTCCACGCGTGCAGAACTCGCTGGTGGCAGCCGCGAGAAGCAGCGCCTTGGTTCGTTCTGTGTCCCATGCCATATGGGTCATATTACCAGTTTCCAACTAGGTGGTTGTAATTTCTTGCGGGCTTGGTTATGGTGATTTCAAGCCAAAAGCAACCGTTTAGTTGGAGAATGCCATGACAGCCCAAGCTACGTCTGAAGTCACCGCTGCGTCACCCGCGGCCACTGCTCGTCCGCAAGCGCCGTCCGTCCACATGAGGGCCCTCATTACCTGGCTCGCCATCTTCCCGCTCGTGTCCATTGGGATGCTGCTGCTCGGCCCCATCATGGAGCCGTGGCACCCGGTCCTCCGAGCGCTGGTCCTGACAGCGTTCGTGGTCCCCACGGCGGTCTATTTCGTTGTTCCCCGCCTGTTCGCCGGCCACGGTGCCCTGAGCCGCAAGGCCGTGGAGCGCGCCGCCCAACGCGCAGCCCGCAAGTCCGCTTAACCCAAGTAGGTCGCAGATCAGGCCGTTCTCAACGCTCAGAACGGCCTGATCTGCGACCCAGTTGGGTGCAGCCCTGGGACTAAGCGTCCCGCAGCTTCTCGACGTCGGCGATGGTTGGGTACGCGGCCTGCGTGCCCTTCTTTGTTGCAGCCAACGCAGCCGCTACCGAGGCAAACGCTGCGGCGTCGGCAAGGGATTCCCCGGCGGCAAGCCGCGCAGCCACAGCACCAGTGAATGCATCGCCCGCCCCCGTGGTGTCAACGGCTGAAACCCGGGTTGGGGCAATGCGGGTGATCTGGTCTTCGGTACCGCCGGCCAAGGAATCGAGCACTACGGAACCCTGCGCGCCGAGGGTCACCAGTACACGCTGCAAACCGCGGTCGGCGAACTGGCTCCGGACAGGTTCCCAGGCCTCGGCCTCTGCGTCGGCGTCGGGTACATCCGCTTCCGAGCCCAGGAACAGCGAGGCCTCGTGGGCGTTCACCAGGAGCACATCGCTCAAGTCGGCCAAAATCTCAGGCACCTCCGCGTAAGGCGAGAGGTTCAGCAGGACTGTGGCTCCGGCGTCGTGCCCTGCTTGGGCGGCGGCAATCACGGTATCGGTCTCCACCTCCAGGCAGAGGCACACCACGGCCGCATCCTGGAAGGCGTCGGGCGTAACGTCCGCAGGCCTGAGCGTGCCATTGGCGCCGGCCGAGATGATGATGCTGTTCTCGCCGCTGGAATCCACCGAAATGACTGCGACGCCGGTAGCGACGTCGGAGCGTCGGACGCGGGAAACGTCCACACCGGCGCTGGCCGTCGAGTCCAGGAGCATGGTGCCGTTGGAGTCCTCACCCACCGCGCCGATCAGGCTGACCTGACCGCCGAGCTTGCTCGCAGCCACCGCCTGGTTGGCACTCTTGCCGCCCGGATTGACGGCGAAA
This sequence comes from Paenarthrobacter sp. NPDC091711, assembly GCF_044756605.1. Classification (NCBI taxonomy): domain Bacteria; kingdom Bacillati; phylum Actinomycetota; class Actinomycetes; order Micrococcales; family Micrococcaceae; genus Paenarthrobacter; species Paenarthrobacter sp. NPDC091711. The sequence continues at coordinate 122,787 of NZ_JBIVTF010000010.1, forward strand.
CCATTGCCATGGACCGTCTCGCCGGGGTGGGGGAGCCGGTCGCAGTAGATGGTGAGGTCTGCGTTGAGGGAGCCTACGACGACGATTCCCGCCTTGGGTGCGCTGGTCATGCGGTCACCTTTTCGGTTTCGGTCACTTCTGCGTCCACCGGTTTGGGGATCAGGAGCGAGGCTGCGAAGGCCGCGAGGGTGATGGCCAGACCAACCACAACCACCGTCAGATAAGAGGCCTTGGCATCATTGAGCGAAGCCGTGGCCACGAGGACTGCCGGAAGAACCAGGAAGCTCAGCCCGGCGCCAAGGTTGAAGGCACCCGCGTTCATGCCGGGGAGGAAGCCCGGGTTGCCTTGGGGCGAGAGAACCACGCCGAGTCCGTTCAGCATGATGTTGACGGTACCGGCGTACATGATGCCCAGCAAGGCCGTGCCCACAATCATCATGGGCAGGTTGTTGAGGCCGAAGAACGCAATGATGGCCAAGGCCACGAGGCTCCCGAGCAGGCCGATGCGCAGCACCTTGGTGTAGCCGAGCACTGGTGCCAGGCGGCCGCTGATGGGACCGAACAGCCAGCCGAGGAGGGCGTACGGGGTGAGGATGATGAGCGACATCTCCGTGGGGCCCACACCGAAGCCGGGATCTGCAGCCTGAACGTACGCGGGGACTATGCCGTTGATGACCGCGAAGATGCCGGTCATGGTCAAGGTGGTGGTCAACAGCGGGGCCCAGGTGGAGCGCTGGCGCAGGTGCACGGTTTCCACCATGGGCTGCTTCGCGCGCTTCTCCACGGTCCAGAACGCAAAGAACGCGACGGCGGCAGCCACCGTGAGCGCGATCGCCAGGGTCAAGGTGCCGGCGTCGAAAGCCGTGGCAAGTTTGGCGCCTTCGTTCAGGGCAGTCAGCAGGGCGCCCACTGCGATGACGATGAAGAACACGCCCAGCCAGTCCATGGTGGTGCCGGCGGCGGGCTTGCTCTCGCCGGCCAGAACAGCGATGAGGACTGTGGCTACGAGGGCAAGCGCGACCATGAGCCAGAAGATGCTGCGGAATCCGAAGTTCTCAGCGAAGTAGCCGCCCACGAAGGAGTCGACGCCGGCCACGCCGCCGTTGACTGCCGTGATGAGGCCCATCAGGGTGCCGTACTTGCGCGGGTTAGTGACCGCTGACCGGAGCATGATCAGGCAGAGCGGAACGGTAGGGCCGCTGACGCCCTGGATGATGCGGCCCACGAAGAGCCACGTGACGTCCGGCGCCATGGCTGCGATGACGGAGCCGACAGCCATGAGGAGCATCATGCCGACGAGGATCTTTTTCCTGCCCACGATGTCGCTCAGGCGGGGGAGGAAGAGGGAGAACAGGGCGGCAGCGGTGAAGAACCAGGTCTGGGACAGGCCGATGGTGGCTTGATCCGTGTTGAGTTCGTTGCCCATGGTCACCAGGGCCGGGCTGAGCATGGAGGCGTTGAGCTGGAAGGCCACGCAGGCTGCCAACAGGGCAACCATGAGGGCGGTGACGTTGCCGCGGGAGGACTTGGTTTCTGGGAGGGCGGACATTACTTTGCCTCTCCAGCCAGGATGGCCTCTGCGGTGGCACTGACTTCAGCCTCAGCAACAGAGGCGGCGTCAGCGCCGCCGTCGAGCGTTGGTTCGCCGATCCTGACGATCGCATCGGTGACCAGATCCCAGAACTTCTTGTGGTCCAGGTCCACAGCCACGGAGGTGTGGCAGTCCTCCGGCGCGGGCGCGCGGAAGTCGGCCACGGTCATGCCGAGAGTGAGCTTGCCCTGGAGTTCAATGTCCACGGGGACCTTGCGGGTGGTCATGACGGTGGGGTCGATGACGTAGGCAACAGCGCAGGGATCGTGCACCGGCGGGAAGTCGAAGCCCTGGGCGTCCTTGTACGTCTTCTGGAAGAAGTCCATGAGTTCCATGACGAACTTGGCCGGCTTGGTGCCGATTTCGGCTATTTTCCGGACGACTTCATCCGTGGCCAGCGCCTGGTGCGTCAGGTCCAGTCCCACCATGACAACGGGCCATTTTTCGTTGAAGACGATGTGCGCTGCTTCGGGGTCAATGATGATGTTGAACTCCGCAACGGCGCTCCAGTTGCCTACGTGGTATCCGCCGCCCATGAGGACAACTTCCTTGACGCGCTCAACGATGCGGGGTTCCTTGCGGGCAGCCATGGCGATGTTGGTGAGGCCCGCTGTGGGGACCAGAGTGACCGTGCCCGGCTCGTGTGCCATGACGGTTTCAATAATGAGGTCGACGGCGTGGCGCGGGTCCAGCTCGATAGCGGACTCGGGCTGCTCCGGGCCGTCCATCCCGGAATCACCGTGGATGCTGGGGGCTGTTTCGATGGTGCGGACCAAGGGGCGATCGCAACCTGCGGCGAAGGGGACGCCGGTGATGCCGGCAATCGTGGCCACTGATAGGGCGTTGCGGGTGACCTTTTCCAGGGTCTGATTACCCACCACAGTGGTCACTGCGAGCAGCTCGATGTCCGGGTTGCCGTGTGCCAGCAGCAACGCCACGGCGTCGTCATGGCCAGGGTCGCAGTCAAGAATGATCTTCTTGCGTGCCGGTGTCATGGTGTTGGGTTCCACGGTTCTCTCCACGTCATTGGGGCCTGCCAGGTACTTGCCCGGGGCAGGGCGCTAAGCATTCAGGGGAATTCTGGCACTGCTTTGTGGGTTACGTCAAACGCTTAACGTCGATCCGGCGCCGCAACTCGAGTCGCAACGTCAAGCGCTTGATGCCTTCTCGCAGGTCAGAGCGGTTCATGAACGCTACGATCGATGCATGGAATCCCTGGATCGGCGCCCTGCCCGCGCGCCACGTTCGCCGCGCGTGACGGCCGCGATGGTGGCCGCGCGAGCAGGAGTCTCGACGGCCACCGTCTCCCTGGTTGCGAACGGCAAAACCCAGGGGCGCGTGTCCGACGACAACATTTCCCGGGTCCGCACAGCCATTTCCGAGCTTGGCTACGTGGTGGACAGCATCGGCAGTTCCCTGGCCCGCGGGGTCAGCTCCATCGTCATTTTGGTAACTCCGGACGTGTCCAACCCGTTCTTCGCCAACGTGATCGCAGGGGTTCGGGAGTCGCTGGGCTCCCAGTACCAGTTGCTGCTGTCAGTGACCGACGCCGGTGAGTCACCGCAGGCTGATGACGTCCGCAAGTTGCTGGCACTCCGGCCCGCCGGCCTCCTGGTGGGCGCCCCCAGTGCGGAATTCCTGGAAGACCTGTCCGCTGCAGGACCCCTGGTGCTGTTGGACGCCCCGGGCCTCGAGTCATACGCGCCGTCCGTGAACCTCGATGTTGCCCAGGGCGCGCGGGAACTTGCCCGGCATTTGGCGTCGTCCGGGCATACCCGCGCCGCTTACGTGGACGGCGTGACAGGTACAACCACCTTCCAGCTGCGCCGCGAAGCCTTCTTGACTGAGGCAGCTGCGTGTGGTCTTTCAGTGGCAGACGGGCACGTCATCAGCACCCCGATCGACGTCGGTGCTGCCGCTGCCGCTTTCGCCGAAGCGTGGCCGGAGTGGCAGCGGCAAGGGGTTACCGCCGTCGTCTGCGGTACCGATACGCATGCCTATGGCGTGCTGCAGGAAGCCCGCGTTGAGGGTGTCCGGATTCCCGAGGAGTTGGCCGTGGCAGGCTTCGATGACCTGCCCTACTCGGCCACCAGCAACCCCAGCCTCACCAGTGTCCACCTGCCAGCAACGCCCCTGGGACGTAAAGCGGGTGAGCAATTGCGGGGACTCATGGAAGGCCTGCCGCTGGATGAACCGCACGTGACCCTCGAGAGCACGCTGGTGGTGCGCGGATCTACGTCGCTCAGTTAGTACTGGGCAATGTTACGGAGGAGCGGGGCTAGGGGAGGAGTGGGCGCAGCTGCTCTTCCGAGACGGGGTTCGGCACCGTGAAATAGATCTGGGGCGCCGTCATGTCGCCCCAATCTTCTTTCTTCACCCGCACCGCCGACGCAGTGACTTCCGCGATCCGCACACGCAGCCACGCGCCGTCGTCGAGCAGTAATTCGTGCGGGTCGGCAAGGTAGCGAAGCCCGAGCTCGTCAAGAGTTTCCTCCGCGCTTAGCCAGTCCACAACATCGGTCCGTGGACGTCCGAGCAGATCAATGGCCACGAATCCATCGTCAACAGGTTTCATCCAGCCCACGTGCTCACGGTCATCCGCTCGTCGGTGTACGATCCAGTCCGGTTCCATGGCTTCGACGGTAGCAGCCGCGTCTTGCTGCTGCGCTGCTGGGGCTAGTGGATGACGGCCAGCAGGATGCCCACGAGGACAAACAAGCAGCCAAAGATGCGGTTGAGGATGGTTTGGCCGCGCTGGTCGTGGGTAAACCGCTGGAAGGACCGGGCGGCAAGGGCGAAGAAGAACCACATCACCATGATGTCGATGAACAAGACCGTGGCTGTCAGCACAGCGTATTGCTGGAGCAGCGGCTGGTCCGGCCTGATGAACTGGGGCATGAACGCGAGGAAGAAGACGATTGCCTTGGGATTCAGCAGGTTCACCCAGATGCCGCGCTGGAACATGGAGAGGGCGGACTCGTTCTTCTTGTCCGCAACGTCTTCCTTGTCCAGGTCCGGCTTGTGCAGAAACTGCCGGATGCCGAGGTACACCAGATACGCCGCGCCGGCATAACGAATAACGTTGAAGATCACTGGCGAGTTGGACACCAGCACGCCGACGCCCAGGGCCACGATGACGATGTGGATGACCAGAGCCACCTGCTGTCCGAGAATGCCCCAGATGGAGCGCCGGAAGCCCGAATTGAGCGAGTTGCTCATGGTGAAGATGGCACCGGCGCCGGGAGTGAAACTGATCAAGGTGCCGGCACCAACCAGGGCCAGCCAAAGTGAAAACTGCACATCTCAGCTTATGCCCGTGAGGTGGGTGGTCCGGACGCGTTGCTTCCCCACCCTCTTTGGCGGCTGAACTGCTGGAATGCACCCGGAATGGGTTGATTATGGCGGCAACCCAGATCAAAGAGGGTCAGGAAGCAACGCCATGGGGCAAACTGGTGCCGTGAGCGGAATCCCGTGGGTCCTGCACGTTGATCTGGACCAGTTCATTGCTGCCGTCGAGGTCCTTCGACGGCCTGAACTTGCGGGCAAGCCGATCATCGTGGGTGGCAGGGGAGATCCCAGGGAAAGGGCCGTGGTGTCCACCGCGTCCTACGAAGCCCGGGCGTTCGGCGTCGGTTCCGGCATGCCCCTGAGGATCGCAGCCCGGAAGGTGCCCGACGCCATCATCCTGCCCGTCGATCAGGAGGCCTACCTTGCGGCCTCGGAGGTGGTGATGGCCACGCTTCGCGCGCAACCCGGGGCCACGGTTCAGGTCCTCGGTTGGGATGAGGCCTTCGTCGGCGTGACCACGGAGGACCCGGAAGCCTATGCCCGGCAGATACAAAAAGCTGTCCTGGAGGAAACCCACTTGCATTGCAGCGTGGGCATCGGCGACACGCTGGTCCGCGCCAAGAACGCGACGGATTTCGGCAAACCTGCCGGCACCTTTCGGCTCACCCAAGAGAACTGGCTGGAGGTTATGGGTGACAAGCCCACCAAGGAATTGTGGGGCGTGGGCCCCAAAGTGTCACAGCGTTTGGCGAAGCATCACATCACCACGGTGGCTGAGCTTGCAGCAATCGACCCGCAGGAACTGGTACCGGAGTTTGGGCCCAAGATGGGGCCCTGGTACGCGCAGCTGGGACGCGGGGAAGGCTCCAGCGAGGTGGATGACACTCCGTGGGTGGCTCGGGCACACGGCCGCGAAACAACCTTTCAACAGGACCTGACAGAACCCGCCCAGATCAGCGACGCCATCAAGGAGTTGACCGCTCGCGTCCTCGAGGACGTGGCGGCCGAGGGCCGGCCGGTGGTCGGGCTGACGCTCAAGGTGCGTTACAAGCCGTTCTTCACAAAAACCTACGCAAGGAAGATCCGCGAGTCATTCGACCGCGAGGAAGTCCTGGCGCAGGCTTTGGATCTCACCGCGAAGATCGAACCGGACCGTCCCATCAGGCTCCTCGGCCTGCGTGCAGAGATGTCCATGCCCGAGGAGGCCCGTAAGGGACACACGCCGACGCGCAGCGGCTGGTGACGCCGTCGAACGCTAACGCCCGACGGCGGCCCTGCAGCTACCAGCGCGGGTGAATCGCTTCGCGGAAGTAGCGGTCGTAGATGTCCCGAACCCCGTCAGCCAAGCCTTCGCCCACAGTCTGCAGCCCACCCGCTTCAACATTTGCCGCTGCTTGGGAAGAGGACCGTGCACCGGGAATAACTGATGTGACACCGTCCTGGGCGATGACCCAGGCGAGGGCCGCTTGCGCGGTGGTGACGCCGTCGGGAACCAACCCGCTGAAATCCTGGGCGGCCTTGATACCGGTGGCAAAATCGACGCCGGAGAACGTCTCACCAACATCGAAGGAAGACCCGTCGCGGTTGTAGTTGCGGTGATCGTTCTCCGGGAACTCGGTATCCGGCGTGTACTTCCCGGACAGCAAACCGGAGGCCAGCGGCACGCGGGCGATGATACCTACGCCAGCTTCCTTGGCCGCGGGCAGAACCTCATCCAAGGGCTTGAGGCGGAAGGCGTTGAGGATGATCTGCACGGATGCAGTGTTCCCGCGTTTGATGGCTTCGAGGGCTTCATCGGTCCGCTCGACGCTGACGCCGTAGTTGCGGATTGCACCCTCGCTGACCAAGGTGTCCAGTGCGTCGTAGACTTCGTCGCTGCTGTAGACGGACGTGGGAGGGCAGTGCAGTTGAACCAGATCCAGGGTGTCCTGTTGCAGGTTTCGGCGTGAGCGCTCGGTCCACGCCCGGAAGTTCTCCAGAGTGTAATTTTCGTGGAGCTGATCCACGCGGCGGCCCATCTTGGTGGCCACCGTAATGTTCAGGTCCGGGTGGGTGCGGAGGAAGCGTCCAATGAACTGTTCGCTGCGGCCGTCCCCGTAGACGTCTGCGGTGTCAAAGAAATTGACGCCGCTTTCCACCGAGGCTTCCAGGACTGCAAGGGCGTCCTCTTCCGTGACGGAACCCCAGTCGGCTCCGAGTTGCCATGTGCCCAGTCCGACGGTGGAGACGGCCCGGCCGGTCTTGCCAAGTATGCGTTGTTCCATGGATTCGACTATATGGGGTCACTGCTCGTCCATCCGCGCTACCTTTCCCATTAAGTACTTTCGTTCCGGCAGGCTTCCGGTTTTTTTGGCGGCGGAAAGGTACGCTGCGCGGGCTTCGGCGTAGGAGCCGGACATTTCCAGTAGATGGCCACGCACCACGTCCAACCGGTGCGTCCGGCCCAGCGCTGCATCCAGTCCTACCAGCAACTCCAGACCCGCGGCCGGTCCATGCACCATGGCCACGGCAACCGCGCGATTCAGCGTGACCACAGGACTGGGTGCCACGGCTTCAAGGACTGTGTACAGCGCGAGAATTTGGGGCCAGTCGGTCTCGGCAGCAGAGGGCGCTTCCGCATGCACGGCAGCGATGGCGGCTTGAAGTTGATACGGCCCAGCCGCCCCACGCCCGAGCACGGAGGACAACAGTGCGATGCCCTCCTCAACCTGCTCCCGATTCCACAGGCTTCGGTCCTGCTCCGCCAACGGCACCGGTGTTCCGTCCGGCAGAGCACGTGCCGCACGCCGGGAATCGGTCAGCAGCATCAATGCCAGTAGTCCGGTGGCCTCAAGCTCACGCGGCGCAACGGCCACCAGCAGGCGCGTCACGCGGATGGCCTCAGTGGTGAGCTCTTCGCGCTGCAGGGATGGACCCGAGCTTGCCGCGTAGCCTTCGTTGAAGATCAGGTACAGGACGTGAAGTACGACGCCGAGCCTCGCCTTGCGCTCGGAAGGCGGCGGCATGGTGAAGGTGGCTCCCGCCTTCTGGATCCCCTGTTTCGCGCGGCTGATTCGCTGCCCCATGGTCGCTTCGGGAACCAGGAAAGCCGAGGCGATTTCCGCCGTCGTGAGTCCTCCAACTGCCCGGAGCGTTAACGCGAGTTGTGATGGCGCGGAGAGCGCCGGATGGCAGCACAGGAACATCAGGGTGAGGGTGTCGTCCGCTTCTGAAACGGAGCTGTAGGAGAAGTCGACGTCCATGGCAGCAACGCGTTCCTCGCGGGCTCGTCGGGCGCTTTCGCTTCGATAAAAGTCCACCAAACGGCGGTTGGCGACGGCCAGCAACCATGCTCGTGGGTTGTCCGGCAACGCGGTTGGCCATCGTTGGGAGGCTTCGAGGAGTGCTTCCTGGACGGCATCCTCGCAAGCATCGAATTGGCCGTGATGGCGCGCCAGCACGCCGAGGACCTGCGGCGCCAAGGTGCGCAGCAGGTCCTCTAAACGTGCGTTAGGCGACGAATCCAGCTAAACCTCCGGAGGCGCTTCCTGAACTGCGCGAAGCTCAACCACCTGCGCGTACTTCACAATGCTGGAACAAATTTCCACCGCGCGTTCCTCACTGGCCACATCAACCACCCAGTAGCCCACCAGTGACTCCTTCGATTCGGCGTAGGGCCCGTCCGTGGTGATGACACCGTCGGGAGTCTGCTTGACCAGCTTCGCGGTGCTGCCGTCGGCCAGGCCTGCGTTGAACACCATTTCCCCGGACTCGGTGAGGTCCTTGTCGATCTGGATCATGAACCCGATCATTTCCTGGATCCATGCGGGGTCAGCGGTCTCCATCATGCCCTCGGCCGATCCGAACATCATGATCATGTATTTCATCTCAAACTCCTTGTGAGGAGCGCCCTTTGTGGGTGCTTTCACTCATGGGTCGGAACTGCGGCGGGCATTTCTACATGGTGGGGCAAACTTTTTTGAAAGAGTTCAGTCGCCCTTTTGGAAAGTTCAGGCCCGGGCGATGACTTCTCCGTTGGGAATGAGGAAATAGCCGTCTTCGGTGACTCCCCAGCGGTGCCAGCCCGCGGCGATCCGGGCGAGGTCGGCCTCGTTGGCGAAGCCGTATTCGAGGGCTTGTTCGGCGAAAGCTGAGTGCAGCACCCGTTCGCTCCAGACCCGGGATTGCCAGGAACGTTGCTGGGCGGTGGCGTAGAGCCAGTTGCTGCTTGTGGGTGCCACCTGGGTGAAACCTGCCTGTTGGGCCCAGGAAACCAGGCGACGGCCGGCGTCGGGTTCTGCTCCATTGCGTCGGGCGATCTTCTGGTAGAGCTCCATCCAGTCGTCCAACTCGGGGACTTCGGGATACCAGCTCATACCGTGGAAGTCAGCGTCGCGCACGGCAACGATCGCCCCGGGTTTCGCTACGCGGCGCATCTCGCGAAGGGCCGCGACGGGGTCGGTCAGGTGCTGGAGGACCTGGTGGGCGTGGACGAGGTCGAAGGTTTCGTCTTCAAAGTCAAGATCGTAGATGTTGCCGGTTTGGAACGTCACGTTGTCCACGCCACGGTCCGTAGCCAGTTCGGTGGCTTGGGCGACGATATCCGCGGACCGGTCCAATCCGATCACTTGCGCCGGCGCAACCAGCCCCGCGAAGTCGCACGTGATGCTGCCTGGTCCACACCCGACGTCCAGCACTGATGTGCCGGGGGTGAGGTGGGGAATCACGAACGCGGCCGAATTCTCCACCGTTCGTGAGGCATGGGCCCGGACAACCGACTCGTGGTGCCCGTGGGTATAGACATCTTCAGGCTGCTGCGCGTTCATAGGGAAACGCTACAACTTGGAAGGTGGAATTAGGTGGAACGCGTCGCGTCAGCTTGGGTCGCTTCTTCGCGTGCGGCGAGAGTGGCCTCCACCATGTCAGTCATGAACCTGGTCACAAGGTCCAGTTCCTCGGCACTGTAAGCGGACATTGCCTTACCCATGCGAATGGCGAGGGGCATGAACATGGCGCTTCCGTCCCGGTAAGCCTTGGGGGTCATCTGCAGCTGGACCTGCCGGCGGTCCGTGCCAAGACGCTCGCGCACCACATGCCCGGAAGCGTGCAGGCGATCAACCAATGCCGTGGTGGCAGGGGAACTGAGCCGGAGTTCAGCGCGCAGGACGCCGGGGGTGACCACCTTGCCCGCGGCGGAGTGGCGCATGATGACGGCAAGAGCGTTCAAGTCGGTCCGGTGCATGTCATTCCGGCCACCCGCTGCATCCACATAGTGGTTGGCTTCGAGGGTGAAGTCCTGAAGGAGCCGCACGAGTTCCTGTGGAGCCGCGTTCTCGGGGCGGCTCGCCTCGCGGCGCGGGACTGCTGGGTCCGACATGTCCGCCCTCCTGCCCGCGTTGTCTCGTGATTACTGCCTTCCGGATATTACTCCCAGGGATGCTGGAATCCGGCATTTCTGGCACTCCGGTATTGGAATAGTTCCATCATAGAGATAATCTATGATGGAATAAAGCCCTCAAGCACCCCCACAGAAGAAGGACACATGAACTCGCGGAAAGTACCGTTCTGGCTTCGCTGGCTGATACCGGTGGTGCTGGTTATCACGTGGCTGGGCATCGCAGGAATCGGCGGCCCAACCTTCGGTCGGTTGGAAGAGGTCTCCTCCAACGACCAAGCCTCCTTCCTTCCCGCCGGCGCTGAAGCCACGGAAGCCGGTGACTGGCAGGCCAAATTCCGGGACTCCGAAGAGATCCCGGCAATAGTCATCGTCAAGAGCGATGCGTCCTTCACCCCGGCTCAACTTGGAGAAGCAGCCCAGCTGAAAGCCGACATCGAGGCACTTAAGCTGGGGAGCGCCGTCGTCGGGCCCATCCCGTCACAGGACGGCAAAGCCGTTCAGTTCGTTGTTCCCATGGCGTCCTCCGATGAGCTGCGCGAGAAAGTCCAGGAGCTGCGAGACGTGGTGCAGCCCGGCGCTCCCGACGGCATGAAGGCGTTCGTTACTGGTCCGGCAGGCTTGACCGCGGACCTTGTCAACGCTTTCGGCGGGATTGACGGCATTCTGTTGCTGGTTGCCCTTGGTGCCGTTTTCGTGATTCTGCTGCTGGTTTACCGTTCAGTGGTGTTGCCTATCGCAGTGCTGTTCACCTCGGTCTTTGCACTGTGCGCCGCGATTCTGCTGGTGTTTGGAATGGCCAAGGCCGACTGGATCCAATTGAACGGCCAAAGCCAAGGCATTCTGTCCATCCTGGTCATTGGCGCTGCCACCGACTACGCGCTGTTGTTCGTGGCGCGGTTCCGGGAGGCCCTGACGCACACCACCAACCGCACGCAGGCCGTGATCACGGCGTGGAAGGCCTCGTTCGAGCCGATCCTCGCCTCTGGTGCCACCGTCATCATCGCCCTGCTCTGCCTGCTGTTCTCCGATCTGAATTCCAACAAGGCGCTGGGACCTGTAGCTGCCGCCGGAATCCTCTGCTCCCTCTTCGCTGCGCTCACGCTCCTGCCCGCGCTCATGGCGTTGCTTGGCCGTGCGGCCTTCTGGCCCTTCCGCCCCAAGCTGCTGCCCGACGACGAACGCGAACCGGAGATCGTCACCGGCCTTGAGGGGCAGAAGGGTCTGTGGCGCGCCACGGGTCGTCTGGTCTCCAAGCGGCCGCGCGTGGTGTGGGTGGCTTCGGTCCTGCTTCTCCTGGTCGCCTCCACCGGGCTCATGCAGTTGAAAGCCAACGGCGTTCCGCAGACGGACGTTATTCTTTCCGCATCCGACGCCGTGGACGGTCAGGAGGCGCTGGCGCGCCACTTCGACGCCGGCAGCGGCAGCCCCGCCGTCGTGGTCGCCTCACAAGCTTCCGCGCAGCAGGTCCTGGACAAGGTCAAAGCGGCCGACGGCGTGGGTGACGCTTACTTGCTGGCTGACGGTTCCGTTCCCATCACCGGTGCCCCCGGCGCTCCCGCTGAGCCCGCAGTACGCGACAGCAGGGTCCTCATCAATGCCACCTTGAACTCTGCGGCAGACTCGATTGAGGCCGAAGAGGCCGTGAAGTCGTTGCGCTCTGCCGTTCGCGAAGTTGATTCCGCAGCGTTGGTGGGCGGCGTGACAGCAACCGCGCTGGACACCAACACCACGGCCCAACGGGACCTGGTGGTCATCATCCCGATCGTGCTGGTGGTCATCCTCTTCATCCTGATGCTCCTGCTGCGCTCCGTGGTGGCACCCGTGCTGCTGGTCCTATCCGTGGTCCTGTCCTACGGTGCCGCGATGGGTGTCTCCGCATGGGTGTTCAACGGCGTCTTCGGATTCTCCGGGGCCGACGCCACGGTGCCTCTGTTCGGCTTCGTGTTCCTGGTGGCCCTCGGGGTGGACTACAACATCTTCCTGATGAGTCGAGTCCGCGAAGAATCGCTGAAGCACGGGACGCGTCCGGGGATCCTACGGGGTCTGGCCGTTACCGGTGGCGTGATCACCTCAGCCGGCGTGGTCCTGGCGGCCACGTTCGCAGCCCTGGGCGTCATCCCCATCATGTTCCTGGTCCAGCTGGCGTTCATCGTGGCGTTCGGTGTGCTGCTGGATACCGTGCTGGTCCGATCCCTGCTGGTTCCCGCGCTGGCGTACGACATCGGCAGCAAGATCTGGTGGCCCGGCAAGCTGGGTAGGGAGTCTTCCGCAGCTTCGGTGACGCCGCGCGAGGAGGAAGAGGCGCCGGTAGGACGGTAGCCGTCAGTCCTGGGTGGATTCCTGTGCCGAAGCGAGGATCTACAATACGGAGGATCTGCGCTCAATCAGGACGGTGTCCCGCCACTGCCCGGCGAGGGGTCCGTGCGGCATGCGGGCGATTCGATGCCGCCGGCCCACAACGCTGAACCCGTGGGCTTCGTGGAGCCTGAGGCTGGCTGCATTCTCGGGGAAATCGCTGGCTTGGATCGTCCAAATACCCCCGTCCTCGGTGGACGCAATGAGTGCCCGGAGGAGGCGCTTCCCGACACCCAGGCCCCGGGCTTCTCCGGCGACGTAGATGGAATGCTCCACAACGCCCGAGTAAGCGGCCCGCGAGGACACTGGGGAAGCGGCGGTCCAGCCCAGAACCTGGCCCTCCCTCTCGGCGACGAGGCGGTGTTCCTTGAGCCGGGTTGCATCGAATTGCTCCCACTCCGGGGCGGCGGCTTCAAAAGTGGCGTGCCCGGACGCGATGCCTGCGGTGAAGATCTCCCTGACGCGTGGCCAGTCATCCGCTGTCATGGGCCGGATGGGGACTTCTTTGGGGCGCAGGCCGGTGGTCGCTTGACTGGTCACAGGCTTTCCAGCAGGCCGGTGGTCCGTTCAATGGACCCGGGGACCAGCGAGTAGTACGCCCACGTCCCACGCTTCTCGCGGTGGAGGAGGCCGGCATCCACCAGAATCTTCAGGTGGTGGGACACTGTGGGCTGCCCCAGGTTCAGGGGCTCCGTGAGATCGCAGACGCACGCCTCGCCGCCCTCTGAACTCTTGACGATGGACAAGAGGCGCAGCCTGTTGGGGTCTGCGAGGGCCTTGAACACTGATGCCCTCAGCTGTGCCTCGTAGTCGTCGATGGACGGGTGCCCTGACGGCTCGCAGCACGCGTCTGCATCCACTGGTGACAGCTCAAGCGTTTCCCCGGGGTTCATGCATCCATTATGCACACACATTGACAATCATCGATATAGGCGGACATACTCATATCGAAGTTCATCAATCTATGGTCTTCGATCACACCACAACACCGTCTGGAGTTCAGTGAGCACCCCAACGCAAACCCCGGCCCGGCAGAGTGCCGCCGGCCCCGACGCCGCTGGTAACCTCTCGGCCATGGACCGGTTACTGCCGGTGTGGATCGTCGCAGCCATGGCGCTGGGCCTTCTGCTGGGGAGCCTGATTCCAGGCTTGAATACCGCGCTGGAGGCCGTGAAGATCGGTGAGGTCTCCTTGCCTATCGCCATAGGCCTCTTGGTGATGATGTACCCGGTCCTTGCCAAGGTGCGCTATGACCAAGCGCACCGTGTGCTGGCTGATCGAAAGCTGCTGGTCACATCCTTGGTGATCAACTGGGTGCTGGCTCCAGCTTTCATGTTTGCCCTTGCCTGGGTGTTCATCCCGGACCTGCCGGAGTACCGGACCGGGTTGATCATTGTCGGTTTGGCCCGCTGCATAGCCATGGTTATGATCTGGAACGACCTCGCCTGTGGGAACCGTGAATCTGCCGCCGTTCTGGTGTTTATTAATTCCGTCTTCCAAGTGATCGCCTTCGGGGCTTTGGGCTGGTTCTACCTCCAGTGGCTCCCCTCCCTCCTGGGACTTCCCACCACGGCCGCCGACTTCTCCTTCTGGGCCATAACGCTCTCCGTGCTGATCTTCCTGGGCATTCCGTTGCTCGCGGGCCTGCTCACCCGCGTCATCGGTGAGAAAGCCAAAGGTCGCCCATGGTACGAGAAGAACTTCCTGCCAAGGATTGGTCCTTGGGCGCTCTACGGACTCCTTTTCACCATCACGCTCCTGTTTGCGCTCCAAGGCGGGACCATCATGTCCAAGCCGATGGACGTTCTTCGCATCGCTTTGCCGTTGTTGGTCTACTTCGTTGTGGTCTTCACTGCCGGAATGGTCATTGGCCGCTTGCTGAATCTGGGGTACGCCAAGACCATCACGCTGGCGTTTACCGCTGCGGGCAACAACTTCGAGCTTGCCATCGCTGTAGCGATCGGAACCTTCGGCGTCACTTCAGGTCAGGCCCTGGCTGGTGTTGTTGGACCCTTGATTGAAGTACCCGTCCTTGTTGCACTTGTGTATGTAGCCCTCTGGGCACGCAAGCGCTATTTCACCCCCACCCATATAGCTGCCTGACCGTCGAGGAAATTCATGACCACCGATTCCGTAAAGAAGCCTTCCGTCCTTTTCGTCTGCGTCCACAACGCAGGGCGCTCGCAAATGGCCGCTGCGTTCCTTACCACTCTCTCCCGGGGATCCATCGAGGTTCGGTCTGCTGGCTCCCAGCCCGCGGACAAGGTCAATCCGGCTGCCGTTGAAGCCATGGCTGAACTGGGTATCGATATGTCGGCCGAGATCCCCAAAGTCCTCACGACAGAGGCCGTCAAGGAGTCGGACGTTGTCATCACCATGGGCTGCGGCGACGAATGCCCCTACTTCCCCGGCAAGCGCTACGAGGACTGGGTCCTTAAAGATCCCGCCGGACAGGGAGTGGACGCTGTCAGGCCCATTCGCGACGACATCAAAGCCCGCATTGAGAAACTGATCACCTCGTTGACCCCAGCGGCAAAATAATCCAACCACCAGGAGCGAGTCCCATGAGCAATGAACAACTGATCATCATCGGGTCCGGCCCTGCCGGCTACACCGCGGCCATCTATGCCGCCCGTGCCGGGCTGAATCCGTTGGTACTGGCCGGTTCTGTTACTGCCGGCGGCGCCCTCATGAACACCACGGAAGTGGAGAACTTTCCCGGGTTCCCTGGCGGGATACAAGGCCCGGAGCTGATGGACGGGCTCCAGGAGCAAGCTGAGAAGTTCGGTGCCCGCATAGTGTTCGACGACGTCACTGAGGTTAATCTGAAGGGTCATCTCAAACGGGTGGTCACCGGAGCGGGGGAGAGTCACGAGGCGCCTGCGGTCATCCTCGCCACGGGCTCCGCGTACAAGGAGCTCGGGCTGCCGGAAGAGAAGAAACTGAGCGGGCACGGGGTGTCATGGTGTGCCACCTGCGACGGCTTCTTCTTCCGCGAGCAGGACATCATTGTGGTGGGCGGCGGCGACTCCGCCATGGAAGAAGCAACGTTCCTGACACGCTTCGGAAAGTCCGTCACCGTGGTGGTCCGGAAGGGTGAGCTGCGCGCGTCACGGATCATGGCGCAGCGTGCCAAGGACAATCCCAAGATCACCTTTGCCTGGAACTCGGCTATTACGGCCATTCATGGGGATACGAAGGTCACTGGCGTGACACTCAAGGACACGCGTACCGGTGAAACCCGAGAGCAGGCTGCCACAGGAATCTTCGTAGCCATCGGTCATCTGCCGCGGACAGAACTGGTGGAAGGACAAGTGGACCTCGATGCCGAGGGCTATATCAAGGTGGCCTCGCCAACCACTTTGACCAACCTCTCCGGTGTCTTCGCGTGCGGCGACGCCGTGGATCACCGCTACCGCCAGGCCATTACAGCGGCGGGCACAGGATGCTCGGCTGCCCTGGACGCCGAGCGGTATCTGGCTGCCTTGGACGATGCAGACAGCATTGCAACCGCATTGGTCGAAGAGCCCACACACTTCTGAGCTAAGCGCACCAACTTCCAGGAATTTTCCCAGCGGAGGAACGACTAACCATGAATGACAACCTTCCCGTGGCCATCATCGGCGCGGGCCCTATCGGATTAGCCGCAGCGGCCCATCTGCTCGAACGCGGGCTGGAGCCGGTGATCTTCGAAGCCGGCCCCACCGCGGGTGCCGCCATGGAGCAGTGGCGCCACATCCGGTTGTTCTCTCCGTGGCGCTTCAACCTCGACGCCGCAGCAGTCCGATTGCTCACGCCGACAGGCTGGGAGTCGCCTCGGCTGACGGCTTTGCCTTACGGCGGGGAAATCATCGATCACTATCTGGCTCCCTTGGCAGCAACACCGGAGCTAGCTTCCCGGCTCCACACGAACGCCCGGGTCCTGGCCGTCACCCGTCAGGGCATGGATAAGACCCATGTGCGCCACAGGGATACAACACCCTTTATTGTTCGCGTTGAGCAATCTACCGGGGAATTGCGCGATTACACGGTGTCAGCAGTCATCGACGCCTCCGGCACGTGGTCTACCCGAAATCCCCTGGGAACGTCCGGTCTGCCGGCAATTGGAGAAGAACAGGCAGCGCGCAGGATCTCCTCACCCTTGCCGGACGTTGCCGGGCGTGACCGCGCTACCTTCGCTGGCCGGCGCGTCTTGGTGGTCGGAGCAGGGCACTCTGCGGCCAACACGTTGATCAGTCTTTCGGAGCTGGCGAAGCAGGAACCGGATACGCGCATCCTCTGGGCTGTGCGGGGAGTTGCTCCGGACAAGGTCTACGGGGGTGGCGATGCGGACGGTCTGCCTGCACGCGGACAGCTCGGATCCAGGCTTCGCCGGCTGGTGGACGCGGGGCGGATAGAACTGCACACGGGTTTCGGTATCAGCAAGCTGACAGACTCCGAGCGAGGCGTCACCGTAACCTCCGGCGACGGCCGCACAGTGGTGACGGACATCGTCGTACCTTGTACGGGCTTCCGTCCTGATCTCACCATGCTCAGGGAGCTCCGGCTTAGTCTTGACTCCGCCGTCGAAGCCCCCACGGAGCTGGCGCCGCTCATTGATCCGGAGTTCCACTCCTGCGGCACTGTCCCGCCCCATGGGGCAAAGGTGCTCGCCCATCCGGAGAAGGATTTCTACATTGTGGGCATGAAGTCCTACGGCCGGGCGCCAACCTTCTTGCTGGCAACGGGGTACGAGCAGGTCCGGTCGGTGGCTGCCGCGCTCGCAGGGGACCATGCGGCCGCGGACATTGTTCATTTGGAGCTTCCGGAAACCGGCGTGTGCTCAGCCGACGCCGGCACCAGCTGTGACGTACCGGCGTTGGCGCCGCCGGCAGCGGAGGCAGCGGACGGGTGCTGCTCAACTCCAGAACCGGTGCTGATCGGGATTCCCACGGGGTTGGCACATGGCCGCTCCGACGAAAATTAGCCCAGGTCAAACAGGCGGCCCAATGCGTCCCTCGTCGGGCTGCCTAAGATCTACTTTTCGGTACGCCTAAATTTCCGCTATCCTCATATCAGAATGCCCCGATGATGAGGATGACCATGGCTGCGCCAACACTCGAAACACGTCGTGAGCCGCGCAAGGCGTGGTCACGGCTCTTGCTGCTGGGCCCGGCATTCGTTGCCGCCATCGCCTATGTGGATCCCGGGAACGTAGCGGCGAACCTGACTGCCGGCGCCAACTACGGGTACCTGCTGGTCTGGGTGTTGGTGGTAGCCAATGCCATGGCTGTCCTGGTGCAGTATCAGTCGGCCAAATTGGGCCTGGCGACGGGAATGAGCCTTCCCGAAATCCTTGGCAAGCGGCTGGGAAACAAGCGCCGGCGCCTTTACTGGGCACAGGCTGAGATCGTCGCCGGTGCCACGGACATGGCCGAGGTTATTGGTGGGGCGGTGGCGTTAAACCTGCTTTTCGGGCTTCCGCTGCTTGCCGGGGGAGTCATCATCGGCGTGGCGTCCATGCTGCTCCTGGCGCTGCAGTCACGCCGGGGACAGCGGTCCTTCGAGTACGCCATCCTGGTGTTGCTGGGTGTCATCGCGGTCGGATTTGTGTCGGGATTGTTCGTCAATCCGCCGGATGCCGGAAGCGCCTTGGCTGGGCTGGTGCCCCGCTTCGAGGGTACGGACACTGTGCTGCTGGCCGCGAGCATGCTCGGAGCCACCGTGATGCCCCATGCGATATACCTCCACTCGGCCCTGGCCCGGGATCGTCATGGTTTTTCGGAGGACCCGGCCGTTCGGACCCGGCTGATCCGCGCAACACGATTCGACGTCGCGGGCGCCCTGTTGTTGGCCGGCGTGGTGAATATTTCGATGCTGTTGCTTGCCGCCTCCAGCCTGCGCGGCATCGAGGGAACGGACACGATCGCGGGTGCACACGCAGCAGTGACGTCGGCGCTGGGACCGGCCATAGGCGTCATCTTCGCCGTCGGGTTGCTTGCCTCCGGCCTGGCCTCAACCTCGGTTGGCTGCTACGCCGGAGCCACCATCATGGGTGGGTTGCTAAAAGTCCGCATCCCGCTGCTCACTCGTCGGGTTATTACGCTCATTCCAGCATTGGTGATCTTGGGCGCAGGCATCGAGCCGACCCTTGCGCTGGTCCTGAGCCAAGTGCTCTTAAGCTTCGGCATCCCCTTCGCCCTGATCCCACTGATCCGTCTCACCGGCAAACGGGAAGTGATGGGTATTCACACAGATTCCAAGGCCCTAAAAATCGCAGGCTGGACCAGCGCCACGTTGATTGTGGGACTCAATATCGTGCTCATTACCCTGACGCTTTCCGGCCAGTCCTGATCTGCCGGGTCGCCGGTTCTATTTAGCGGCTTCGTCCAGCAGCTGGCGGAACTGCTCCTCTGTGTCCAGGGTGAGTTTTTGGCCGTCGAGGAAGAACGTGGGGGTGCCGGTGACGCCCAGAGCGTTGCCGTCACTGGCATCTTTCCGGATTCGCGCTTGGGTTTTTTCGTCCAAGACACTCGCGTCGTATTTCGCCATGTCGAGGCCGAGATCCTCTGCGTAGCTGCGGAACGCAGCGGCCTGAGAGTCCGACTTTTCGCCCCACTGCGGCTGCGTTTCGAACAACTTGGCCACCATCGCCTCGTATTTGCCTTGCTGTGCCGCGGCTTCAACGGCCAACGCAGCAGTTCCGGAGTTTCGGTGTCCGGGGAGGGGGAAATAGCGCTGGACGAACGTGATCCGATCGCCGTATTCCTTTTTCAGTTCCTCGACCAACGGGTAGGCGGCGCGGCAGGATTCGCATTCGAAGTCCAGGAACTCCACCAGTTGCGCCTTCTCAGTGGCAGGATTGGTGATCCGGTGGCTGTCTTCTCGGACCAGCTGCGCCCCGCCCGCCGGCGCAACGGGGGCTGGCTTAGTGGCCATGAAAACGGCGAACCAGATGACCCCCGCCGCAACAACAGCCGCGATCAGGATCCACAGGATGGTGCGAACCCTCTTGGCGGTGTCCGCGGGCTGGGGTTTTGGTGGTGCTTGTGTCATCAGGGCTGGTTACTTTCGTGGTCGCTGTGGGCGGCTGCTTTGAAGTGACGGGATGGGGGATCGATCGACTGGCAGCAGCCGTCGGTTGCCGAATCATGGGGTGTGGTGTCCGCGCCGGGTACGTTGCAGCAAACGTCGCCGCGCCAGGCGTTTACGCCTTCACGGACGGCGATGGCGGCTATCACCAGGGCTGCGCCGGCATCTGCCCACCACCAACCCAGGGTGCTGTTCAGTACCAGGCCGATCAGCAGCACGCCGGAGAGGTACGTGCAGAGTAACGTCTGCTTGGAATCCGCCACTGCGGTTCTGGAGCCTAGTTCCCGCCCGGCCCGGCGCTGGTAGTAGGAAAGGGCCGGCATGATCGCAAGGCTCAAGGCTGCGATCACAATACCTGGAGTGGAATGCTGGGCCTCGCCCCCGCCTGTGAGGGACCGGATGGCGTCCACAGCAACAAACGCCGCGAGAGCGAAAAACGAGACGGCGATGATGCGCAGCGTCAGGTGTTCACGTCGTTCGGGATCCTTGGAGGAGAACTGCCAGGACAAGGCCGCTGCGGAGGCGACTTCCACAACAGAGTCCAGCCCAAAACCAATCAGGGCAGACGAATCGGCAATGCCACCAGCCCAGAGTGCTGCGACGGCTTCCAGGACATTGTAGGTAATGGTCGCGGCGGCAAATAACCGGATTCGGCGCACGAGAACAATCCGGCGATCCGCTGTGAGGAGGAGCAGAGGGGCGCTCATGCCAGGCAGGTCCCGTCCGGCGCGCAGCAGGCAGGATCCACAGCCAGCACCACGCCCAGCAAGTCCTTGATGGCGTGACCCAAACGGGCGTCAGCCAATTCGTAGCGCGTCCGCCGACCGTCAGGAACGGCAACCACCAAACCACAGCCTCGCAGGCAGGTCAGATGATTGGACATGCTTTGGCGGGATACTCCCACCGAGTCCGCCAAGTCGGATGGATACGACGGCGACTCCGCGAGGGCAAGCAGAACTTGAGCCCGGGTGGGGTCTGAGACGGCGTAGCCAAAGCGAGCCAGCACTGGCGCATGCGTGAGTGTCTCCATATATCCAAAGTACAGATTTGGATGTATTCACGCAATCCTGTACTCAGAGACGCGCCACAGGGTGGCGGGAGACTGAAGCGTCAGGCGCTGACGGTGTTCCGCTCGCGATACCCATCCGCGGCGTAAACACCGAGGACCCGCACCGCGGTGGTGAAGAACTCGAGTTCCTCCAGTGCCCGGCGGAGTCGTGCGTCCTCAGGATGGCCTTCGACGTCAGAGAGGAACATCGTGGCGGCAAACTCGTCGCCCACCATGTAGCTCTCCAACCTGGTCATGTTAAGTCCGTTGGTCGCAAAACCCCCGAGGGCCTTGTAGAGGGCGGACGGGACGTTGCGAACCCGGAAGACGAAGCTGGTGATCGCCGGACCCGGAAGTTCTTCCTTTGTGGGAAGCTCACGTTCACGGGCCAGGACAACAAAGCGCGTGGTGTTGGTGGGGTCGTCTTCGACGCCGGAGGCCAGGACATCCAAGCCGTACAGTTGGGCGGCAAGCGGGGGAGCGAGTGATAGCTTGCGGGGATCGTTCCAATCCCGGACTTCACGGGCTGATCCGGCCGTGTCGCCGGCGATGACGGGTTTGAGACCGGCTTCGCGGATGATCCTGCGGCACTGACCCAGTGCGTGGATGTGGCTGTGAACCTCGGCGGCACCCTCAATGGTGCTTCCCGGAATGCCCAGCAGGTCAAAACGGATAGGTAGGAAGTACTCGCCCACGATCTGCAGCTTCGACTGGGGAAGCAGGACGTGGATGTCGGCGACGCGTCCGGCGATGGAGTTCTCGATCGGGATCATGGCCAGATCCACTTCGCCGGTTGATACCAACTCAAACGCGTCCTCAAAGCTCGCGCACGGAACGCTTTCGAGCTCGGGGAACATTTCCTTACACGCGAGATCCGAATTGGCTCCCGGCTCACCTTGGTACGCAATCTTCTGGGACATGCTGCTCATGCTTACACGCGGAGCCCCCGGCAACCCAACCGCGTCCATCCTTTGACTGGACAAGCAGGCACCGCCTTCTCTACGTTCAGGGCAAGGATGGGGGACCGGCGATGACCACCAGTAACGTGCTCGGGGAGCACACGACGGCTTTCAACGAGCAGCGGGTTGCAAGGTTCGTCGGCACAATCATGGGATTGACCACCCTGCTTTGGGCGTTCCTGCTTTCAGGCGCAGTGGGCGACCTCGGGCAGGCGCCGTTGCCATGGCAGATCGCGGTGCATGCGCTGAGCCTGCTGTCAGCCCTGGCCGTCTACGTCTACTGCCGGCAGCTGGCGCACAGGACCAGCGCTGCCGGACTCATGTGCTTTGTGGCCGTAGCGTTCTTCCTCGCAGATGTCTCCTTGGGCTTTCAGTACAGCCCGTACTTCGGCGTCGCTCTCATGGCATGGGCTGCCAGCACGAGGCGACCCCTCCTGGCCGGGGCGGGAGTCCTGGCCATGGGTGCAGCCATTCTCGCCAGGTTTGAGGGTGGTCTCGACGCCGTCGTGATATCCGCATCCGGCGTCATTATCCTCGCAACAGCACTCGCCATACGTCCCGGAGACGCCCGTAAGCCCAAGTAGGTCGCAGTTCAGGTCGTTCTCAGCGCTCAAAACGACCTGAACTGCGACTCAGTTGGGAAGGGGGCTAGCCGTTGATGATCTGCGGGACGCCCAACGCCTTGAGGCCTTCGGCGCCGAACTCGAGGCCGTAGCCGGATTGCTTGGCGCCGCCGAACGGGATGCGTGGATCCACGGCTCCGTGCTTGTTGATCCATACTGTTCCGGCCTGGATGCGGGAGGCGACCTCGCGCGCGGCACTGAGGTCGGAGGACCAGACTGAGGCGCCTAGTCCGACGTCGAGCGCGTTTGCCTTGGCCACTGCCTCGTCAACGGTGCTGTATTTGATGATCGGCAGGGCCGGGCCGAACTGTTCCTCGGCCACCAACGGGTTGTCGTTGTCGATGTCGGCCACCAGCGTGGTGGGGTAGAAGTTGCCGGGCTGATCGGCGTCCGGGTTCCCGCCGATCAGGATCCGGGCGCCGGAATCGCGAGCGGCTTCAACCAGCCGGGCCACGATGTCGTACTGCTGGCGGTTTTGAAGCGGGCCGAGCACGTTGTTCTCATCCAGTCCGTTGCCCATGGGCATGGTTGCAGCGACGGCAGTCAGTTCCGAGATCACGGCCTCGTACTGGGACTCGTGGACGTACAGGCGCTTGAGGGCGGCGCAGGTCTGGCCGGTGTTGATGAACGCGCCCCAGAACAAGCCCTCGGCAATCGCCTTGGGGTCGGAGTCGGGCAGGACAATTCCGGCGTCGTTGCCACCGAGTTCAAGGGTGAGCCGTTTGACGGTGTCCGCCGAGGATCGAATGATCGCCTTGCCCGTGGCGGTGGAGCCGGTGAACATGACCTTGCCAATGGCGTGGTGCGAGGCCAGCGCTTCGCCGACGTCGCGCCCACCGGAGACCACGGACAACAGGCCTTCAGGCAGCTCTTCATTGATGATCGCAGCAAGTGCCAGCACAGACAGCGGGGTGTATTCGGAGGGCTTGACCACCACGGCGTTGCCCATGCGCAGTGCCGGGGCGATCTGCCAGACGGTGATCATCATGGGCCAGTTCCATGGACCAATGGCACCCACCACACCGATGGGCCGGTAATGCAGCTCGGCGCGGGTTTCGCCGTCGTCCACCACGGTTTCAGGATCAAGCGGCGTGGCGGCGGTGGCGCGGAGCCAGGCGGCGCAGGCGCCTACTTCGAAGCGGGCGTTGGGGCCGTTCAGCGGCTTGCCTTGCTCGCGGGAGAGCAGGTGGGCCAGCTCCTCTGCGGAACGTTCGACGGCGTCGGCGGCCTTCATGAGCGCGGCGGACCGGGCGTCGTGGCCCAAGGCAGCCCACGCAGCTTGGGCGGCAGTGGCGGCTGCGATGGCGGACTCGAGGTCTTCGACAGTGTGAACGGGGGCCTGGCCTACAGCCTCGCCGGTGGCGGGGTCGAGGATGGTGCGGCTGTTCTGGCCGTCGGCTGGGGTGATCGAGGCCAGCAGGGCGTCGTAAGTCTCCATTGGTACTCCGCTCGGGTAGTAATTCTTGGCGGCCAGTGAGGCGCGCGGCGATGTTTCCAGTGTGGTCGCCGTCACCCCGGACGGCCTTGTCATTGAACGAACAGCCCTTGACGGGAAGCGAACGCTTTCCGTTCCGGACGTCCTGCCTGATAATCGACCTTGTGACTCTTGCCTCCCTCGCTGCCTTTGCTGGCCTCTGCTTGGTCCTGTCCGTTACGCCCGGCCCGGACACCTTCCTCGTTTTGCGCATCGCCCTGAATCGGCCGAGCGCCGGAATCGCTGCTGCGGCAGGTTCCGCGGCGGGCGCGATTATGTGGGCAGCGCTGGTGGGCGTTGGTTTGGCCGCGATCCTGGAACAGTCTGCCGAGCTGTTCCGATGGGTCAAGATCGCCGGTGGCCTTTACCTGCTGTACTTGGGAGTTTCCTCGTTCATCAAGTCCCGGAAGGCGGCCAAAGCGGGCGCGGACGGTTCCGCCGCGGAAGCGCCCCTCCCGTACAGCCGGCTCTCTGCTTTGGGTGCGGGCGCGCTGTCAACGCTGCTCAACCCCAAGGTGGGACTTTTTTACCTGGCCGTGGTTCCGCAGTTCATCCCGCACGGTGGGGACACCATGGGCACGTCCTTGATTCTGGGCGTGGTCGTGGCTGTCATCGCTTTCGCGTATCTCTCGATGATCGCCGTCGTCGCGTTCAAAGCGATGCGGTGGCTTAAGCGTCCCAAGGTGAGCACCGCCGTCGAACGTGTTAGCAGCGGTGTGATCGCAGGCCTGGGCGTGGGCGTGGTGGCGTCGGGCGCCACGAGTTAGTTAGCCCGCCAGCAGCGCCAGGTAGTTATCCAGCTGCCCCGCGAGGTCCTGTGAGAAATGCTCGGCGGGGGACAATGCCACAACTATCTGCGCACCGAGCATCATGTTCAGCAGGTGATCGGCGACGGCGGCGTCCCCGATGGGGGCTTTGATCTCGCCTGCCGTGCGGGCTGCTGCGCTATGCGCCGCAATGGTGGAGTGCCACTGCCGCATGGACTCACTGTGAAGTGCAGCCATGTGGGCGTCGTTGAGCGCTTTCTGCCAGAACGGAATCACAATCCGCGCCTCATTGACACGTTCCTCATCCAGCGGCAGGACTTCGGCGCAGAACGCGCGGAGGGCCGCGACGCCTGACAGCCCCTCAGTCACCGTGGCGATGCGCTGGTTGGTGCGGTTGAAGACGTGCCCGAACGCCGAGGTCAGCAGTAGATCCTTGGTGGGGAAGTATGGCTTGAGGGCACCGTTGGCGAAGCCGGCTTCTTCGGCGATTTCCCGCATGGTGGCGCCCTCCATGCCGAGCTTCGCGATGATCCGCCAGGTTGCGTCCACCAGTTCGAGGCGTCGTTGATCGTGGTCCACAATCTTTGGCACTGGATGGGCTCCCGAAAAAATAAATGGCGGACAGGTCTTGTGACCCATCTTACGTTTTGGTTATTCTCTACACCTATAGAAAATAAATTCCTGACCCATCATAGGTCCCGGACAAGAGGCAGCCATGACGCCCACAGCAACTGAGACAGCAACCGACGCCACCGCCATTGAGGAAGCACAGTACGCCCTGGCAACGGGCGCCGAAATCTCCCAGGTGCAGGGAATCCTGCAGGCCGCCGGCCACCTTGGCGCCGAGAAACGCATCGCCTACTTGGGGCTGGTGGACCCGGCCCGTGGCCAGTCAGAGCAGGACCGCCGTTTCCGAGTCTTCCTCCACGACATCTC
This sequence comes from Paenarthrobacter sp. NPDC091711, assembly GCF_044756605.1. Classification (NCBI taxonomy): domain Bacteria; kingdom Bacillati; phylum Actinomycetota; class Actinomycetes; order Micrococcales; family Micrococcaceae; genus Paenarthrobacter; species Paenarthrobacter sp. NPDC091711. The sequence continues at coordinate 148,276 of NZ_JBIVTF010000010.1, forward strand.
CGGCGGCGCACCCACCGATGTCCTTGTCTCGGTGACCCGCGGCGAGATCCTCTCCGCAACAGAACTGGACACCAAAGTCTCCGGTGAACTCCCGGTGTTGGAAGAAGAATTCGAGGTTGTGGAGACACTCCTTGCCACCGATGAGCGTTGGCTCGCCGCGCTCGCGGCCCGGGAGTTGGACGTCACCAAAGTCCGCGTTGCTCCGCTGTCCGCCGGCGTCTTTGAATATGAAGAAGAAAGGGGCCGGCGCATCCTCCGTGGGCTCGCGTTTGTGCAGGATTTCCCCGAGGACAGCGCCTGGGCGCACCCCGTGGATGGACTCGTAGCCTACGTGGACGTGGTCAACAAGGAAGTCACCCAGGTCATCGACCTGGGCGTCATGCCGATTCCGGCTGAGCACGGAAACTACACGGACGCTGAACTCACCGGCCCGCTCCGCACCACCCAGAAGCCCATCAGCATCACGCAGCCAGAAGGCCCCAGCTTCACCGTCACGGGTGGCAACCACGTCGAGTGGGAAAAGTGGAGTGTAGACGTGGGCTTCGACGTCCGCGAAGGAGTTGTCCTCCACAACCTGGCCTTCCAGGACGGCGACCGGCTCAGGCCCATCATCAACCGCGCCTCCATCGCCGAAATGGTGGTGCCCTACGGTGACCCTTCGCCCATCCGGTCCTGGCAGAACTACTTCGACACCGGCGAATACTTGGTGGGTCAGTACGCCAACTCACTGGAACTGGGCTGCGACTGCCTGGGTGACATCACCTACCTCAGCCCGGTCATCAGCGACGCTTTCGGCAACCCCCGCGAAATCCGCAACGGCATCTGCATGCACGAGGAAGACTGGGGCATCCTGTCCAAGCACTCCGACCTCTGGACCGGCATCACCTACACCCGCCGCAACCGCCGCCTGGTGATCTCCTTCTTCACCACCATCGGCAACTACGATTACGGCTTTTACTGGTACCTCTACCTGGACGGCACCATCGAATTCGAAGCAAAGGCAACCGGCGTCGTGTTCACCAGTGCGTTCCCGGAAGGCGGCTCGGACAACATCTCCCAGCTCGCCCCGGGCCTCGGCGCGCCCTTCCACCAGCACCTCTTCAGTGCTCGCCTGGACATGGCCATTGACGGCTTCGCCAACCGCGTGGAGGAAGAAGACGTGGTCCGCCAGGCCATGGGCGAAGGCAACGAGCGCGGCAATGCGTTCTCCCGCAAGCGCACACTCCTGTCCAAGGAGTCGGAGGCAGTCCGTGAGGCAGACGCCCGCGCGGGCAGGACGTGGATCATTTCCAACCCGCAATCGAAGAACCGTCTCGGCGAGCCCGTTGGCTACAAACTCCATTCCGAGAACCAGCCCACGCTGCTGGCCGATCCCGGCTCGTCCATCGCGAAGCGCGCGGCTTTCGCCACCAAGGACGTCTGGGTCACCCGCTACGCCGACGAGGAGCGCTACCCCACGGGCGACTTCGTGAACCAACACTCCGGCGGTGCCGGGCTGCCCGCCTACATTGCCCAAGACCGCGACATTGACGGCCAGGACATCGTCCTCTGGCACACCTTCGGCCTCACGCACTTCCCGCGCGTGGAGGACTGGCCGATCATGCCCGTAGACACCGTTGGCTTCAAGCTCCGCCCCGAAGGCTTCTTCGATCGCAGCCCGGTTCTGGATGTGCCGGCCAATGCCTCGGGTTCGAGCTGCCACAGCGCCGCTGCCGGTGAACACGGTGAGCACGGCGAGCACGGCGAACCCGCCGGGCACTGCCACTAGAACCGCTCCGGGACACACCATGACCACCACGGCGGGACGGGGCCGGTTGGCCGGGCCCGTCCTCCATCCCCGGATCTGCGCGGCCCTCACCGCAGTCTCTTGCCTGGTGCACCTGTGGCTCGCCGCTTCAGGACACCACGACGCCTGGCTTGGAATCCTCATGATCGCCTTGGCCGCCGTCTGCGTCCCCTGCACGGTCCACATTTGGCGCCACAGTCGCGTGGGCGCACTCCATCAGGTGACTATCTCAGCCCTGGCAATGGTGGGACTTCATGCCGTCCTGCTGCTGGGAGCAGGCGGTTCCGGACACGCCCACGGCGGGGGACCGGCGTCGAGCGCTGTTGATACGTCCGGGGCAGCGCAACTGCTGCTGGTGATCGGACTGGAAATCACGACGGCGTTACTCGCCGCCACGCTGGTGGCCCGCCTCCGGCGTGGGCGGCCTGGGCGAGTTCGCGGGAATCCTTCCACGTCGTAGGGAAATATCCAGCGACTTGGCAGGTTTCCCGCTACTTCGCGCCGGCGGATAACGAAACCCGTGTCAGTTTGTCCGGGTTGGACACTTGGCGCAGTTCCCGGATGCTCCCATCCGGGCCGGTGTTGATCACCAGGATGTCGGAGCGGCCATGATGCCTGAGCACCATGGCCGCCTCGCCATTGACCCCGATGACCCCAACGCTCACCGGCTGCACAGGATCGAAAACCACCGCTTTGCCGAGGATGCCCGCGAAGAAGCGCGCAATCCTGGCTGCCCCGAACAAGGGGTTCATGGCGCTCTTGACCTTGCCGCCGCCATCGGCCCACAGAACAGCATCGCGGTCCAGCATGGCTACAACCGTGTCAATGTCTCCCTGTTCGATGGCCCGCACCAGCTTCTCCAAAGCCGCGCGGTCCTTGGCCCGGGGTGCGGGCGCGTCCGGGTCGATCTCCAAACGACGCTCGGCCCGTGAAATCATCTGGCGCACGGCAGCGGGGGTCTTTTCCAGGATTTCCGCTATTTCCGGGGCGGACATCGCAAAGGCGCGGTGCAACACGAGCGCTGCCCTGGCTTCTGGAGCCAGTTGCTCGGCCAAGTGCAGAAGCGTCAAGGACAGGAGCTCGCGGTTGGCCAGTGTTTCTTCCGGGAGCGTGGCCGCATCCACTGGTTCGGGCAGCCATGGACCGGTGTAGTCCTCGCGCACGGCGGCGAGCTGGCGTACCCGGTCAACGGAGCGGCGGACGCAAACCGTTGTCAGCCACGCGGGCCAGGAATCCACGCCGCCCACGTCGGGTTTCCGTTCCCGCTGCACAGCATCGATCGCAACCTCAGAGACCACATCCTCGGCATGCCCAAAGTCGCCCAACATTCTGTAAGCGATGCCCAAGAGGCGATTCCGTTCGCTCTGCCACGCCGAAGTGGCCGACACCGCAAGACTCATGCTGCCAACGCTACCTTTCAGACGATCGGGTTCTTCTCATCCACGGGCGGTTCCATTTGCGTGCTGATGGCGATCCTGTTCCACACGTTGATGGTGGAGATGGCCATGATGAGTCCACCCATTTGGCTGTCATCGAAATGGGTGGCTGCAGCGTTCCAGATTTCGTCCGTGACAGTCTCCGGACCGAGCTGGGTTATGGCATCCGTCAGGGCGAGCACTGCCTGCTCGCGGGCATCGAAGAACACCTTCGAGTGCTGCCACGCCGCTACCGCGTGGAGCTTCCTCTCCGGAATGCCGCGCTTCCGGCCGTCAGTGGCGTGCATGTCGACGCAAAATCCGCAGCCGTTGAGGATGGAAGCCCGGAGTTTGATGAGTTCATACAGGTCAGGATCCACGGATTTGCGTGCATAACCTTCCAGGCCAATGACGGCGGCGTAGCCCAGTTTGTTGCTGCGGCCGATGTTGATGCGGGGCATGATGTTTTCCCTTCAGTGATGGTGCTTTACATGAGAGATGTCGGATACGACGCCGGAAGTGTGACAGCGGTGGCCAATTGTTAGAGTCAGTCGATGCGCGCAGTAGTTTTTGATGAGGTCCGGACACAGCCCGACGTGAGGGAAGTCGCCAAACCCCAGGCTCCCGCGGGAGGTGTGGTGGTGAAAGTGTTGGCAACAGGCATGTGCCGCAGCGACTGGCATGCCTGGGCAGGCCACGATGACATCACCATGCCCCATGTGCCTGGCCATGAGCTCGCCGGTGTGATCGACGCCGTCGGCGAAGACGTTCAGCGCTGGAAGGTTGGCGACCGCGTCACCGTCCCCTTCGTCTGCGGGTGCGGCACCTGCGAATGGTGCCTGGCCGGAGAAGCGCAGGTCTGCCCGGACCAACAGCAGCCCGGCTTCACCCACTGGGGATCGTTCGCCGAATTCGTGGCCCTGCACGCTGCCGACAGCAACTTGGTGGCCATACCTGACGGTGTTGAATATACGACGGCGGCAAGCCTCGGCTGCCGCTTCGCCACGGCATACCGTGCCTTGGCTGCCCGTGCGCAGGTTAAGGCCGGCGAGTGGGTGACGGTGGTGGGCGCCGGCGGAGTGGGGCTCAGCGCTGTGATGATTGCCAAGGCCATGGGGGCAAAGGTCATTGCCGTGGACCGGAACCCCGAGGCTCTGGCCGTGGCCGCACGATTGGGCGCCGACCATACAGTGCTCGCTGATGGCGCGGACATCCCGGCCGCAGTCAACGCCCTTTCCGGCGGAGGCACCCATGTGGCGGTAGACGCCGTCGGAAGTGAACAGACTTGCGCCGATGCGATCTTGAGCCTTCGACGGCGCGGCAGGCACGTCCAGATCGGTTTGCTGCCGTCCATCGACGGTAACCCGCAGGTACCCATGGCACGTGTAATCGGCTGGGAACTGGACCTCTTGGGCAGTCACGGTATGGCCGCTGTGGACTATCCGGGCATGATGGCGCTCATTGAACAGGGTGCGCTCAAGCCACAGCTGCTGATCGAACGCACCATTGGCTTGGAAGACGCTGCAGCACTCCTGCCCGCCTTCGACCAGGCCAACCCTGCTGGCATGACCATGGTGGACCCTGCGCTATAACTGCCTCCCCCGCCCAACTGGGTAGCAGTTCAGGTCGTTCTCAGCGCTGGGAACGACCTGATCTGCGACTTAGTTGGGTGCGTCCGCCGGGCGGTTCCGGTACGCAGCAAGGTAGGTGGAAATCCGGCGCACCGCTTCCTCAATGTCCTCCACAGCCGGCAGGATCACGAACCGGAAGTGGTCCGGCGTGGGCCAGTTGAACGCCGTCCCGTGCGAGACCAGGATTTTTTGTTCCTGCAGCAGCTGGAGGACAAACTTCTCATCCGAGGCAATGGGGTAGATCTCCGGGTCCAGGCGCGGGAACAGATACATGGCTCCCGCCGCGGGGACACAGCTGACGCCGGGGATAGCTGTCAGCAACTTCCACGCCAAGTCGCGCTGCTCACGGAGGCGGCCGCCGGGGCTGATCAGCGCATCGATGCTTTGGTACCCACCCAGACAGGTCTGGATGGCGTGCTGGGCCGGAACGTTGGCACACAATCGCAGGGAGGCCAGCAGTTCCAAGGATTCCCGGTAGGCAGCGGTTGCGGTCCGGGGTCCGGTGACAGCAACCCAACCCGCCCGGTATCCGGGCATGCGGTACGCCTTGGACAATCCGCTGAACGTCAGCACGCAAACGTCATCGGCCACGGCTGCGGTGTGAATGTGCGGGGCGTCAACGTAGCGGATCTTTTCGTAGATTTCATCCGAGAAGAGGACGAGGTCATGCTTCCTGGCCAACGCTGCGAACTGCTCCAGAATGTGCCGGGGGTAGACGGCGCCGGTGGGGTTGTTCGGGTTGATGATCACAATGCCCTTGGTGCGCGGGGTGATCTTGGCTTCGACGTCGGACATGTCCGGCCACCAGTTCTCCTCCTCATGGCACAGGTAGTGAACGGGGTTGCCGCCCGTCAGGGTCACTGCCGCAGTCCACAACGGGTAATCGGGTGCCGGGATGAGGATTTCGTCGCCGTTTTCCATGAATGCCTGCAGGGTCATGGAGATGAGCTCGCTGACGCCGTTGCCAACAAAGACATCCTCGACGCCGATGGTCATCAGTCCGCGCGTTTGGTAGTACTGCGAGATGGCGGTGCGGGCGGAGAAAATGCCTTTGGAATCGCTGTAGCCCTGCGCGCCGCGAAGGTGATGGATCATGTCCACCACCACGGATTCCGGTGCCTCCAGTCCAAACGGTGCCGTGTCGCCAAGATTCATCTTGAGAATACGGTGCCCTTCGGCCTCCATGGCCTTGGCCGCTTGGAGGATGGGCCCACGGAGTTCGTAGCGGACATTCTGAAGTTTGCTGGAGTGCTGCATCGGACGCATGGTTGATCTTTTCACGGCAGCGGCCCGTGCGAGCAAACTGTTCCGGAATCAGACCCAGCGAATGACCACGGGCAGGCTCTTGGTGCTGGCCGAAACTTCCCGTTCAGTGCCGTCAACCGCAACAGCGAAGTGCTGAACTTCGTCCGCGGACGCGAGGACCTCAAAATGCCCGGTCGCGTCACTGACAACGGCGGTAGCTGATGAATGCGCGTGGATGTAGGCGTCGGAAATGCCTTTGTTGTGCCCATCTACCAGCCGTCCTCGGATCCGGCGGGCGGCAACGGCGGCACCCACGGCAGCTTGGCTAGGCGGATCGGAGGGTTCCTCGAAGCGGAGGGATACAGGGACGCGGACCAAGAACCCCAGCCCCTGCCCGATTGCACCGGAATACTCCTCAGGCCGGAACTCGCCATTGGATACTACGGAGTACTGGCTGTGGCGTTCGACGGCCAAGAGTAATTGCTCCATGTTGTCCAGCTGCCCGGGTCCGTGGCATTCCACGGCAACCCTTAATTCGAGGTCCAAGGTAGGGCCCTCGCTGCGGGACCTTCCAATCCTGGTGAGGGTGGCCGCCCGCACGGTGACCGGAGCGTCCGGTGGAGGAACGACGGCGGTGGGGGACCCGTCGTCGAACCTTACGTGCTGCGGGGCGACGGCGTCCGAAAGTACCCCTAGGAGGTCGGACAGCGACGATTGCACATGGCCCACGGTAGAACCCCAGCCGGACAGAGATCCACTACATCAACTGGAACTAGGCTACTCCCGGAGATGCCCGTAGCGCACGGCGAATGGCCGGGTTTTTGTACAGATAATGCCCCTAAAGCCGCTTCAGGAGGGCATTATCTGTACAAAAACTCAGGCGAGGCCGGGGACGCGATCGTTGATAGTGAACGACTTCTTGGTGCTGACCGGAGCGCCCGGCGTGGTGACGTAGTCCAGCACACGGAAGTCGGCGGTCATGGAGTCCTTGGTGATCCGCGTGTTCACGTAGCCGCGGTTGTCGTTGTAGAACTTCAGGTGCGGGTTCCACGCCATGGTGGGGTCGGTGGTGGAGCCGGTTCCGTCGCCGGTGGAGGTAATGGACGAGCACACCAGTTCCGAACCGACCACAGCCGCCGCCGGGTCTTTGTAGTCCACCTTGAGGTCGGTGGCCCAGTGCCGGTGAACGTCGCCGGTGAGTACGACGGCGTTGCGCACCTTGGCGTCCACCCAACCTTGGGTGATGCGGCGGCGGGAGGAAGCGTAACCGTCCCAGCCGTCCATGGAGACGTCGTCGATGTCCGGCGCCTTGTCACGGTCCCGCTCGGCGAAGAAGACCTGCTGGCCCAGGATGTCCCAGCGCTGCGTGGAGTTCTTGAAGCCGTCCAGCAGCCACTTCTCCTGCTCGGCGCCGGTGATGGTGCGGTTCTCGGCCAAGCGCTCGGCCACATTCTTCCGCCAGCCGTCACCTGCGAGCTGATCGTCCCGGTACTGCCGGGTGTCCATCATGTGGAAGTTGGCCAGCTGGCCCCACTGGATGGTCCGGTAGATCTTCATGTCGAACCCGGCGGGAACGGATGACCGGCGTAGCGGCATGTTCTCGTAGTACGCCTGGAAGGCCGCCGAACGGCGCTGCCGGAAATGCTCCGTGGTGTCGTTGAGCTGAGCGGGATCGTTGTTCTCGGGGATTTCGTCCGCCCAGTTGTTGTCCACCTCGTGGTCATCCCACACCACCAACCACGGTGCGATCGCGTGCGCTGCCTGCAGATCGGCGTCGGCCTTGTACTGGGCGTGCCGTTGACGGTAGCCCGCCAAACTGACGGTTTCCGGTCCTTCGTGGTCGCGGGGGTTGCCGCCGCTGATCACGTAGCTGTCCTTCTTGTATTCGTAGAGGTAGTCGCCCAGGTGCAGCACCAGGTCCGGGTGGTCCTCGGCCAGCCGCTTGTACGCAGTGAAGTAGCCGTGCTCGTACTGGGCGCAGCTGGCGAACGCCATGGCCAAGGCAGCGGGAGTCTCACCAGGGGCCGGGCTCGTCAGCGTGCGGCCAACCTCGCTCAGGTGCCGCCCGGTGCGGAAACGGTAGAAGTATTCGCGGCCAGGCCTGAGCCCTCTCAGTTCGACGTGCACTGAGTGGGCGGTTTCGATCCTGGCATGTTCGACGCCGCGGGCTACTACCCGGCGCATCGCGGGGTCTTCTGCCACTTCCCAGGCGACGGCGACGTTGCGCGAGGGCATGCTGCCCAGGCCATCCTCGGCCACGGGGTTCACGGCCAGCCTGGTCCAGATGACAAAGCCGTCAGGCCATGGTTCGCCCGACGCGATGCCCAGCGTGAACGGATCGGTGCGGAGACCGGCGTCGTCCGCTGTTGAGGTGGCGACGGCGGGACTGGCGACGGCGGTGCCAGGCAACGCGGCGACGAGTCCGGCCCCGATGCCGGCTGAGATGAGGGATCTACGGGAGATGTTTTCCATAGCTTCGACCCTAGGAAGCGCGGGTTGACTGGGCTCAAGGACGGTGTGAATCAGTGGTTAATTGTGTGACAAAAGTTGTTATCTCGCGAGGGGTCGGTGCCGGCCATGAGGAGGGCTCGTCTATGCTCAGTTCATGACGACGGGGGAGAGCCCTAAGCGGCCTGGTGCGGTGACATTCTCAGTGGTGCTGATGTACATCGGTGGCATCGCTCAAATCATTCTGGGAATCCTGACCATTTTCCTGCGCTACACCCCGGAGGCGCAGTCCGGTGGCATCGCCCTGCCCATCACGTTGCTGGGTGCAGGGATGATCCTGTTCGGCCTGATGGTGATCGGGCTGGCCTCCGGGGTTGCACGGGGAAGCGAGGCAGCCCGTCGCGGCGCAACAGCGGTCATGCTGCTGGGCCTGGCCTTTGCCGTGCTGGACCTCATCATTGCCGCCGACGGAGATTGGTCTGCCGTCATTTCCCAGTCCATCGCTACGGTGGCAGTGCTGGTGCCGCTGTGGGTTGGGCGGGGCCGCCGCTATTTCGAGACGCGCTGATGTAGTGCTTCCTGGGCGTCCCGGTACGCCACCCGGCGGTGAACGAAGCGGACTACCTCGATCAGTGCGATGCACGCTACCGACGTTCCCAGGACGAGCAGTGCCGTGGGCAGCGTCGGATCCGTGAACTGCAGGAAGTCCCGGGCAATCGGTACCGAATACACCAGAATCAGCCCCACCATCATTGCCCCGATGACCATTCCCTTGAAACGAGTGACCGGTCGCGAGAGCACCACCAGGATCCAGATGCCGATAATCGTCAGGATCAAGGTGGAGCCGGTCCGAATCTCCGGCTCGGGAATCTGCAGGTTCGCTGCCAGGCGGGCGTAGGCGGCCAGACCCAACGTCACCGAAACACCCGCAGGCACAGCGAAGGTGAGCGACCGCCGCAGGAAACCCGGAATGTAGCGCTGAGCATTGGGCAGCAAGGCCAGGAAGAACGCGGGAATACCGATGGTCAAGCCGTCCGTGACCGAGAGCTGCCGTGGAAGGAACGGGAAGGGCAGCAGGAGGATGCCGAACGAGATGGCAAGGAACGTGGCGTAGGCGGTCTTGGTAAGGAAAAGCATGGAGACGCGCTCGATGTTGGCAATGACCTGCCGGCCTTCTGCCACCACGCTGGGCAGGTGGGAGAACTTCCCGTCCAGGAGCACCAACCTGGCCACAGCCTTGGTAGCGGCCGCACCAGAGTTCATGGCGACGCCGATGTCGGCTTCCTTGATGGCCAGGGCATCGTTAACCCCGTCGCCGGTCATGGCTACTGTGTGGCCCGCCGACTTCAACGCCACCACGATGCGCTTCTTCTGGTCCGGCGTCACCCGGCCAAAAACCACGTTGTTATTGATGGCTTCCAGGAATTCCTGGTCGTCTTCCGGCAGCTCGCGGGCATCAAAACCGTGCGGTGCGTCCAGGCCGACTTCCCGGGCAATGGCAGCCACGGTCTGTGGGTTGTCACCGGAAATGATCCGGACGTCAACATCCTGGGCGGCGAAGTAGGAGAGCGTCTCGGCTGCGTCGGGGCGGATGTTCTCCTTGAACGTCAGGAGTGCAACGGGGACCGCATCTGCCGGAACTGTCTCATCGCCCGTGGGTGTGCCGTGGGCGAGGACCAGCGTACGGCGGCCGGTGGTGGCCAGATCTGCGGCCTGTGTTGCGAGTTGCTGAAGCACGGGGTCCGGGGAGTTCTGAGCAGGGAAGACCATTTCCGGACCGCCGAGGATCCACATTCCATCCTCAAAGACCACCGCGCTCCACTTGCGGGCCGAGGAGAAGGGGACCCGATCGGCAGGAAGATCAGAGGGCTGCTCGTTGAAATGTCCGGCGAGGCTGCGCGCTGTGGCGTTGGCGTCTTTCTGCACGCCGTACCAGGCGAGCACGGACTCCCACCCGGGCCGGACCGTGAGGGGATGGGCGGCGTCGAAAACAATGTCGCCCTGGGTGAGGGTTCCGGTCTTGTCGAGGCAAATAATGTCTACCCGGGCCAGGCCCTCCACCGCCGGAAGCTCCTGCACCAAGACCTGTTGCCTGGCCAGCTTCACCGCACCCACTGCGAAGGTAATGCTGGTCATCAACACCAGACCCAAGGGAACCATGGCGACGACGGAGGCAATAGTCGCGGTCGCTGCCTCGCGCCATGCGCCACTTGCGGAGGCTTCGGCCCACCCGCCTTGGGCAATCATCTGCGCATTCAACACCAACAACGCCACCGGACCCACGAACCAGGTGACCCATTTCAGTACCCGGTCGATCGAGGACCGGAGCTCAGAGGCCACCAAGGAGAATCTCTTGGCCTCCGCCGCGAGCGAGTTCGCGAATGAGTCCGCGCCCACCCGGTCCACTACGGCTGAGCCCTCGCCTGCCACCACCACGGATCCGGAGAGCACGCGGTCGCCGTCGGTCTTTTCCACAGCATCGGATTCGCCGGTGAGCATGGACTCGTCCACTTGGAGGCCCCGTGACCCGGACACCAGACCGTCGGCCGGCACCTGGTCTCCAGCCCTCAGGACAAGGGTGTCGTCCAGCACAACATCGTCCAAGGCGATCTCTGCCTCTGATCCATCACGCATCACCCGTGCATGCGGGGCGTTCAACAGGGCCAGACGGTCCAAAGCCCGCTTTGCCCGGTATTCCTGGACGCTGCCGATGACCGCGTTCGCGATGGCGCTGAAGCCGAAGAGCGCATCCTGCCAGCGGCCGATCGCGAACAGAACAATGAAGCAGGCAAGGATGATGCCGTTGAACAGGGTGAGCACATTGGCGCGGACGATGCTCCACACGCTGCGGCTGGTGTCCTGGACGAAGGCGTTGGTCTGCCCGGCTGCCACCCTCTCGGCAACCTCGGCGGTACTCAGTCCTTGCGTGGAGGCCGTCTTGTGCCGGACGGCTTCCCCTGCTTGATCCTTCTCGAGTTCCACTCATTCCCCCGTTGTTTGGGTCGCTTCAGGGATTGTCATCGGACAGGCCGTGCGATGGGAATGAGTATGCCAGCCGAGCGGCATTAAGTCGCTGTCGTCGTCGGCTGTCACTGTCCGGCTGGCGTGGCCGTTAAGCCGTAAAGGCGAGGTCTTTGGCGTTGAGCCTGTGGAGGAGAAGTTCGCCGCGGGAGATCCGGCGCGCTTCCTCAATGGTGCTGACCGCCATGCGCTCCAGTTCCATGCCCAGTGAACCAGCCAGGTGCGGTGTGAGAAGCACGTTGGGATGGGTATAGAAGCCTGAGTCCGCGGGCAGCACCCACGGCGTAGTGACGTCCAGGACTGCGTAGAGGTCTCCTTGTTCGATGCGCCCGAATAGCGCATCCTGATCAACCAGTTCGCCGCGGGCGGTGTTGATGAAGGTGGCTCCCGGTTTGAAGCTCGCCACCAGCGCCCGGTGGATCAGGTTGTAGGTGGACGGGAGCGACGGCGCGTGGAGGCTGACCACATCGCACGTGGCCACCAGCTCTTCCAGACTAAGACGTTCGACGCCGAGCGCGGCCGCCGCGGCCTGGTCCAGGAAGGGATCGGAGACAAAGACCTTCACGTCGTAGGACTTCAGGAGGCGGATGACGTGCTTGCCGATCCTTGAGGCGCCAATGATGCCCACCCGCTTGCCGAAGTTGCCCATGTCCGGAAACACCTGGTCCGGCTCGATTTCCGCCCTCTCTGTGTGGAGCTTACGGGCGATCTGCAGGACTCTCTTGTTGGCCAGCAGGATCATGGCCACCGTGTATTCGGCAACCGGAATGGAGTTGGCATCGGCAGCCGTGCTGATTTCAATGCCCCTTTCCCAGCATTCCTCGCCCACGTGATGCCTTACTGTGCCTCCGGCATGGAGGACATGGGTCAAGCGCGGGGCCGCGGCCAGGGCAACGGCGTCCAGTTTCGGGCATCCCCAGCCGGTGATCAAAATGTCCGTCTCCGCAAGGAGTTCCAGCGAACGCGGCGCGGTGAAGTCTTCCATGGGCGTCGGGCTGAGCAGCCGAAGCCCCGGACCCAGGGCCTCCAGCCTGCGGGACGGAAAGACCCGGTCTACGACGCCGGGACCCATGGCCAGTGCGACGTTCAGTGATGGTGTGGTCATTTGACGCTCCCTGCAGTGAGGCCGGACTTCCAGAAACGCTGCAGCATGATGAAGGCCACCAGCAGCGGAATGATGGACAACAGAGAACCCGTGATGACCATTGGTGTGAATTCAGGCTGCGGTACCGAGTAGCCCTGCCAGATGGAGATGCCGACGCTGACGGGCAGCAATTGCTGGTCCTGGAGCATCACCAGGGGAAGCATGAAGTTGTTCCACACCCCCACGAACTGGAACAGGGCAATGGTGATGTAGCCCGGCATCATCATGGGCAGGCCCAGGGAGAAGAAGGACCGGATGGGTCCGGCGCCGTCCATGCGTGCGGCTTCAAGGGTTTCGGCAGGAACGTAGCTGGCGGAGTAAACCCGCGCCAGGTACACACCGAAGGGGTTGCACAGAACCGGGATGAGGACAGCCCAGATGGTGTTGGTCATGCCCACCAGGGAGGCCAGAAGGTACATGGGCAGCACCGTGGCCGTGTTGGGAATCAGGACGCCCACCAGGACGAAACCGAAGAGCGAGTCTTTCCACCGGAATTGGAACTTGTCGAACGCATAGCCGGCCATCACCGAAATCAGGCTGCCCAGCACGGCGCCAACACCGGCATACATCACGGAGTTACCCAGCCAGCGGAAGAACAGGCCGCCGTCCTGCTTGGCCACGTTGGCGATGTTCTCGAACAAGGAGAAGTTCCCCAAGGCGTAGGCGCTGGTGCCGTACAGGTCTGCAGCGTTCTTGGTGGAGGCGAACACCAGCCACAGGACCGGTACCACCATGTAAGCGGAGCCGATGATCAGGAGCCCGTTGACGGTGAGCTTGCTGGCGAAGCCACCGCCGCGGTTGGAGCTGGATCCGGTGCGGTTCGAACGGGATCCGGCGCGGCGGGGAGTTGCTGTGTCCGGGGTGGTGCGGGGGCGGGGGAGAGTTGAGGCGCTCATGATTTGTTCATCCTGGAGCTAAGGCGGGTGACGGCCAGGGACAGGACTGCGGCCAGTCCGGCGATGATGATGGAGGCAGCCGCGGCCTGGTTGAGGTTGTGACGGATGAAGGCCGCGTCGTAGGCCCAGAGGTTGGGAACCCAGGTACTGGTGACCGATGCTGTGGCCTTGGAGATGATGGACGGTTCCGTGAACAGTTGCAGGGTGCCGATGATGGTGAAGAGCATGATCACGCTCAGCGCCGGAAGGATCAGCGGAAACTTGATGCTGATGGCCGCGCGGATTTCGCCGGCACCGTCCACGCGGGCGGCTTCCAGGATTTCCTGGGGAACAGCCTGCAAAGCGGTGAACAGAATGATGACGTTGTAACCGGTCCACTCCCAGACGCCGATGTTCACGATGGACGGAAGAACCAAGTGCGCGTCGAGGAAGTTGAGCTGGATCCCGCCGCCTTGGAGAGCCTGGACAAGCGGGCTGATACCCGGGGTGTAGAGGTAGGCCCAAATGAGGGCGGCGATGACGCCGGGTACTGCGTGGGGAAGGAACACCAGGAGCTGGAAGAGCTTGCGCGCCTTGGCCACCGTTGCATCCAGGAGGAGGGCGAAGACCACTGCGCCGCCCACCATGCAGGGAATGTAGATCAGGCAGTACAAGCCAAGGCGGGCGATGCCTTCCACAAACGTTTCGGACTGGAAGACCTGCACATAGTTCTCAAGTCCAACGAAGACCGTTTTGGCTTCCCCGAAGCCCAGCCCGGACTTCTGCTGCGAGTGGAAACTCAGCACCAGGGAGTAGATCACCGGTGCGATCATGGCGATCGCGAAGACCGCGAAGAAGGGAACCAGGAACAGCGCGGCAGTCCTTCCGCCGGTTCCCGCCAGTGCGCGGCCTCGGCGGCGCACTGTGGTGGTGAGGGCCTGGGTGGCCATGGGATTCTCCTAGCTTGGAGGGGGCCTCATCCTGAGGCCCCCTGCCTGTGTGGCTATTCGGTGACGGAGTTACTCTTTGACGGAAAGGCCGGCCTGCTTCAGGCTTGCCACGGTGGCGTCCTGGGCGGTATCCACGGCGTCATGGATGGTGCCGCCGGTGGTCAACTTGCCGTAGGCGTCCTTGAGCGCAGTGTTGGTGATGTCCCAGTTGGGACCCCACTGCCAGCCCGGGGTGATGGTGCAGTACGCCTTGGTGAAGACCTCGTAGATGTCGTTGCCGAAGTAGCTGGCGTCATACGCCTTCTGCGCCACCGGCGTCAGGCCCGGGAAGGCAAGGAAAGCGGAGCCCGTGTTGCCGCGGGCCTTGATGGCTTCCTGGCTGGTGGTGAGGAACTCGACGAACTTGGCGGCCGCGGCCGGATTCTTGCTGCTCTTGGTCACGTTGAAGCTGGATCCGCCATAGAAGGCGCCGGACTCGTTGCCCCACGTCGGCAGTTCCGCAGCGATCCACTGGCCCTTCTGGCCGCTGGCCTCGGTGCGCTTCTGGATGCCCGTGGCGCTCCAGTTGGCACCCAGCACGCCAACTACGTTGCTGTTGGCCAGGTCCAGGCTCCACTCGTCACTGTAGGCCTGGCTGACCTTGACGATCTTCTGGTCAATGAGCTTCTGCCAGTAAGAGGCAACCTTCTGCGTGGCCTCGTCATTGACGCCCACCTTCCAGCTGTCACCCTCGGTACCGAACCACTTGGCACCTGCCTGCCAGGCCAAGCCGGCGCTCGCCGCCACCTCGTTGGGGTTGAAGCTGGCAAGGTAGGAGTCAGGCGCTACGGCCTTGAGCTTTTTGCCGGCCTGTTCAAATTCATCCCAGGTTTTGGGGACCTCGACGCCGGCCTTCGCCAGCATGTCTTGGCGGTACCACATGAGCATGGGGGCTGCGTCGTACGGAAGTGCGTAGGTTTTCTCACCGAACTGGACCAAAGCCTTGGTCTCGTCCGTGAGCTTGTCCACGGTCTCGGCCTTGTTGATCAGGCCATCGAGCGGGATCACCTGGCTGTTGCTGACGAACTGCGGCAGCTGCGGGTATTCGATGGTGGCTACGTCCGGGCCGTTGCCTGCCGTGATGGCGGTGGAGAGTTTTGCGTAGCCACCGTTGGCGCCGTTGGGGATGGTTTCGAAGCTGACCTTGATTTTGTCCTGGCTGGCGTTGAACGCTTCAGCCACTTTGTCCATGCCTGCCAACGAGGACCAGAAGGTGATGGATCCTGTGGGATCCTCCGTGGGGGTGGGCGCTGCCGCTGGAGTGGGGCCAGTACCGCAGGCGGCCAGCAACAGAGTGCTGGCGGCCAAGCCAGCTACTCCGGCAAAGAGATGACGACGCTTCATGGTGTTCTCCTTTGAAGACTTGCGATGCGAAGAAGGTTTGTGTGGTTGGGGCCACATGAGGTGAATCCATGTAACCGCGCTGCTTCGAACATCTACAAGATTTCAAACATTTTCAAACATTGCCGAGTAACTAACACGACGGTCTTTGGGGACTCTACTGTGAAACTTTGCTGCCAGTTCTGTTTGAACGAACAGAAATGCTGGACGCTGTCAGTTCCACGCTGCTATGAATTCTGGACACCCGAAACGGCGACTACTGAAAAGCCATTACCTAAGAACAGGGATTCCAATGGAGAAATCGAACATCAGCAGACGGTCAGTCCTACAAGTTGGCGGAGCAGCGTCGCTCGCCGCGGCCATCGGGCTGGCAGCCGGCCAACCGGCGTCGGCGTCCGCCCTCCTGGGGTCCAAGCCAAAGGCGACGGAAATCCTGGATCTGGGTCCCGCCGTCGTACAGTTCTCCCTGATGAGCGGCCTGCTGGTTGGCGATGTTCTGTACATCGGTTCCCGCAACCTGGAGCCGGTCCGGATCATTGCCTTCCACGTCCCCACGGGCAAGGTCATCGGCCAAACCGAACTCAGCAACGGCCACTCCATCCAGACGCTGGCCGCCGATCCTTCAGGCCGGTACCTGTACGCCGGTGTCCTCCAGAAGTCCACCGGCACACTGCCGAACCTGTTCCGCTGGGACCTCAACAGTCTCGGCACCAAGGCTACGGCGATCGGCTACATCGGAGACCGTGATGTCCGGGACATCAGCGTTGCACCCAATGGCCGGCTTTATGCAGTTGGCGGCGGAAGCAGCACCGCGCCAGCACTCTGGGAATACAACCCCGCCACAGGCCAGGTAGCGAGCCTTGGCATCCCGGACGCGGGAGCAACCTTGGCCCGCGCCGTAGCCGCGACGGACGCCACGGTGTTCTTCGGTGCGGGCAGCACGCTCAACGGCGGAAGTGGCGCCAGCCGGGCCTGCCTCTACGCCTACGACACATCATCCAAGAAGTTCACCAACGTGACTCCGTCCGAAATCCTGCCAGATCCCAGCATCCGCGACCTCGCAGTGGTGGGGGACAAGCTTGTGGTCAGCTCCGCAGGATCGTTGGAGAACGCCAAGATGGCCGCTCTCAGCCTGGCCAACCACTCGTCGTACGCGCTGACGGTCTCGGAAGGCAAGGTGGCCAAGAGTTTCGCGGTGATGGGGGACAACGTCTATTTCGCCAACGAGACCGGACTTCTCGCCTACTCGCTGGCATCGAACACGATCGCTGCCGTGCCGTTTGAGGGCCCCTCCCTCGGGGAAGTCTGGGGCGTCGATTCCAGGGATGGCAAGTTGCTGGTCACCTCTGGTTATGGCTTCATCGCCGAGATCGACCCCGTAAGCGGCGCCACCAAGACCACCGACCTCGGCGAAGCTGGCGCACCCTCTGATCCTCAATCGGTGATGGGGATCGCGGCAGGCGCAGGTTATGTCTATGTGGGAGGCAACGGCGTCATTGCACGCCGCTCGCTGAAGGATGGCCACGTCACGAACATGAGCGCTCCGGGTGAGGCGAAGGACGCGATCGTTGTGGATGGTGCCCTTTATACAGGCCAGTACAGCGGTCAGGGCATCTGGAGCTACGACCCCCGGAACGGAAAGCCGATCACGCAGGTGGCCGACTTTCCCAAGGAGCAAAACCGGCCCCTGGACGTCTGCTGGGACGAAAGCAACAAGCTTGTCCTGGTAGTCACTCAAGCGGACACCGAGGGCGGAGGTTCGCTGTGGACCTATGACCCGCGCACCGGCAAGAAGGGCTTCTTCGTGAACCCGGTGGATGAGACCCAGTTGGTTCGTGCCGTTGCAAGCCGCGACGGCGTGGCCTACTTGGGCGGCGGCCTTCCGGACGTTGGCGGGGCGGGGACCGTGGTTGCCTTCGACCCAGTGAAGGGCAAGGAACTGTGGAGGATCGATCCCGGACAGAATTCCGGAGTCAGTGCCCTGGCAGTGCAGGGAAAGTACCTCTATGGTGTGTCCCGCAAGGGCACTGTGTTCGTTATCGACCTTCCCAAGCGCAAGCTCGTGCACCAAGCCGATATCACCTCGGTGAGCTACGGCTTCGCAGCCCTGGTGACCAACCGCGGCGCGGTGTATGGCGTTTCCAACACCCACGTCTTCCGCTTCGACCCGAAGACCTTCGAGGTTGCCACCGTGGTGGCCGACATCGACGGCGCTTGGTACAGCGGCTCGCACATTAACAACGATGAGGACGGCTACCTCTACACCATGCGGGGCCGGAACCTCGTGCGGATCAACGACCACCCCCGGCGGTAGGTGCCCGGCGTTGCGGGGCCTGTTTTGCGCTCTCTGGCGAGTATTTACCGCGCAGAGCGGGCCCCGCAACGCACGTGCATACGGTCACCTATGCTTGTTTGAACATCTGGACTCCGGAGAGGGTGGGCATGCTTAGCGGCGAACGCCACGAGAAGATTCTGCGCGAGCTTGAAATGCGGGGATCCCTGACCGTCAATGGGTTCGCGGAGAAGACCGGACTGTCCACCATGACCATCCGCCGGGACCTGACACAGCTTGCTGCCCAAGGGCTGCTGCGCCGGGTCCACGGCGGCGCCGTTCCCGTCCCCTCCGAACGGCCAGGCGACACCGTTCACAGGAGATCCCGCCAGCCGCTCGCAACCCTGGGCCTCATTGTCCCGACCACGGGCTACTACTTTCCGGAGGTCATCCGCGGCGCGGAATCAGCCGCCAGGGAACTGAACGCCCGGCTGATTCTGGGGGTCAGCAACTACTCCGCGGAGGACGAACACCGGCAGCTCCAACGCATGGTGGCCAACTCCGTGGACGGGATACTGTTGGCAACCGCCGGATCCCTTGAACCCGGATCTCCAACGTTCGAGCTGCTGTCCGGGCTGCGAATCCCCGTAGTGCTCGTGGAACGTTCAAGCCGCGTGTTCGAATCCGTGATGTCCGATCACAGCTATGGTGCCGAGCTTGCCCTTGAGCACCTCGTATCCTTGGGCCACCGCAGGATAGGGCTTGCCATCGCCACCAGCCCCACAGCGCCGTGGCTCCGTGAAAGCCACGAGCGCATGGTAGCCAAGCTGGGGCTCGAAACTGATGCGCCCATCATGGAATACGTTCGTTCAGTGGTGGGCGCAGGCAACAACCAAAAAGAGTTCGCGAAATTCCTCAGAGACTGCCGTCGCACTGAGACGCACGCGGCCCTGGTGCTCCCGGACGAGGAAGCCATCACGTTGATTAACCTCGCCGAGGAATCAGGGCTGGACGTCCCGGAGGACCTGGCGATCGTGGCCTACGACGACGAGGTGGCGGACCTCGCCCCCGTGCCCCTGACCTCCATCGCCCCACCGAAGCGGGACGTAGGCCACGCCGCCGTCGCCATGTGCATGGAACGTCTTGCCGGAAAGACCGGATCTGCGGTTTCGCCGGCCCTCCGCCGGGTGAGCCTGGCCCCGAAACTGATCATCCGGGAGTCCACCGTGCCTGGGGAGGATGTGGAGTAGGGGGAGCCGCTCCAAATGTCAGTGGCCGCAAATAGGTTTGTGACCATGACTGATTCGAGTGCCCTAGCCTTGCCCGCAGACTACTCTGATCTCTTAGACGCGCTCAAGGAACGGGTGCGCCGCGCTCGCCAGACCGCCCTTCGAACCGTCAACACCCAGTTAATCGAATTGTATTGGTCCATCGGCAAGACAGTGATGGAACGCCAACAGGTGGAGCGATGGGGGAGCGGGGTCATGGGACGCCTGGCCGAGGACCTCCGTGCGGAGTTCCCGGAGATGAAGGGCCTTTCTCGACGGAACCTCTTTTACATGCGGGCCTTTGCCACCGCATGGCCGGACCCAATTGTGCAACAAGCTGTTGCACAATTGCCGTGGGGTCATATCACCGTTCTTTTGGACAAGGCAAACACTCGACAGCATCGGGATTGGTATGCCGGTGCCGCAGTTGAGTACGGATGGTCCCGCAATGTCCTGCTGAACATGATCATGAACCGGACGTTGGAAAGGACAGGCGCGGCGCCATCGAACTTTGTCCAACGGCTTGTTGGACAAGATTCCGAACTGGCCCAGCAGGTGGCCAAGGACCCCTACAGCTTCGAATTTCTCGGCCTGTCGGGGGAAGTCGCCGAACGCGACCTTGAACTGGCCCTTACCAGCCGAATCACTGAAACCCTCAGGGAACTCGGGCCGGGATTCTCGTTCGTTGGCCGGCAGGTCCACTTCGATGTCGACGGCGACGACTACTACGTCGACATGCTGTTCTTCCACATGGACCAGAACCGGTACGTCGTCGTAGAGCTCAAGACAGGAAAGTTCCAGCCTGAGTACGCCGGCAAGCTGAACTTTTACGTTGCCCTTGTGGATGACATACTTCGCCGGGAGCATCACAACGAAACGATTGGCATCCTGATCTGCGGCACCAAGAACGACCGCAGCGTCAGGTACAGCCTCGGGCGGTCAACCTCACCCATGGCAGTCGCCGCCTATACATACGACAAGCTCCCGGCCTCCGAACAGCAAGCCCTGCCCAACGAAGGGCACCTGGTCGCTGCGCTCGAATGGGCAGAACCTGACGAGGGACAGGCCGAGCCCACTTAGGCGGTACGGCAACGAGTGCGATTACCCCCGCCACGGCGTGAACCGCGGCCACCAGCCCGGGACATTGCGTTGGTAGTTCAGGTATTGCTCGCCGTAGGTCTCGGTGAGGGTTGGTTCCTCGTAGCCCTTCACGAACGCGACTACCGCGGCGAGGACAATCACTGCATAGATCACCAGCCCCCAACTTCCGAATAGCAGCGCCTGGCCCAGAATGATGCTCAGCACCGCGAGGTACATCGGATTGCGTACGAAGCGGTAGGCGCCCGTCACCACCAGCGTTTCAGTGGGAGCCACCGGAGCGGGCGTTCCCCGGTGCAGGGCGAACAACGCGAAGGCGTGCAGGAGGAAGGCCACCCCGGCAGCGATGGCGCTCCACGCAAAGAGCATCACAATCCACGCTGAGCCCCAGTCAAACCACCGCCAGCCGGAGATCAGTCCGGGAACGAGTCCTGCCACGATGCCGGGTGCGAGGAACAGGAAGAGAACCGTCCCGATCCACGCACGTGCTGGTGAGCTTGCCTGGGCCATGCGCGCCAGAATAGCCCCACCCGGCTTACCGCGCGACCCTCCCGCCAACTCCGCACCCGGACTAGGATGGCGCGCATCAAAGAGCGGCTTGGAAAAATCTCACCAAGAGGAGCACACCATGGGAATTCTCTCCGTTGACCTTTTCATCACCCTCGACGGCGTGTATCAAGCGCCGGGCGGTCCCGACGAGGACACCTCGGGCGGCTTCGAGTTCGGAGGATGGCAGGCGGCGTACTCGGACCAGGAGAGCGGCGAGGCGATCGTCGCGGGAATCGACCGGATGGACGCGCTGCTGCTGGGCCGCAGGACCTATGACATCTTCGCCGGGTTCTGGCCCAACCAGAGTGACCACATTGCCGATACGTTCAACGCCTTGCCAAAGTTCGTGGTGTCGAGGACCCTGACAGACCCGGGATGGGAAGGAACCACAGCGTTGGCCGAGGTGGCGGAGGTGGCCGCACTGAAGGAGAGATTCCAGGACATCCACGTGATCGGCAGCGGCGACCTCGCCAGGTCATTGCTCGAAGCCGACCTCGTGGACCGGCTGAGCCTCTACCTCTACCCACTGACGTTTGGCTCGGGTAGGCGCCTGTTCCCCGACGGAGCCGGCGTGCCCGCAGCCTTTCGCTTGGCGCAGCCACCGCAGGGCTTCTCGAAAGGCGCCGTTGCGCTTGTCTACGAGAAAGCGGGCGCTCCGGTGACAGGGATCGACATCAGCCAGGCGTAACAGCGCACCAAGTACTGCGCGCCAAAAACAGAAGCGTGGGGGGGGGGGGGGGGGCCCCCCCCCCCCCCCCCCCGGGGGGGGGGGGGAGCGGGACAACCCGGAGGGGGGAGAGGCGGGGGGGGCCCGTGGGACGACCCACAACAAAGCGCACCACACCCAAACGCAGGGA
>NZ_JBIVTF010000011.1:0-146860 GCF_044756605.1 Paenarthrobacter sp. NPDC091711
GCGAAGAAGACGGTGTTGAGAACGAGATCAACGAGAAGCTGTACACCACCACCGAAGACGCCCTCGCCACGATCGAGGCCCTCGGTGCCGGCGAGCACGGCCGTTACCTGACCGCGTTGACGTTCGGCAATGTGCACGGTGTGTACAAGCCGGGCAACGTGAAGCTCCGCCCGGAACTGCTCAAGCAGATCCAGGCCGAGGTTGGTGCGAAGATCGGCAAGGAAAACCCGTTTGATCTGGTCTTCCACGGCGGTTCGGGCTCCACCGAGCAGGAAATCGCTGACGCCGTTTCCTATGGTGTGATCAAGATGAACATCGACACCGACACCCAGTACGCATTCACCCGCCCGGTGGCCGGCCACATGCTCGCCAACTACGACGGCGTCCTGAAGATCGACGGCGAAATGGGCAACAAGAAGACCTACGATCCCCGCGTTTGGGGCGCTTCCGCCGAAGCCGGCATGGCCGCGCGCATCGTCGAAGCCGCCCAGCAGCTCGGATCGGTTGGCAAGACCTTCTAATGTCTGACGAATTCCGCAGAAACCTCATGGGGCCGGAGCCCACGCTCCTGCCCGCCGAAACCGAAATCTACCAGCACCTGGCTCTCGGCAACGAAGCGCTTGACCTGGTGGCGAAGAACCCCACGTCGTCCCTTCTGTGGGCCATCCTCGCAGAGGAAGCCTGGGCGGAAGGCCGGACCATCGAGTCCTACGCCTATGCCCGCGTTGGCTACCACCGCGGCCTGGATTCCCTGCGCCGCAACGGCTGGCGCGGAGTGGGACCCATCCCGTGGGAGCACGAGCCCAACCAGGGCTTCCTGCGTGCCCTCTACGCCCTGGGCCGTGCGGCATCGGCAATCGGCGAAGCTGAAGAGCCGGAGCGGATCGAGAAGTTC
This sequence comes from Paenarthrobacter sp. NPDC091711, assembly GCF_044756605.1. Classification (NCBI taxonomy): domain Bacteria; kingdom Bacillati; phylum Actinomycetota; class Actinomycetes; order Micrococcales; family Micrococcaceae; genus Paenarthrobacter; species Paenarthrobacter sp. NPDC091711. The sequence continues at coordinate 896 of NZ_JBIVTF010000011.1, forward strand.
CTGAACGACTCGGATCCCAAAGCCAAGGCAGCGCTCGAGGCCCGCTAGGAACTCAAGCACGAAAACGACGGCGACCCTCACCAGAAAGGTGAGGGTCGCCGTCGTCGTTAAGGGTGTTAGTCCGTGACCGCCGCGTGCCTCGGCCGCCCGAGCGGTACCACCAGCGGCGTGTGCGTCACGGGGTCATCGATAATTTGGCAGGCCATTCCGAACACTTCGTCCACCAAGGATTCCGTGATCACGTCAAGGGGAGCGCCTTCGGCCACCACCACGCCGTCCTTCATGGCAATGATGTGGTCCGCATAGCGGCTGGCGTGGTTGAGGTCGTGCAGCACGGCAACCAAGGTGTGGCCCTTGTCCAGGTTGAGCTCGCGGAACAGTTCCAGCAACTCGATCTGGTGGGCGATGTCCAGGAACGTGGTGGGCTCGTCCAGGAGCATCAGCGGCGTCTGCTGGGCGAGCACCATGGCCACCCACACGCGCTGGCGCTGGCCTCCGGACAGTTCGTCCACCAGTCGCCCGGATAAGGCCGAAACGCCCGTGGCTTCCATGGCTTCCACCACTGCGGACTCGTCCTCCTCACTCCACTGCCGCAGCAGTTTCTGGTGCGGGTAGCGGCCGCGCGCCACGAGGTCCGCCACGGTGATGCCGTCGGGGGCGATGGAAGACTGTGGCAGCAATCCCAGGCGCCGTGCCAGCTCCTTAGCCGGAAGCGAGGTTACGGACTTGCCGTCCAACAGCACCTGCCCACTGCGGGGCTTGATGAGCCGGGCCAATGCACGCAGCAAGGTGGACTTACCGCAGGCGTTAGGTCCGACGATCACTGTGAACTTCCCCTCGGGGATGCGCACATTGAGGTTCTCGGAGATGATGCGTTGCTCGTAGCCGATGGTCAGGGCTTCGGCATGGAGCTGCGGCGCAGCTGTAGTGAGGCTCATGATTTCCTTGCTTCCCTGGCCAAAAGCCAGACGAGGTAGATACCGCCGATGCACACCGTCACAACACCAACGGGCAACTGGATCGGTGCGAACAGGCGCTGTGCGGCAAGATCGCTCGCCACCAGCAGGAAGGCGCCCATCACTGCGGAGGGAACCAGGGTGATGCCGGCGCTCCGGGTGAGTCGGCGGGCCAACTGCGGAGCGGCGAGGGCCACGAACGCGATGGGCCCGGCCACTGCAGTCACTGCCGCCGTCAGTGCGACGCCCAGAATCAGCAACAACAAACGCGTGGGTTCCGCCCGGACGCCCAAGGCGCGTGCGGCGTCGTCGCCCATTTCAAGAAGCTGCATCCGACGCGCCACTGCCAGCGTGGCCAAGCCAACCACAACAACCACGACGGCGGCAGGCGCCGCTTGCTCCCACGTGATGCCGTTGAGGGACCCGGCTCCCCAGACAGCAGCCGCCAGGGCGGCCTCAAGCTCGGCCTGCAGGATGAGCCAGTGGTTCAAGGCGGCGAGCATCGCACTGATGCCGATGCCTACGATGATGAGCCGGAAGCCCTGGGAGCCGCGGCGGTAAGCCAGTAAGTAGACGGCCAGAGCGGTGAGGACGCCACCCACCAGGGCGCCCGCTGCGATGCCAAGGTAGCCGCCGCCCACCGTCAGCATCACGATGAGTGCCCCGGTGTAGGCGCCCGTGTTGAACCCGATGATGTCCGGGCTGCCCAGCGGGTTGCGGGTCATGGACTGGAATATTCCACCGCTCATTCCCAAGGCCGCGCCGAACACCAGCGCCGCAAGTACACGGGGGAGACGCCACTCCATAACGATGGTCTGGGCGAGGCCTGGTGCATCGCCGGTGAAGGCTTGCAGGACCTGTTGCACGGAGACGTCGTAGTCGCCGGTGGCCAGTGAAACAACAGCCACAGCGAGTGCGGCCAAGGCCAACGGGATGCAGACGAGGATGCTCCGGACATCAAAAAGGAGGCTCAGGGAGCGGTTGCGGAGCAAGATCGTGGGCCGGCCAACGTCGATGCGGCTACCGGGATCCAAGCGCGTCATAGCCCGCTCACCTTCCGCCGACGAGCCAAGGCGATCAGTACGGGGGCGCCAATGAACGCGGTCACCACGCCTACCTGCAGCTCACCGGGCGCGGCCACCCTGCCAACGACGTCGGAGACCAACAGCAGGATGGGGGACAGGACCACAGTGGTGGCCAGGATCCAACGCTGGTCCGGCCCTACGATCCACCGGGCCACATGCGGAATCATGAGCCCCACGAATCCGATGGCGCCAGCCCCGGCGGTAGCTGCGCCGCTCAGGAGTGTGATGGCTACGATGCCCAGGACGCGTGTGCGGTTGACGTTGGCGCCGAGGGAGGTGGCGAGGTCATCACCCAGTGCCACGGCGTTGAGTCCACGGACGCAGAACAAGGCCACCAGGAGCCCCACACCCATGAACGGTGCCACGGTCAGGACGGACTCCATGCTGCGGGTGTCCAGCGAGCCGATGCTCCACGAGCGCAGGTGATCGAAGGCTTTGGGGTTCAAGAGGGTGAGCCCGGAGCCGATCCCGGTGAGGACCGCGCCCAAAGCAACGCCCGCCAGCGTCAGCCGGATGGGATTCACCACGTTCCTGCCGGAGGTCCCGATCAGGTACACGGCCGCGGTGGTGAGGATGGCGCCCGCAAACGCAAACCAGATGTAGCCGCTCAGGGAACCAATGCCAAAGACGCCAATTGCCAGCACTATCGCGAAGGATGCGCCAGCGTTGACGCCCAGGATGCCCGGATCGGCCAGGGGGTTCCTTGTGATGGCCTGGATGAGCGCGCCGGCCACACCCAGGGCAACGCCGACGGCGATCCCCATTAAGGTGCGTGGCAGGCGGCTTTCAAGAATGATCGCGTGATCGGCCGTGTCCTGCGGGTTGGTGAACGCTTCCAGGACAGTGGCCGCCGGGATGAACTTTGCGCCGACGCCCAGGCTCAGCACCACGGTGCCCAGCAGGACTGCCGCGGCAAGTACCAGGACAGCGATGCGCCAGCGGGATTTATTGACGACACCGGAACTGGCCACTGCGCTTGCAGCCGAACGGGCGGGAGCGGCTACTTGGGACATAGCGCCGTCAGGTGGGACACAGCAGGGGACCATTCCGAGAGGGGTGGGGCAGGAGAAGTGGGCCATCCCGTGACTGTTGTCACAACGTCACGGAAGTGTGCCTTAATTAGGTTAGCCTTACCCAGTGAAAAATGACGATTTTGAAGTGCAGCCCCGTAAGGCTTCCCGCATGCGCAAACTTGCCATGAAGGTGGCTGGCGCCGCCGTAGTGGTGGGCCTCCTCGCGGGCTGCGGCAGCAGTGGCGGCTCCGGCTCCACCGCTGGCAACGCCGATGTTGCCACCGGCGGATCCAAGTTCACCACCGCGGACCAGGAAACGGCAAAGCTCGGCACGGACGCCGCCCCCGGCGTCTTCCCGCGCACTCTCAAGCACGCCAACGGGGAAACCACCCTGGAGAAGAAGCCCACCCGCGTGGTGGTCCTCGACACCGGTGAGCTGGACGACGTCGTGAGTCTCGGCATCACGCCGGTAGGCATGGCCACCACCGAAGGCGCCAACCCTGTTCCCACGTACTTGGCTGACAAGGTCAAGGACGTGGCCTCGGTTGGCACCATCCAGGACCTCAACCTTGAGGCCATCGCAGCGCTGAAGCCGGACCTCATCCTGGGCAGCCAGCTCCGCGCCGACAAGCTGTACAAGCAGTTGTCCGCCATCGCTCCCACAGTGTTCAGCATCCGTCCGGGCTTCCCGTGGAAGGAGAACTTCCTCCTGGTGGGCAAGTCCCTGGGTGAGGAAGACAAGGCCGTCAAGGCGCTCAACGACTACCAGACCGAAGCTGACGCCCTCAAGGCAGACGTCAAGGGCGATCCCAAGATCTCGCTGGTCCGCTTCCTCCCCGGCAAGATCCGCCTCTACGCGAACAAGTCGCTGATCGGCGTCATCCTGAAGGATGCCGGCCTGGCCCGTCCGGAGAACCAGAACATCGATGAACTCGCAGCGGAGATCTCGGCCGAGAACATCGAACAGGGCGATGCCGACTGGATCTTCTACAGCAGCTACGGCGATCCCGCAGCCACCGGCGAAACGTCCGTTGTTGAAGGCGCCGTCTGGCCCAAGCTCGGTGCAGTCAAAGCCGGCCAGGCCAAGGCCGTCAGCGACGACGTCTGGTTCCTCGGCCTCGGACCCACAGGCGCGCAGCTGATCCTGAAGGACCTCCGCAGCATGCTGGTCGGCTAATAGACCCAACCCCCACAACAAGCACCCCAACAACGAACGGCGGCCCCCACCAAAAGGTGAGGGCCGCCGTCGTTAAGCGCAGGGGTAATTAGGCCTTGCGGGGAATGCCCGTGCGGGCCATGGCCTCGGCGTAGGCGCCGTGGATGGCGTCCAGGTATTCCTGCTGGCGGGCCGGGGTGCCGGCGAAGGAGCGGCCACCGAGCGAGCGGACCTTGAAGGTCTTGAAGCCGCGGCGCGCGATGCTGGCCGGTGCGGCCTTCATGAGCTGATCGGCGAGGCGGTGTGCCTCGTTGCCGTGTGCCACCAGGGCGGAGGTGCGCGGAAGGAGCTGCAGAAGGCGCAGGAGCGGCTTGAGGCCCTCGGTGATGTTGGCGGGCGTCAGCTTGCCCGGTTCCTCGGAAGGTTCAATCCACGGGTACGCGTTCCAGGGCATCATGAGCTCGGGGCGCAGGCCCAGCTGCCACTGCATGCCCAGCATGCGGGTGGTGGCTTCTTCGTCGCCCGGGTTGATGAAACCCTCGCCGGTGTTGGTGCGCTGATTGGAGAAAAGGCTGACGATTCGGCAGTCATCCATGCTGTGGGCGGGGTCGATGTAGAGGACCTCGCTGCCCGGCTTCTGCACCTTGATGGAGTCGCACAGCTCGTTGACCTCGGCAATGTGCGGTTCGTAGCGGCGGTTCCAGAGGATTTCTTCGGGTGATTCAGTCGCCAGTTCTTGCATCAGGGGTTAGGTCTCCTAGGTGTTACAGCGCACCGTTCCAAGGTGCCGCGGGCATGCCGCAGCCAAACCTCAAAGGGTGCTGTTGGGGGCTAACTAACCTTACCGGACTATGGGGGTGAACGGGGCCTTGTTCGGCGCGCCTTCTGAATGCGACGCGGCGTGTTGCCCAAGAACGTGGCACGCATCTCGACGCCGACGGGCACCCCTCGACGCTGGCAGTCACTCTGCGCCATGATGCGGCCTATGGAGAAATCAGAGTCGTCCGCTGCCGCCACCGCCGCCTTTGAAGGTCTGGGAGCTGATTTGGCTTCGGCCGGGGTGGTGATGGGAAAAATGTTCGGGGCACGCTCCCTGATGATGAACAACGGCTCTTGCCGAATCGGCGCTGCACTTCGTGGCAGGCGGCTCGGCCACATAAGGCGGCCCGCACCGTCGTCGAACGTCCGCGTTAACCCTAAAGTGCACCCCGGCCCGCGGCGGCATTTCCCACCCACATACTGTCTTTGAAACCACCAGTTTCGGGGGAACCGTATGGCCACCCCACCAGATTCAGGTCTCAGCGTCACCTACCGTGGGGGGTAAGAAAAAATGGTCGCAAAAACGTCATCCAATAAGGCCACGAAGGTCCGGGCACTTCTTGCCGGTGGACTTGTGCTGGGCGTCGGCGCAGCTTTCACCTTGGCTGCCTGGACGGATAATGAGTGGATCTTCGGTAATTCAGGTGGGGACAACGGCCCCGGTACCCTGACGTACCACATGGAGCAGAACACGTTCACGAACACCAACGGCGGTGGGGCTGATCTGTGGAGCGACAAGCCGAACATCCCCACGGCGCCGGATTCTTCCGCAGGTGGAGACAACGATGGCGCCCTGACATTCGGTGCCATCTCGGCTGCCCTGAAGCCCGGCGATACGGCCTACGCACCCATGCAGCTCAGGGCTGCAGCGGGCTCGGAAGCGCTGACCGCCACCCTCGCCGAAGCCCTCAAGCTCGGCGGAACGGCCCCGGCATCTGACACCACTGACAACTCCCTGGCCCTCTACAATGCCTTGACCGTCCGCGCGGTTTCAGGAGTCACCAAGCAGAACTGCGCCGATGGTGTCCTGACCGGCGGCACTGACATTGTGGGTTCCGCAGGTGCCAGTGTGCCGTTGACCACCACGTCCGGCGTAGCCATCTCCTTGCCGAAGGGCGCAGACGCAGCTACCGCGGGCGCCGCAGTAGATGTCTGCTTCGCCATCACGCTGCCATCCTCGGTGACGGATGTGGCCCTTCAGGGCAAGCAGACCATCCCCCTGTGGAGGTTCACCAGCATCGCTGGCTCCTAGCCAAGCTCTGTGACAGAGCCTTTGACCCGGACCAGAAGCTCGTTCCCGCTGCCGCCCGCGGCCCCTGCCGTGGGAGGGGCGGGTTTCTGGCCCGTCATTTCCCGGATCCTTAAAGTCTCACGCGAAGTCGCACTCACTGTGGTGGCCCTCTTGGGGTTGCTGTGCATCGTGGCGTTGGTTCTGGGGTTCATTTTCAAGGCCTCGTTTGTGGTGTTCAGGACAGGCTCCATGGAACCGGTCTATCCCGTGGGGGCGTTGTCGCTCACCGTTCAGGTGCCGGCTGAGTCGCTGGTTCCCGGCGACGTCGTCTCAGTTCAGCGTTCCGAATCCGGGGTGTTGGTAACGCACCGGGTGGTCTCGGTGGAGCCCGACGGTTCCGGGGCATCCCTCAGGCTCAAGGGTGATGCGAACAGTTCCGAGGATCCGCTGCCCTACGAGGTGGAAACGGCTCAAAAGGTGCTGGCAACAGTCCCTGCTGTCGGCTCTTGGGTGATGGCCATGAGGGGACCAGGTTTCATTGGCGGCGCCACCTTGGCCGTGGCCGTGCTGGTGGTGTGGGCCTACTGGCCCAAACGGGTTGCCCGGCACAAGGGGTGACCTGGCCCGCGCAAGGATTTAACAGCGCGCAAGGATTCAACAGGGAGGTGATTGAGCAGTGAAGTGGTGGATGCAGGCAGCGAGGCCGGCAGCGGTGGTGTGCGCCGCCGTCGTGTGTGTATTGACGTTTGCCTTTCCCGCCAAAGCTGCCGATCAGCTCATTCCTGTTCTGGAGAACGGCACGCCCGGCCTGCTGTGGCTCTCCTCATCCGTGTACCCCTTGGAGTTTCCCGCACTGGACGCCGGGGACTCCTTTTCCTGGCAGATCGGGTTGTCTCTTGAGAAGCCACGGGCAACGTCCACGCTCCAGCTGACGGCGGGCGGTGGACTGGCCGGGGCCGGCGGTTACGCCATCGCTGTGGACGAATGCGCCACTCCCTGGCAGGGCGACAGCGGACTCAACCAGCAACTGGAATGTCCGCTGGGTTCGACCTCCCGGATCGCCGCCACCACCTTGGACGCCTGGGACCAGAGCGTGCGGATTCCGCTCAGGGACTTACACGCCGGAACGTCGCCCTACCTGCGTTTCACACTAAGCAAACCACTGAACAGCGCACCCGCGGAGGGTGCCAACCTCACCTTGGGAATCGGGATCACTGCCATGGGAGACGACGACGGCGGGGGCGCACCTTCGCTGCCACCGCCCGCAGACGGGAACACCTCGACCCACGGACGCGAACCTCTCGGAGACACCGGAGCATCGTCCTTGCCGGCACTCTTCGCTGGTGGCGGGTTGCTCCTTGTGGGGGCTGCGCTCCTGACCATGATGAGGCGCCCGCGAGAAACTGCGGACCCGCACGGAAGCTCAGACCCGCGCGAAACCTCAGGGCAGAGCGCATGAGGGCACGGCACATCTTCCGCCGTGTCCTGGGCCGGCCGCGACGCTTGGTGCTTGTAGCAGCCACCGCAGCGATCACACTCGCTGCGACAACCAGCGTCACCACCGCTGCCTGGACGGACAACGAATGGGTGAGAAGCGCCGTCGGCGTCAGCTCGCCGGGCGACTGCAGCACCACCACCATGTTCACCAACCAGTCCTGGGCCAGGCAGTTGCAGGGCACAGTGCTGAACACCAGCCTGGACACTGTTGCCGGAGTCCAGGGGCTGACCGTGCTGAACAACGGCACCACGGCCACACGCACACCCCTGTCCGCAACCCTCGTTCCCGGAACCACGGACGCTTACGTCACCAAGATCCCCGTCTCAGTGCTGGGCAGCAGCCCCATCTCTGTGGGCTTGGGACTGGGGTTGCCCGTGGGCGGCGTGGGCACCTACACACAGTGGGCCCGCTCCGAGAACAGCGGCCAAGCACATGGTGCGTCCGGCCTGGTCTCGGATCAGACCGGTGCCGTGGACGTCGCCGGGACAGCGCAGGGTGCGGCCACCGCGCCGAAATCGGCCAGTATTTCCTTGGGGAACATCGTCCCGGCCTCGCTGGCCGGAGTCACGCTGGACGTAGGGGCAGTAGCCTCGTCGTCACAGCTGGACGGCTGCGACATGGTCAACGGATGGCCCACGCTGGACCCCACACCCGAGGTGCAACGCCAATACGGCATCGCAGGCTTGGACCTGAACGCGGCTGTTCCGGCCGTGGGCACGCTGTCCACGCAGGGTGCCTCGCTGGTGGGAGCCGTGCCCACACAATTGAACGCGTTGTTGGGGACCGGTGGGTTGACCACCGGGATTACCAATGGACTAAAAGCGATCGTGGATCCGCTGCTCGGGACACTGGCGCTGGGAACCTATAGCACCACGGCTACTTTGAGTGCTCCGAACCTCACCGGAGTGACAGCGCTGATGACGGAGTCCATGACGGACGGGATCGTGACGGTGGACCTTGGCGCTGGAACAGTCAAGGTGAATATCGCCGCCTTGGCAGGCAGCAGCACCCTTGGCCTGAACGGGATGGAACCGAACCACGCAGTTGTGCTGGACGCGGCAATGACGGCGGCGGTCACCTCCAGAGTTACCGCCTTGTTGGACTCGTGGAAAAACCGGGTCCTGGCGGCAGTTACCGTGGCGCTGAGCAATATCACCCTCGAAGCAACCACGACCATTGACCTCAGAGCACCCCTGCTGGGCACCCCCTTAGCCAAAGTGACGGTAGCCATTGGTCCGGCCTCACTTGGAAGCTTCCTGGCCGGTACGGCAACAGCGCCGAAAGTAACCACTCAAGTTCTTGGGGGCGATGCGCTGGGTGTGGTGACTGCGCTGCTCAACACTCTCCTGGGTCCCCTGTCCACCGGCACCAACAACGTGGTCAAGAACGTCCTCAACGCCACCATTTTCAACACCGGGCTCGTCACCAACCTGGGCTCAAGCCTGCAGTTACTGATCACACCGGTGATTAACGCCGTCGGGCCTCTCCTGACAGCAGTCCGGTCTCTGGTGGCCATCAACGTCAACGTGCAACCGGATCAAAGCTGGCCCGGGACCAAACCGGCGGATGTTACGGCGGCAGTGGGGGAGTACAAGGTCTCGGCCATCAGAGTGGGGCTGGTGGACAGTGCCGGCTTGTTGAGCCTGCAACTGGGCAGTTCCTCGGCTGGTCCTGTGGCGCTCGCCGTTCCTTGACTTATCCACAACGGCACCCCAACGCCGGGCAAACACCAGAGAAACCGTTGTGATCGGCTAAACTTGGCTGGTAAGAGCCCCGAAACTCTTGCGTATGCCGTGCCTCCGGGCAGGCTGCACCAGCTACGTCGGGGCATTCTCATGTACGGCGTCTAGTCCTGGTCATCCGGCTGGGTTTGGGCCCGAAAGAATGGGGGAGGATCCCATGCCCGCTATCGTGATCGTCGGAGCCCAGTGGGGCGACGAAGGCAAAGGCAAAGCAACCGATCTGCTCGGTGGCCGCGTTGACTACGTGGTCAAGCCCAACGGCGGTAACAACGCCGGGCACACCGTGGTTGTTGGCGGTGAGAAGTATGAGCTGAAGCTCCTTCCCGCGGGCATCCTGAGCCCCAACGCAATCCCCATTATTGGCAACGGCTGCGTGGTGAACCTGGAGGCACTCTTCCAGGAAATCGATGGCCTTGAAGCCCGTGGCGCGGACACCTCCCGCCTTCGCGTTTCGGCCAACGCCCACTTGGTTGCCCCGTACCACCAGGTGCTGGACAAGGTGACCGAACGCTTCCTTGGCAGCCGCGCCATCGGCACCACCGGCCGCGGAATCGGCCCTGCGTACATGGACAAGGTGGCCCGCCTGGGCATCCGCGTCCAGGACGTCTTTGACGAATCCATCCTCCGCCAGAAGGTGGAAGGTTCGCTGCGCCAGAAGAACGAACTCCTGGTCAAGGTCTACAACCGCCGCGATATCGTGGTGGACGAGATCGTGGAGTACTTCCTGTCGTTCGCTGAGCGTCTGCGCCCGCTGGTTATTGACAGCACACTTGTCCTCAACAACGCCCTGGATGAGGGCAAGGTTGTGCTCATGGAAGGCGGCCAGGCAACGTTCCTGGACGTCGATCACGGCACTTACCCGTTCGTCACCTCGTCCAACCCCACGGCTGGCGGCGCGTCCGTTGGCTCGGGCATCGGTCCCACCCGCATTTCGCGGTCCATCGGCATCATCAAGGCCTACACCACCCGTGTCGGCGCCGGACCGTTCCCCACGGAACTGTTCGACGACATGGGCGTCTACTTGCAGAAGACCGGCGGCGAGTTTGGTGTCAACACCGGCCGTCCCCGCCGCTGCGGTTGGTACGACGCCGTCCTGGCCCGCCACGCTTCCCGCGTCAACGGCTTCACGGATTACTTCGTCACCAAGCTGGACGTGCTCACGGGCATCGAGCAGATCCCTGTCTGTGTTGCCTACGACGTTGATGGCGTGCGCCACGACGAGATGCCCATGACGCAGACCGAGTTCCACCACGCGGTCCCCATCTTCGAGTACTTCGACGGCTGGACCGAGGACATCACCACCGCCCGCACCCTGGAAGACCTCCCCGAGAATGCGCGCAATTACGTGCTGGCCCTCGAAAAGCTCTCCGGCACGCGCTTCTCGGCAATCGGCGTCGGCCCGGACCGCGACCAGACGATCGTTGTCCACGACCTGATCAACGACTAAGCACTCTTAAGTTCACGACGACGGCGGGTCGCCCGGGGTTCCTCACGGAACTTACGGGCGGACCGCCGTCGCTGTATGAAGTACTCGGCCACCACCAGATTGATCACCCAGGCTGCCCCCATGAGCACAGCCCGCACGGTCTGGTCAGTGGGGCCTGCGATCAGCATCCATGACAGCAGAACCAGCGCCTGCGTCCCGGCTCCCACAGCGATTGCGTAGGCTCGCGTCATCCAGGCACCGTGTGCCGCAAAGTCCCGCCGGCGTATCGCCAGCAGACCCAGCATGATGCTTCCCAGCATTCCGAAGCCGAAGATCAGGCGAAGAACCAGGAGGGACTGGCCGTCGGTTTCCGGGAGGGTGTAGAACATGGACATCCACAGGCCGGACAAGGCAGCTAGCAGTCCTGCCGGAACCAAAACGCGCCCGGCGGCCTGGTGCCAGGACCATGTGCGCCGTTGACGTTGTGAGCCGCGTTGACGCGGGTTACCGCGTCGAAGAGCAGGGACGAATTGAAACGCTCCCAGCAGGCTGTACACCGTGACGGTGACGATATGGGTCACCACCGGGATGGGCGAAGCGAAGAACCTGGCGTTCTCAGGCGTCACAGTTGCGCCGCCGGCGAGTTGGGTGAGGCGCGCCGCGCCGGCGATCACCGGGATGAGGCTGAGGATGATCAGCGCCGCGGGCACGCCCCAATTGATGCCGCGGCTCCGGGCAGAGGGGGTGGTTGTGGATGTCATGGCTGCTGCCTGCGTTCTTGGGTTGTTAGCCGTTCACTTATGACGGCGTGGGCCTAGGTGTACGGTGTACACCTTTATGGTCCAAACACTAGGTGTACGCTGTATACCTGTCAAGGCCTTAGGCCGTGGCTGAGTGTGAAGAAGGGAATCCCATGACCCAGTTAGTGGAGACGCCACGGCGGCTTCCTCTGAACCGTGACCGTGTGCTGCGTTCGGCCATTGCCCTGGCGGACAATGAGGGAATCGAAGCGCTCAGCATGCGCAGGCTGGCGCAGGAGCTTGGCGTTGTTCCCATGGCTCTCTACAAGCACGTCGCCAACAAGGAAGAACTCCTTGGCGGCATGGTGGACACCATGGTGGGCGAAATCGAAGCTCCCGTTGCGCGTGCTCCGTGGAAGTCTGCAGTCCGGCAGCGGGTTCTTTCGGCCAGGCAAGTACTCCTGCGGCACGCCTGGGCTCGCCCCGTGATCGAGTCCCGCACTACCGTGACGCCTGCCGTACTTGGGTACATGGACAGCTTTGCGGGGATGTTCCTGGCCGGAGGTTTCTCTGCGGACCTCACGCACCACGTGATGCATGCCATGGGCAGCCGAATGTGGGGATTCACCCAGGAAGTCTTTGATGACCCGGCGGAACCGGGCCCGGACCAAGCGGAAATGCAGGCCGCCATGGCCCGGCAGATGGCGGAGATCTACCCTAGTCTCTTCAGGATCGCCGTAACGGCGGCACATGACGATGAGTCCGTGGTGGGCAGCGGCTGCGACGACCAATTCGAGTTCGAGTTTGCCCTGGACCTGCTCCTGGACGGATTCGAACGGCTCCACCGGCAGAAGTGGACATCAGACGGGGGTAATCACCGATGAGCACAGCGATTGACGACGGAGTCGGGTTCCGTTCCCGCCGTGGACCCATTCTGATTGCGCTGATGTTGGCCACTGGACTGGTGGCGATTGATGCCACCATTGTTGCCACGGCCGTGCCGTCCATTGTGGAGGACATCGGCGGTTTCGCCTCGTTCCCGTGGCTGTTTTCGGCCTACCTGTTGGCGCAGGCAGTGTCCGTACCTGTTTACGCGAAGCTCTCGGACGTCGTGGGCCGTAAGCCGATGATCCTGGGTGGAATTGGGCTCTTCCTGCTCGGCTCGATTTTGTGTGGGCTGGCCTGGAGCATGCCGGCTCTCATTGCTTTTCGTGTGCTCCAGGGGCTCGGGGCCGGGGCGGTCCAGCCCGTGGCGATCACGATCGCCGGCGATATTTACACCTTGGCGGAGCGGGCAAAAGTCCAGGGATATTTGGCAAGTGTGTGGGCTGTTTCCTCGGTTGTAGGGCCCACTCTGGGAGGTGTCTTCGCCTCGCTGGGAATCTGGCGGTGGATCTTCCTGATCAACATCCCGCTGTGCCTGCTGGCGGGATGGATGCTCCTCCGCACTTTCCACGAGAACGTGGAGCGGACCAAGCACCGCATCGATTACTTGGGAGCAGGGCTGCTGACCATTTCGTTGAGCCTGCTGATCCTCGGCGCCCTTCAGGGCGGCCAAGCATGGGCTTGGGACTCGACCATCAGCATCTCCGTTTTTGCTGGCGGAGCCGTGTTGTTCGTTGCTTTTCTCTTGGTGGAAAGGAAGGCTGCGGAGCCGATCCTGCCACCGTGGGTGGTCTCCCGCAGGCTGCTGGCTACCACGGCGATGATCTCTTTCGGCGTTGGTGCAGTCATGCTCGGGCTGACAACGTACGTCCCTACCTTCTTGGAGGGGTCGCTGAAGACCTCACCCCTTCTGGCTGGCCTGGCCTTGGCAGCGTTGACCATCGGCTGGCCCATCAGTGCGTCGCAAGCCGGCCGGCTCTATCTTCGCATCGGATTTCGGAACACGGCCAGCATCGGCATCGCGATCACGGTGATCGGCGCGGCCGTCCTCGCCCTCACCGCGTCCACGCCCAATATCCTGCTGGTGGCCATGGCTTGCTTCATTGTTGGACTCGGACTCGGGCTCGTGGCAACGCCGAGCCTTATCGCCGCGCAAACCAGCGTGGAATGGAATGAGCGCGGCGTGGTCACCGGTACCAACCTCTTTGCGCGTTCAATCGGCAGCTCCATTGGCGTGGCTGTTTTCGGTGCCATCGCCAACGCCATCTATGCCAGCAGCCCTAGTGGTGGTCCCGATCCTGAAACTACTACGCACGCGTCCTCGGCCGTTTTCCTGGCGGTGCTCGTCAGCGCCGTCCTCACTGTGGTGGCGGTTCTGGTGATGCCCGCCGACGGCAAACTCCGCACCAAAGAACGGGCCCAGAAGCCCAGCTCGGAACCAGCGAACGATTAGTCTCGATCACATGGAAGAACTGATCACCGGCCCCCTGGAAAAGTTGTTTGAAGGAACCGTCTGGGCGGAGGGCCCTCTCTGGATTCCTCAGTCACAGACAGTTCGCTGGAGCGACATCCCCAACAACCGGATTCTCGAGTTCTCTCCAGCCACCGGCGCGACGCGTGAGTACGCCACCGGCGTCGAGTACACCAACGGGCGCACGCTGCATCCGGACGGCAGCGTGGTGCAGTGCAGCCACGGCCGCAGGCGTGTTGAGCGGGACCACGACGGCGTGGCGACGCCGATCGTAGAAGCGTTCGGTGAGCATCGGCTCAACTCGCCCAACGATGTTGTGGTGGCTGGGGACGGCACGGTCTGGTTTACCGATCCTCCCTACGGGATCCTGCCCGGGACAGTGGAAGGACACGAGGGTGAGCAGGAATACGGCGGTTGCTACGTGTTCCGTTTCGACCCCGAATCCCAGGACCTGGCTCCGGTGGTCACGGATCTGGTGCATCCCAACGGGCTCGCGTTCTCCCCGGATGAATCGCTCCTCTACGTTGCTGACACGGCGGGCCCGGACCACGGTGTGCCGTTCCGGATCGCTGTTTACCCGGTGGAGGGTGGCTCGTGCGGACAAGGCAGAACGTTTGTTGAGCTCGAAGACGACGCAGCCTCGGACGGCTTTCGCGTGGATGTCGAGGGCCGGGTGTGGACTTCCGCAGGCTCGTCAGTGCGCGTCTACGCCGCCGACGGTGCGTTGCTGGCCGCCGTCGAGGTTCCTGAACGGGTCTCTAATCTCTGCTTCGGCGGGGCTGATGGCCGGGATCTCTACATCACTGCCACCACGTCCCTCTACCGGCTGCCGACGTCGACGCGGGATGCGGCCCAAAGGGACCTAGGCCCGGGCACCTCGGCCCTATAACCTTGAACTCAGCACCACGCACTGCGATCGAGGGAGTGAACGTGACCGGAAGCAACCCCGACCCGTACGAGGATAAGATCACCGGCTTGGAGCCGGGTGGGGGAGTGCCCCCTGGTGAGACACCCCCCGGCGAAGCATCAACAGCCGGTCCCCAAGGCCACGACGAGGGCGGCCCCAGGAAGGGCACCCAGGTTTTCTGGTTGGCTGCCATCGGTGCCGGCGTGCTGCTCACGTTGCTGTTCTTCATCGGCTACATCGTGGGATTCTTCGACTAGATCTCCCTATTACTCGACGAGCTTGCCTGCGACCGAGTCGTCCGTGGTGGCCTCGGCGAGGGCCCGGAAGGAGTCCGGAGCCGGAGGCAGACTTTCGAAGGTGACGCCCTCATCTGTTGACCAGACGAAGTTCCCCTGTAGTGACGGATCTGCCGTGGGGAAGTCAGCCCGGTTATGCGCTCCGCGGGTTTCGCGGCGTTCAAGGGCGCACTCGAGGGTGGCTCGTGCTGCAAGGAGTGAGCCGAGGAGGTCGTAAGCGTGGGCCAGATCATCGAACCCTGCAATGTCCGGGTGGGCTGTCACGAGCTGGGCACGTTCCTCCAGCGCGGTCAGCTTCTCCAGTCCTTGTTCCAATCCCTGTTCCGTGCGCACTACCCCGGCATGCTCGGTCATGAGGTTGCGCAGTTCGCGCTGGAGTCGCCGTGCGGACTCCGTTCCGCGGTCACTGAGCAGTGATTGCATTTCCCCGCGGGCTATTCCCACTACGGCGGGATCCCTGACGATCCTGGTGTGCGAACGGACGTAGTCGGACACATGCTCGCCGGTAATACGACCGTAAACGAGCAGCTCAATCAGGGAGTTGCCGCCGAGGCGGTTGGCGCCGTGCAGCCCGGAGGATGCCTCGCCGATTGCGTAGAGGCCGTTCACTCCCGTTCCGTGGTCCTCTGGTGCCACCCAGACGCCACCCATGGAGTAGTGGGCGGTGGGCGCAATTTCGATCTTGTGGGTGGTGATGTCCAGCATCTGCAGATCGATCAGGGTGCGGTAGACCCGTGGCAGCTTTTCCATGATGGTTTCCCGCGGCAGGTGGGAGACGTCCAGGTAGACGCCGCCTTTCTCGGTCCCGCGGCCCTCGGCCACCTCGGTGAATGCGGCCAACGCAACCCGGTCCCGGGTGGAAAGTTCCATGCGCTCGGGGTCATAGCGTTCCATGAAGCGCTCTCCCAGGGCGTTGGTGAGGATGCCCCCTTCGCCTCGCGCTGCCTCGGAGACCAAGGTGCCGGCGGCGTCGTCGGGCTCCAACAGCCCTGACGGATGGAACTGAACCAGTTCGGCGTCGCGGATCCGGGCTCCGGCCAGGGCGGCCAGTCGGAAGGAGTCGCCGGTGTTCTCATCGCGCCGGGAAGAGGTGTGCCGCCAGATGCGGGTATGACCGCCAGCGGCCAGGATCACCGCATCGGCGTGGATCTGTACGGGGGTGCCGTCTACGATGTCGAACCCGTAAGCGCCGAAAATGGTGCCGTCGGCCACGAGCAACCGCGTGATGTAGACGGTGTCGATGATGGGCACGTTCAACTCGGCTGCACGGCGCATGAGTGTCCGCTGGATCTCCAGGCCGGTGTAGTCCCCGGCGTAGGCTGTGCGGCGATACTTGTGGGCGCCGAAGAAGCGTTGCGAGATGCGTCCGTCCTCCTCCCGGGCGAACGGCATTCCCCACCGTTCGAGGTCCTCAATGCCTTGCGCCGCGTTGCGGGCTACCGTCTCCACAATGGACGGGTCGGCCAGGAAGTACGACTCCCTCAGGGTGTCGGCGGCGTGCTGCTGCCAGCTGTCCTCGGGATCCATGGTGCCCAAAGCGGCGTTGATGCCGCCGGCGGCCAGGCTCGTGTGGGCGTCGTGCTTGCGTCGCTTACCCACTGCCAGGACCTGCACCCCTTGCTGGGCGAGTTCAATGGAGGCGCGCAGGCCGGCACCGCCGGTACCGATGACCAGCACGGTGGTGGACATGAGGCGTTCTTGAGTGGTGTTGAGGTTCATGTTTCCAACGCTAGAAGGCGCTGCATGATGTTTCCAATGAATTGTTCGACTGAACTCGATGCATGTAAGCTATGACCATGAAACTAGAGCAGTTGCGCTCCTTCGAGGCGATCGCCCGAGTGGGTCATTTCACACGCGCGGCCGAGCAGCTGTACCTCGCGCAACCGTCGTTAAGCAGGCAGATCGCGGCGCTGGAGGCCGATCTTGGAGTGGCACTGTTCCACCGGGGACCGTCCGGGGCCACTCTGACGAATGCGGGGGAACTCCTCCTGCCCATCGCCCGGCGCATGCTCGGCGACGCGCAGACTGCACGCGAGCAGATGAACGAGCTCGCAGGCTTGCGCCGGGGCCGCATTCGCCTGGGCGCCCCACCTACTTTGTGCGTCTCACTGGTGGCCGATGTACTGGCCTCTTTCCGAAGCGCGCATCCAGGAATTGAACTGCACATCACTGAAGGCGGTTCCCGTTTCCTGGTGGGTGCCCTCAATGAAAGCGCGCTGGACCTGGCCCTGGTGGTCACCCGCGGAACGGACCCCGCAGTGCAGGGCACTGAACTGATTCCGTTGCTGACCGAGGAGCTGGTGGTTGTCTCCGCCGCCGGCTCGTCCTTGCCTCAAGAGCTCACCCTGGAAGAGTTGGCGCGCATTCCGCAGGTTGCCTTCAACCGAAGCTATGATCTGCGGATGGCCACTGAGGCTGCCTTCTCCGCCAAGGACTTGGAACCGGTGATCGCCGTCGAAGGGGCGGAGATGGATGCCGTGCTGCGGTTCGTGGAAAGGGGACTAGGCGTTGCAGTGGTGCCGGCCATGGTGGTCCTCGGCCGGCCCGGACTGCGCAGTGCCCGCCTGGTCAATCCCGCAGTGACAAGGACCGTCAATCTGGCCCGACGTAACGACATTGGACCGTCAGCAGCCACGGCCGCAATGCAGGAGTTCATCTTCAGCACAGTGGATCGGCTGGCGGCACCAGGCACCGAGCTTGCCCGCCTGGTCACGCCAGCACTGCGTCATTGATGGACTTCAGATCAAGCCGAGTTCAGCCACGGCAGCTCGCTCGTCCAAAAGCTCAGCGGCCGTCGCGTCCATCATCCTGCGGCTGAAGTCGTTCACTTCCAGTCCTTGAACGATTTCCCAGTCTCCGCCCGAGGTGGTCACCGGGTATGAGTAGATGAGACCTTCGGGAACCCCATATGATCCGTCGGAGGCAACGGCCATCGACACCCAATCGTCCTCCGGGGTGCCCAGAAGCCAGTCGCGGGCTGCATCAATGGTTGCCGACGCTGCCGATGCCGCGGAGGACGCACCCCGGGCATCGATGATCGCTGCACCTCGCCGGGCAACCGTGGGGATGAAGTCGTTCTCAATCCAGTCCTGATCGTTCACCACCTCGGCCGCGTTTCTGCCGGCGATCTCGGCGTTGTAAATGTCCGGATACTGTGTTGCGGAGTGATTTCCCCAGACAGTCATTTTGCGGATATCACCCACCTTGGCGTGGGTCTTCCGAGCAAGCTGTCCCATGGCGCGGTTGTGATCCAGCCGGGTCAGGGCGCTGAATCGCGCGGCGGGGATGTCCGGAGCGTTACTCAGCGCAATCAGGGCGTTGGTGTTGGCCGGATTGCCCGTCACACCGATGCGGACGTCATCGGCTGCCACCCGGTTCAGGGCCTGTCCTTGCGCCGTGAAAATAGCACCATTGGCACTGAGCAGGTCGCCGCGTTCCATGCCTTTGGTGCGGGGACGGGCGCCGACGAGTAAGGCGAGATTGACGCCGTCGAAAATATGGTCGGCGTCATCGCCGATTTCCACCGAGTCGAGCGTGGGAAAGGCGCAGTCATCCAGCTCCATCACCACACCTTCCAGTGCCTTCAATGCGGGGGTGATTTCCAGGAGCCGGAGTTGGACCGGAGTATCGGCGCCAAAGAGGGCTCCACTGGCGATCCGGAAGAGGAGGCTGTAGCCGATCTGGCCGGCCGCGCCAGTCACAGCGATCTTGATGGGCGTGTTCACGTCACGTTCTCCTTGCTGATCTGAGGTACCCGATGGGGTTTTGCAAGCTGTAAGTCATGGTGCCACAGAGCTGTGTGAGTCACAGGGTCATAATCACAATTTCCGATGTGCTTGTGCTGTTTTATTCGCTATGCAGATGCACTTTGTGCACGTGAGAATGAATTAACCGTCACAGAATAAGGCCGCAGCAGCCAGTGCGCTGTGACCATTCGCCACATAGGAGATCACATGTCAAGCCAAGAGGTTGAGGTCCTCATCGTAGGCGCAGGCCAGGCCGGAGTAGCGATGAGCGAGCACCTGAGCGAGCGGGGAATTCCCCACATCGTCCTGGAACGCCACCGAATCGCCGAGCGGTGGCGTTCCATGAGGTGGGATTCCCTGGTTGCCAACGGGCCTGCCTGGCACGACCGTTTCCCGGGCCTGGAATTCACCGGCATCGAGCCCGGGTCGTTCCCCTCCAAAGAGCAGGTAGCCGACTACTTCGTGGCGTATGCCGAGAAGATCGGCGCGCCCATCCGTTGCGGTGTGGAGGTAAGGTCCGTGCGCAGAAACGTCGGTGCGCCGGGCTTCCACGTGCAAACATCCGACGGCGACTACAACGCACGCTACGTCGTTGCCGCTACCGGTCCGTTCCAGCGGCCGGTGATCCCCGCCGTCGTGCCCGAAACTGCCAGCCTGCCGCAGATGCACTCAAGCTCGTACCGCAACCCGGGCCAACTGCCCCAAGGCGCGGTCCTGGTGGTGGGGGCAGGTTCCTCCGGCGTGCAAATCGCCGCGGAAATCCAGCGCTCGGGCCGGCAGGTATACCTCTCTGTTGGCCCTCACGACCGGCCCCCGCGGAACTACCGTGGCCGGGACTTCTGCTGGTGGCTGGGAGTGCTTGGCAAGTGGGACGCCTCCACTCCGGCATTGGGCGCCGAACACGTGACCATCGCGGTGAGCGGGGCAGGCGGCGGCCACACCGTTGATTTCCGCGCACTTGCCGAGGACGGGATCAAACTGGTGGGACGGACCATGGAGTTCCAGGACGGCGTCATGCGGTTCGCGGACGATCTCCGGAGCAACATCGCGAACGGCGATGCCCACTACTTGGAGTTGCTCGACGAGGCAGACGCGTACGTTGAACGCAATGGCCTGGACTTGCCTGAGGAACCCGAAGCCCGCTTCCTCAGGCCGGACCCGGAGAGCCTCACCAACCCCATCCGTGAACTCGACCTCGCCGAGGCTGGTATCACGTCCATCGTGTGGGCAACAGGCTTCGCAGTGGACTACAACTGGCTGCAGGTGGATGCCTTCGATTCCAAGGGAAAGCCGCTGCAGCAACGCGGCGTTTCCACCGAGCCCGGCGTGTACTTCCTGGGACTGCCCTGGCAGTCACGCCGTGGATCCAGCTTCATCTGGGGCGTCTGGCACGACGCAAAGTACGTTGCGGACCAGATCACCATCCAGCGGAGCTACCTGATCCACAATGAGCAGGATGCGCTGGTGGCGAGCGGAGCCGTCTAACGCCGCAGCCGAAAGAAGGGGACCACGCCAGCAGGCGTGGTCCCCTTTTGCTGTGCACTGCTTCCGGCTTTGGTTACCGCACGAAATAAGGCCCGACGTCGGCACTTGAGTGAGTGCCGACGTCGGGCCTTGCGGTTTGGTGACTTCAGCCGAGCCCCGCCAGCGACGTGGCGGAAAGGGCCGCTTCCATCTTCTGCGGTTCGAGCAGTCCGCGCTCAATGACCAGTTCCGCGATGCCGCGATGGGAGGCGAGAGCTTCCTTGGCCAATTCGGCAGCGGCGGCGTATCCGATCAGGGGCGCCAACCCGGTGACCACGCTGATGGATTCGAGCATCCGTTGCTGCAGCATCTGCGTATTGGCCGTGATGCCGTCCACGCAGTGCGTCCGGAGTTGACGGCAGGCGACTTTGAGCCAAGCGATCGATTCGAGCAAGGCGTCGGCAATGACCGGTTCGAAGGCATTGAGCTGGAGCTGCCCTGCCTCCACGGCCATGGTCACGGTGGCATCCGCGCCGATCACCCGGAAGGCAACCTGGTTGACCATTTCCGGGATGACCGGGTTGACCTTCCCTGGCATGATGGAGGAGCCTGCCTGCACTGCTGGCAGGAGGATCTCGCCAAATCCCGTCTGAGGGCCGGAGGAGAGTAAGCGGAGATCGTTGCAGATCTTGGAAAGCTTCACTGCAGCCCTCTTCAATACTCCGGACACGAGCATGAAGACGCCTGTATCGCTGGTGGCCTCCACCAGGTTGGTCGCGGAGGTTAGCTGCAGGCCGGTGATGCCGCTGAGCTCGCTGATCACAGCTTCCCGGTACCCGGGAGAAGCGGTGATGCCGGTTCCGATGGCGGTGGCTCCAAGGTTGGATTCCCGCAAATGCGGAAGTAGTTCAAGGAGCCTCAGGCCGTCTTCACGGAGGGTGTCCGCGAACGCCCCGAACTCTTGTCCCATGGACATGGGCACGGCGTCCTGTAGTTGGGTGCGGCCCACTTTGATGATTCCGGCGAACTCCGTGGCCTTGGCATCAAAGGCCTGGATGAGACGGTCGTGTTCCTCGCAGAACGCAGTTATTTCCCGTTGCAGGGCGATCTTGATGGCGGTGGGGTAGACGTCATTGGTGGACTGGCTGCGGTTCACGTCATCAATGGGGTGCATTGCCGCATAGTCGCCTTTGCGGTGACCCATCAGTTCCAGCGCGCGGTTGGCAATGACCTCGTTGGCGTTCATGTTGGTGCTGGTTCCCGCGCCGCCTTGGATGGTATCCACCACGAACTGGTCATCAAGGCGACCATCCATGACCTCCAAGGAGGCTCTTTGGATGGCTGCCGACTTGTCCGGAGGCAGAAGGCCCAGGCTTTCGTTTGCTCGTGCCGCTGAGTACTTCACGGCACCCAAGCTCCAGATGAGGGAGCGCAGGGTGCCGATTGTTCGTCCGCTGACGGGGAAGTTGTCCACGGCTCTGTGCGTGCTGATACCCCAGTAAGAAGCCTCGGGAACGTCCGCGGCCCCGAGGCTGTCCTGCTCCCGCCGTACTTTCGGGCAGGGTGAAGTCAGGTTTTCTGTCATGGTCCTGTTCCTGGAAAAGCTCACGACGCCGGACTGGCTGGCTAGGTTGCCAGGTAGTCCAGCGCCGTGAGTGCCAAGGCGGCTGCGCCGTCGTGAATGGCAAGGTTGGCGGCGTCGCCGACGCAGTGCGCGGCGAACTCGGGTTGGTGGTTGGCCGCCGGGAAGCAGCCGAGACCTATGTAGGGGTGGATGGCCGGAACCACTTGGGACACATTGCCCATGTCTGTTGACGCCCTGTTCATGGTGGCTTGCTCCGGGGGTGCGTTGAAGTCGCGTCCCAGGGCCTGCGCATGGTGCACGTACAGCTCAAGAGCCCGCGAGTCCGTGCGGAACTCCGAGTACGGCTCCGATTCCGGAGTCACGGACAACTCGCAGCCGGATGCCAAAGCCCCGGCTTCGAAGCATCGCTGAACACGCTCCTCCAACTCGCCCAACAGCGCAAGTGATTCGGCGCGGACATACCAGCGGCCCTCGGTCTTCTCCGGAATAGCGTTGGGCGCTTCGCCCCCGCGCGTCTGGATCCCGTGGACCCGGGTACCGGGAGGCAGCTGTTGGCGGAGAAGGCCCAACGCCACCTGGGCAACAATGAAGGCGTCATTGGCGTTGACGCCCTGGTCCGGATACGCAGCGGCATGGGCCGATTTTCCCCTGTATTCCACGTGGTTATGGGCAACTGCGTAGGGGCGTGCTTCTGCCGAATCAACCGGACTCGGGTGCGCCATCATGGCCAGGTCCAGGCCTTGAAACGCACCTTTTTTGAGGAGCTCGATCTTTCCGCCGCCGCCTTCTTCGGCGGGGGTTCCGTACAGTTCCACGGTGAGGTCATGTTCTTCAGCAAATTGTGCCAAGACCACCGCGGCACCGCAGGAAATGGCCGTGATGATGTTGTGGCCGCACGCATGGCCGAGACCTGGAAGGGCGTCGTACTCGGCCATGAGCCCGATGCGGCGGGAACCCGTTCCGTAGACGGCGCGGATCGCGGTGGGAAAGCCCAAATACTCCCTTTCCACCTCGAAGCCGTGCGTAGACAGGTACTCGGCGGTCCAGCCAGCGGCGCGGTGTTCCTGCCAGCCAAGTTCCGGGTTGGCATGGAGTGTTTCGGAGAGCTGGATCAGGTGGGGCTTTTGTGCGTCAACGGATGCCAAGACCCGCTGGCGCTGCACGGCCGGGTTGGCAGCGGTCGTCGCTTCAGCGCTCATCGCCCGCCACCCCATAACCCACTGACGACGCGGGGTCCAAGCCGCGAATCACGTAGTCCTGCCGCTGCGGGAGCCACACGTCCAGGAGCTTCCCCAGTTCCTCGATCGGTTGATCGTGCCAGTCCACGCGCAGGTCAGTGTCCCTCCAGCCGTGCCCGGACACTACCGAAAGTCCGGCCGATCGCACGGGTCCGGCTTCGCCGCCGGCTGCAATGGCGGCTCGAAGCGCAGCCATGAGGCGGACTTCCAACTCCCCGGTGCTGGCTTCAAAGGCGTCACAGAGAACTTGGACAACACCCGGATGCGCAAGCATGTTGCCGGCGGCCACGCTGTTCGCGCCCCGGCCCTCGCCGAACACGCCAAGGGTATGCGTGCCGCTGAACACGGCGGATCCACCGTGTGCGTCCAGGACCACCAATTGCCGGTAGTCCACCGCACGGGACTCCTGCACGACGGCGTCAATCGCCTCTCGTGCGGAATAGCCCGCCTGCAGGCGGTCGAGCAACGCTGTTCCCAGCCGAGGATCGGTGATGTTTTGGGAGCTGACGGCGCCGACCCCGTCACGCAGGTGTGCGCAGCGGGCAGCGACCGCAGGAGATGAAGAAGAAACGGCGATGCCGAACCTGCCGCTGCCGTCGGTGGCTGCGATGCTGAATGTCACTGCTGGCCTTCCGTCGAGAGCACGGCAGTGGCGTCAATTTCCACGAGCCATTCCGGACGTGCCAACGCCTGAACCACAATGCCGGTGGAGACGGGGAATACGCCTTTGAGCCAGCGGCCCATGGTGCGGTAGACGGTCTCGCGGTACCGGGGATCAATCAGGTACACGGTGACCTTGACGATGTCTTCAAGGCTGCTGCCCGCTTCCTTGAGCAACATGTCAATGTTGGCCATCGCCTTTTCGGTCTGGGCTTCGACGTCGCCGATGCCTACAGACTCGCGCGTTTCAAGGTCCTGTCCGATCTGGCCGCGAAGGTAAACCACGCCGTTGGCCACCACGGCCTGGCACAGATCGTTGTCCAGGTTCTGTTCCGGATAGGTCTCTTTGGTATTGAACGTGCGGATGCGCTGGTGCTTCATGATCGCAGCTTGCCTTTCAGTCCTGTTAGACGGGTGCTCGTATCCTTCAGCTTCGTGCGCTGCAGTAAATCTGTCCAACAGTTCTTTTAGAACGATTGCATCGACTTTTCCGATCCAGAGTGTATTCTCGTCCCATGGATGTGACCCTTACGCAGTTGCGCTATTTCGTGGAAGCGGCGGCGCAGCTGTCCATGACCGGCGCTGCCGTTCGCCTCAATGTGGCCCAGTCAGCTGTCTCCGCGGCGATCGCCCAGTTGGAGCGGCACGTTGGAACTCAGTTCTTTATCAGGCAGCGCTCCAAGGGGCTGGTGCTCACGCCGGCCGGCGAGCTGTTCGTCAGGGACGCCCAAGCCATCCTTGCGCAGGTTGAGGAAAGCATTGACCACGCGCGCGGAGAACACCAAAGCGTCTCCGGGCGTATTCGTATTGCCTGCTTCAGCACCCTTGCCCCGTTCCTGCTTCCCGGCGTGCTGACAAAACTGCGGGAAGACCATCCCGCACTCGAGGCGGAAGTCATCGAAACCGACACGTCAGGCTGCATCAGCGCCTTGCTCAGCGGGCAGGCCGATGTGGCGTTGTGCTACGACCTGGACCTGCCCGAGGCCATAGCCAGTTCGGTAGCGGATACCGTGAGGCCCTATGTGGCACTTCCTCCGGACCACAAATTGGCCGGTTCAAAAACCGTCCACCTGTCCGCGTTGGGCGGTGAACCATTTGTGCTGCTGGACTTGCCTCACACCCGCGACCTCATGCTGTCCATCGCCAGGCTGGGCGGCCAGGAACCGGACGTCAGGTTCCGTTCGGCCAGCTATGAAACGGTGCGTACTTTTGTGGCCCGGGGCCTCGGTTATTCCATCCTTCATCAGAGGCCTCAGCACCAGTTGACCTACGACGGCGGCAAGCTGGCCGCCGTCGAAATCCGTGATGACGTGCCGGAATTGAAGACGGTCCTGGCGCACCTGAAGTCCCACCGCCCCACGGCGAGGGTGCGGGCGGTAGCGCAGGCGGTGCGGCATCAGATTGTTGCTGCACGCGCGGCTCGAAGCTAACGCACTCTGCCCTAATCATCTGCTCAGCAGATGCACTTGGTGTTAAAAATCTATTAGACAGATCACATTCCACCGCCTGAAGATGGGTAAAACCAGCAAACGGGCGTGATCCACGTCATGTGGATCCCTTCCTCCAGGAGGAACTGTGAACACCAATAACATCGACGGGCAGATCAGCCGAAAGGGTTTGCGCACCAGCGTCGCCGCCGGCTCCATCGGCGTCTTTGTCCACTGGTTCGAGTGGGCCATCTACGCCTACCTCGCTTCCACCATCGCCGTAGTCTTCTTCCCCCAACAGGACAGCACAGCAGCACTGCTGTCAGTCTTCGCCGTCTTCGCCATCAGCTTTGGCGTCCGTCCCCTGGGCGCGTTGGTCTTCGGAACGCTCGGCGACAGGATCGGCCGCAAGAAGACACTGTCAATCGTGATTCTCTCCATGAGTGGTGCCACGCTGGTGGTGGGCCTCCTGCCCACCTACGACGCAATCGGCCTGTGGGCCCCTATCCTCCTTGTGGCTGCCAGAGTGGTTCAAGGCCTCGCGGCCGGTGGTGAGTTCGGAAGCGCGGCCGCCTTCCTGGCCGAGTACTCACCCAGGAAACACCGTGGATTCGGCGTCAGCTGGCTTGAATTCGGAAGCCTCCTCGGTTTCCTGGCGGCCTCGCTGGTGGTCTTCGTGCTCTCCAGCGCCATGGACGCCCAAGCAATCGCTGACGGCGGCTGGCGCATCCCCTTCCTGATCGCGGTTCCCCTGGGGGTCATCGGCTTCTACATCCGGTCCAAGATTGAAGACACCCCGGAATTCCGTTCGCTGGAGGAGCTGGGCAACGTCCCGCAGAGCCCCGTCAAGGAAGTCTTCACCAAGCACCGGAAGCAGCTGCTGCAGATGAGTGGCCTGGAAATCATGATGCACGTGACCTTCTACGTGGTCCTCGTCTACCTCCTGACCTATCAGGAAAAAGTATTGGGTTTCGACGCCGGAACAGCCGCGCTGCTCTCCACGGCAGCGTCCGTGGCCGGCCTGATTCTCGTACCGTTTGTGGGTGCGTTGTCAGACAGAATCGGCAGGAAGCCGCTCCTGATCACTGCCGCCGTTTCACTAGTGGTGCTGGCCTATCCCTTGTTCCTCATCATGCAAACGGGTACAGCCTGGGCCGGAATCGTCAGCACCATCGGACTGGGAGTCATCCTGGCCCTCATCCTGGGTGTTCATGCGGCCGCGGCTGCCGAGCTCTTCCCCACCCGCACGCGGCAGACCGGGCTCTCCATCGCCTACAGCGTCACTGCGGCCATCTTCGCCGGAACCGTCCCGTACGTCCTGACCTGGCTGATTGCCCAGACCGGAAACGACATGATGCCCGCCTTCTACCTGATCCTGGTAGGCCTGATTGGATTGGCTGCCGTGCTGAGCATGAAGGAAAGCAAAGGCAAGGACCTTCTGAGCGAGGACGCGGAAGACCTGCAATCGCCGGGAACCCCAGCCCGGGCAACGCAGGGCGTGGCGCACACGTAGACACACACCATCAAACAGACAATTCACCCTCGCGTACGGGGGTGAATTGTCTGTTTGATGGGGTCATACAGTGACGGCAAGCCGCGCAAGTGCACGCTCCACCAAATGCCGTTGCCGGGACCCAGTGACCGCATCCGGATCCAGCATGGAGGTCACGTGAAGGCCCATCATGATGTTCAGCAGCTCATCGGCAACCGCATCCGGGTCCACCAAAGGTTCGCATTCGCCGTCGTGCTCTGCTTGGGCCAGGAAGCCCATCACCAGGCCACGCCAGTGCAGCAGGGCTTGCCGGCCGACGGTGCGCAGCGCGTTTTCCGTCTGCGCGCGCTGCCAGAAGGAAACCGCCACGCGGGCTTCCACCACGGTGAGGGGATCGGCCGGGATGATTTCCAGGCACAAACTGCGAAGGGCGGACAGACCACGACGGCCGGCCGTGCCAGCCGCAATGCGCTGGTTGGTGCGTTCGCAGATCAACTCATAGGACGCCAGCAGCAGGGCGTCCTTGTTGGGGAAGTAGTGTGCCAGCACGCCCGGTGCCGCGTAACCGCATTCCCTGGCGATGTCCCGCATGCTGGCGTTCTCGATGCCCTGCTCCGCAATCAGGCGCCACGTGGTCTCCATGATGGAACGCCGGCGTTCCTCGTGATCAACCAAGCGGGGCATGCTGCTCCTTCATATCGGGCGGGTGGCCATGGCGGGACCGTGAGCACCCTACCACTGCGGGAACGCCGGGGCGCGCTCCCGCAGTGCGGATAAAACCGTTAGTGTCCGCAGGAGCCGCCGTTTTGCTCCGCAGGTGCGCAGTGCCCGGTGGTAGAGGAAGGCACATTCAGGGTGGGGTTCTGATCGAAGAAGCCGTGGGGCTTCAGCGTGAACCCGGTGGTGTCAACGGGCATGATGGGCCAGTCCTCGGGACGGGGGAAGTGGGTCAGGCCAAACGAATGCCACACCACGAGGTCCTGGCCATCGAGGTCGCGGTCCTGAGCCACGTAGCTGGGAAGCCCGGCACCTCCCGGGTGCTGGTTGACGAAGTTGCCGGCGGCGTAAAGTTCGTCCTCGTCGTGCTGCGTGACCCACAGGTGGTGCTTGGCAAAGGCGGCCCGTGAAGCGATGGAGGAATCATCGGCCATGGCCAAGGTGGGGTTGCCCTCCGGGTAGAGGGTGTAGCCCACAGGGTGGCCGAGGTGGTTCAGCGAGTCCGGGTTGCTGATGTGCCACACCCTTCCCTTGGTGCCATCGGCGTCGCGAACTGCTTCCGATTCACGGGTCAACGCCGTGCGCTTCTGCGTGAAGGCATTACCGTGCGGGTTTCCGGGCCCTTTGGGCAGGCGCACCAGGTCCAGTTCCTCAACCCGGTTCGTGTCGCCGTCGATCATCATGTCCAGCCGGGCGCTGAACAGGTGCTGGTGATAAGGGGCGCCAAGGCCCGGGGCGATCTCCGAGGCGTAGGCGTAGTCCTTGTCCGGAAGCGCTGCCGTGAACACGATGCCCGTGGCTTTCGCTTCAAACTCGATGGTGCCGTCCAAGTAGAGGTACCAGTAGAAGCCGTAATCGTAGTTACCCACAGTGGTGAAGAAGGAGACAACCAGCCTGCGGTTGCGCCGGACCTCGTTGGAGCCGGCCCACTCATCCGTGTGCTTCCACAGGATTCCAGCGTCTTCCTCGTGGATGCAGATGCCGTTCTCAATGGTCCGCGGGTTGCCGAAGTCATCGGCCACCACAGGGGACATGTAGGTGATGTCGCCCAGGCAGTCGCAACCAAGCTTGAGGGAGTTGGCATCCCGGCCCACCAGGTACTCGCCGGAATCGAAGTAGTTCTGCCAACTGCGATAGGGGGACGGGTCACCGTAGGGGACCACCATTTCGGAGATGGACGCGCGGTGAACCACCGGGCGGCGCCGCCCCTGGTGCGAGTGGTGGAGTTGGTGGAGCACTAAACCTTCACGGGCATCGAAGCCTACTCGCAGGTCCCAGCCGGCCCATGAGAGGTGATTGCCCTCCAGCGTAAAGCTGGGCCCTTGGGGCTGGGTGATTTCTATGGGTTTCAGGTCCGTGCGGAGTTCGCCGTGAATTGCCGGGTCCGTGTAATTGCCGTTGACTTCCGGGACTGGAACCGGTCCGTCGTCGATCAGGTGATTGACGCGTCGGTTTTCCACGTCAACAAAAGCCACCAACCCGTCGATCGGGTGGGCCCAGGGGTGGTCTGCGGGGTGGTCCTGGCGGAATCCGAGGCCGCGAAGCAGTCGTTTGCCTTCCTCATTCCCGTACTCGAAGACGCCCGCGGACAGGGGAGCGACGCGGACCTGCGCCGAGGTCAGGCCGCGGCTGGCCAGAGCTGCAATCCACTGTGGATCTGCCGCCAGGATGTCCTCGATGATCCCGAATTCCTCAAGCAGGACCGGCAATTGGCCATCGATCTGCGGGTTCAGTTCCCGCCTTTCCAGCACCAGGCCAGTGGTCAGGGACAGCCTGACATCCAGGGAAAGTGACCGCGCGGCGTCCCAGAGCATTGCCCGGACCAGGCGGGGGGCGTCTACAGCATCTCCCTGGAGGGTGGCTTTGGGTGGCTCGATCAGCCCCAGGTAAGCGAAGCGGGTGGTTTCGGCGACGAGGCCAGCCTCTGCCAGAATCCGGCGGGCCTGTTGAATTTCCCGTGCCGAGAGCTGCTCAAGCGGATGCTGCCCCAGCGGAGCCTGCATCGTTGCGGCCGAGGGGGTGGTCTGAAGGGTCATGGCACTTCCTGAAGTCGATTTTTGATGGTACAACTGTTCAACCAACGCTTTGATGTTACCCACCTCACAGGCCGGCGTAAAGTCCCGGACCAAACATCGCCGGCAGCCAGGAGAATCATGAACCAACAACCCCGCCCACCCTGGCGGCGCGGCACCAGCACGCCCGATACCGCCGGCGTTGTCGGCTTGGGTCTTGTCAGCGCGGGCCTTGTCAGCATGGCCGCCGCGGGCAGTGCTGTAGCCCACGTTGTGGTAGCCGTCAGTGGGCCGGCGGGTGCGATGGCTTGGTGGATGGCGGCCATGGGTGCTGCGTGCCTGAGCTGCATCGCTCCCATGGTGGGATTCCCCGCGCGAAGACTGCGGCCCTGTGCCCGGCAGGCTGCGCCACGCGCTGCGGGACACCTCCTGGCCATGAGTGCAGCCATGATCCTCATCCATCTGGTCCTCCTGCTCGGACCTGGCAGCCTGTCGGGAACTGCCGGCCTGTCGGGAACCGCCGGCGGCCACCACGGCCTCATCCACAGCTCAATCACGGCGGACCACCAAACATCCATGCTCACGCTCATTGGCGTTGAACTTCTTTGCCTCATTGCTGCTTCGGCGGCTCTGCGCATGGCCCGCACCCAAACACCACCCCGAAACTAGAAACCCACCTCAGGAGTCACCATGAACACCACGTCCACCACGCTCTCCCTCGACTGGCACGGCCGTGCCGATGCCCTGGCCGTAGATGGCAGGGCCTTTGTCGATGGCCGCCGGGTAGCGGCCGGCACCGGCCTTACCCGTCCCACGATCAGCCCGATTGACGGCCGTGTCCTTGCTGAGCTGGCTGCTTGCACGGCCGCTGATGTTGATCGCGCAGTCACAGCCGCAAGGCGCGCCTTTCCTGCGTGGGCGCGATGCGGGGCCGAGAAGCGGAAGGAGCTGCTGCTGTCCTTGGCTGCCCTGATGGAGCAGCATGCTGATGAACTGGCTCTCCTGGAGACGCTGGACAGCGGAAAACCAATACTCCAGAGCACAACAGTGGATGTGCCCGGTGCCATCTCCACGCTGCGTTGGTACGCGGAAGCGGCGGACAAGCAGAACGGGGAATTGCCAGCAGTTCCGCCTGGAGCAACAGCGTTGGTGACACGCGAGCCGCTGGGGGTGGTGGCGGCGATCGTTCCCTGGAACTTCCCGCTGGAAATCGCGGTGTGGAAACTGGCTCCAGCGCTCGCCTCCGGCAACACTGTGGTGCTCAAGCCCGCCGAACAGACCTCGTTGAGTGTGCTGCGCCTCGCCGAGTTGGCCGCTGAAGCGGGTCTCCCGGATGGTGTTCTGAACATCATGACCGGCACGGGCCGCGAAGTGGGCGCGGCTTTGGCAAACCACATGGACGTTGATGCGCTGGCCTTCACGGGCTCCACGGCCGTTTCCCGGACCCTCCTGGAAGCCTCGGGGCGCAGCAACCTCAAGCGGCTAAGCCTCGAAGCGGGCGGCAAGAGTTCCAACATCATCTTTGCTGATACGTCAGACCTGCGTGAAGCGGCCGCCAAAGCCGCCTTTGGGGCCTTCTACAACCAGGGGCAAGTCTGCTCGGCGAACTCCCGGATCCTGGTTCAACGGGACATCCATGACGAATTCGCTGCCCTGCTTGCAGACGCGGCGTCGGGCTATCGCCCCGCGGATCCTTTGGCTGGCTTGGAGGGCAACGGTGCCCTGATCAGCAGCGCCCACGCGAACGACGTCGAAGGCTGGATTCGGCGCGGCCGCGCCGAAGGTGAGGTGCTTTTCGGCGGTGAGCGGCGCGAAATCCGGGGCTCCGACGCCTATCTTGAACCCACCTTGCTGGGCGGGCTTGGGCCGGATCACGACGTCCACCGGGACGAGATTTTTGGACCGGTGGCTGTGCTGCACGCTTTCGACTCGGAGGAAGAAGCGGTGCGTTTGGCCAATGCCACAGATTACGGATTGGCCGCGTCCGTGTGGACGTCCAACCTGTCCCGCGGCCATCGGGTAGCGGGGGAGCTGCTTGCCGGAACGGTCTCGGTCAATACGGTGGATGCGCTGGGGAATACCACCCCGTTCGGAGGCTTCAAGCAGTCCGGATTCGGCCGCGACCTCTCCCTGCACGCCTTCGATAATTACACCGCGACGAAGACTACGTGGATCCAGTTCGGCTGATCATGGGCATCTGAAAATCCGTTGATGTGCATCGTTATTCCATGGTTTACGTGATGCAACTCACGCGCCTACGCTGGGTCTCACAGTGGACCGGAGCCGCCACGTCAACGTAGACGCGGGTCCGCCCGTCCCTCCCTTTCGCACCAGTCGTCAAGA
This sequence comes from Paenarthrobacter sp. NPDC091711, assembly GCF_044756605.1. NCBI lineage: Bacteria > Bacillati > Actinomycetota > Actinomycetes > Micrococcales > Micrococcaceae > Paenarthrobacter > Paenarthrobacter sp. NPDC091711. Next base: position 32,805 of record NZ_JBIVTF010000011.1, read on the forward strand.
CACCTTCCCTTCCCACCCTTCCTGCTCAGTAGCAAACTTAAGCAGTAGCAAAGGATCGATCATGGATCACCCAGTAGCCTCAACGCGACTCGCACAAGAGCAAAGCAAGCATCTGCAAAAATCCCTGGGCCGCTTCGACATTCTGTTGTTGGTAGTTGCAGCCGTCATCTCAGTGGAGGTCCTGGGCCAAGTCTCCGGCTTCGGCGGGGAGACCTTCACCTGGACGCTCATCCTGGCCGTCACGTTCATGGTTCCTTATGGGCTCATTTTTGCCGAGACCGGCGGGGCTTTCACCGAAGAAGGCGGCGTCTACGTGTGGACGAAGATGGCGTTCGGCAGGGTGGTCGCAGCCATCACGTCCCTTTTCACTTGGGTGACCCAGCCAGTCTGGGTGGGTGGCGCCATGGCCTTCGTCGCAGTGGAGACGTGGTCCGAGTATGTGGGCCACGTGGACGCGGGCAGCCCGGTTGATTATCTGTTCAAGCTGCTCTTCATCTGGATCACGGTGACGTCCGCAATCATCAGCTTGAAGCACGGCAAATGGCTGCCCTCGCTGGGTGCCATCCTCAAGGTGGCGTTCCTGACCTTCTTCATCATTGTCACTATGATTTACGGGCTGCAGCACGGATTCAACGGCCTGGACCTGGGCTTCTTCTCGCCAACGCTTGCCGGTTTCCTGGGCGTCACTCCGCTTCTGCTATTCTCCTTCCTTGGTTTCGAGTCCGGAAACAGCGCCGCCGGCGAAATGAAGAACCCGGCCAAGGACGTTCCCATTTCGGTAGCCCGGTCCTCCATGATCGCCGCCGCGAGCTACCTGCTTCCCATCCTTGCCATCCTCCTGGTGGTACCGCTGGACCAGATCACCGGAATCGGCGGGCTGTTCGGGGCAATCGCCACCGTCTACACAGTCTTTGGTCCTGCTGCTGAGATCATGTTGTCGGCGTCCGCTGTGGTCTTCTGCTTCATCCTGGTCTCGCAAGGTGCTGCATGGATGATCATCAGCGACCGCATGCAGGCCATGGCTGCGGCGGACGGCTCCTTCTTCGGAGGATTCTTCGGCCGCTTCCACCCCAAGCTGGGCACGCCTATTCGCGTCAATACGCTCTCCGGCGTGGTGGCCACGCTGTTCATGCTCGCGGCCATGCAGCTCAGCGGCACCAGCAGCGCACTGTTCGGAGTGGTTCTCTCCATTGCGATCTCCACGTTCCTGCTCAGCTACCTGATGGCAATCCCGGCAGCGGTGAAGCTCCGGAGCAAGTATCCCCAGGTTGACCGCCCCTTCAAGGTGCCGGTCTCCGATGCAGGTTTCCGCATCCTCGGGTACATCTGCTTCGCGTGGATCCTTATCGGTTCCTGGGTAGCCATTTTCCCGGGCACACTGGATGTGCTCTTCGGCTTGCCGTACAACTTCGAGGCGACGTGGGGCGTCTCGCAGTTCACGTTCGAAGCCTTCGCACTCGGCACCCTTGGCTGCATCCTGGCCCTGGGATTCGTGGGATATGCCCGCGGCAAAAAGGTGCGGGATGCCGTGGCGCCGGTCAGTGAGAAGGCTGAGCTGGTCAACGACTAACTGCGAGATCACCCGGGACGCGCGAGATCGCGGGACCCGTGCGAAATCGCCGGAAGGTTGCCATCGATCTGGCAGCTTTCCGGCGATTTCGGCGATTCAGCGGGCGGGGCGCTAGCGGGTTTCGAGGTCCTCGAGCGATTTGCCCCTGGTGTCCGAGGACAGGAGGGTTGCTACGGCTGCGACGAGGCAGATGCCGAGCGTGGTCAGGCCGATGACCAGGGGGATGTTGGCTGAGCCCGGGGGAGCGATCGCCGTGAACAGGCTGGGGAAGAAGGAAGCGATCATAAGCCCGATGTTTTGGGAGACCGCGAAGCCGGTGACCCTCATCCGCATGGGGAACTGCTCCTGGAAGAACGTGGCAAAGGTGGCGTTCCACATCTGGAAGAGGATGCCCTGAACGATCACGACGCAGACGAACACCAGGGCCAGGCTGCGCTGTTCGATCGCCCACAGGTATCCCATGGTCAGCAAACCACCGGCAATGCCACCGGCAACCATCAGGGAACGCCGGCCAATCTTGTCCGAAAGGGCGCCGAACAGCGGGATGGTCAGCACTGCGGCCACGTTGGCTGCCATGGTCACCCAGAGGAACTCGCTGCTGGAGAATCCGATGCCGTAACCCTTTTGGGTGGCGAAGGAGACGCCGAAGATGAGGGTGGCCATGCCAATGACGTTGGTGAAGGTCATGATGACGCAGCGGACCAGAACCCAGGGGTGGGTGCGCAGGAGGTCAACCAAGGGGAAGCGTCGTTTGGCGGTGGTGTCCTCGGACTGGGCCAGGTAGGCGGGAGGCTCTTCAACTCGGCGGCGGATGACGTAGCCTGCGATGATCACCACGGCGCTGAGCAGGAACGGCAAACGCCAACCCCACGAGTGGAACTGCTCGTCAGGGAGGAGGGCGGCGAGCGGAATCAGTACCGCTGTGGCGAGAATGGATCCCACCTGCGTACCCTGCAGGCTGAAGCTGGCGAAGAAGCCGCGCTTCGCGTCGGGGGAGTGCTCCACGATCATCGCACTGGCGCCACCGAGTTCACCGGCGACGGCGAATCCTTGGATCAGACGCAGGATCACCAGAAGGACGGGGGCCAGGAGGCCCACCTGTCCGTAAGTGGGTAGGAGGCCGACGGCGAAAGTAGCGAAGCCCATGAGCAGCATCGCGAAAACGAGCACCTTCTTGCGCCCGTGCCTGTCACCGTAGGCGCCCAGGATCACGGCGCCGAGCGGCCGGGAAACGTATCCCACGGCGTAGGTGGCCAGTGAGGCGATGATGCCGACGGTGGGATTCTCCGTGGGGAAGAAGATGGTGGGAAACAGGAGTGTTGCCGCCAGCGAATACAGGGCGAAGTCGTAGTATTCCAGCGCGCTTCCGATCCACCCGCTCATGGCGGCCTTCTTCGGATCTTTCCGTCCCGTGGTGGGTTCGGGAGAGGTGCTGAGGTCCCTCCGGTGCGTGACTGTCACGTCGCTGTACTCCTCTGGCGTCGTTGGCAAGGAACAAGAACTCTTCCCATCCAGGACTGAACAAAGTGGTTATTCAGCGTGAGGAAGGTTACATCTTGAATCGATTCATAAATCATAGGACGTGACGTGCGCTACGTCAACGCGCGACGGCAGGGGTGTGCTCAGGGCAGGGGGTGATAAGTAGTCTTAGCTTTTATCCTGTAATGTGCGGCGGACTACGTCTACCACGCGCCGTCAGGCTCGTCAGGAAGAAGACTATTCGTGTTTGAAGTCCCCAGCATCTTGTTCCTCTCGGCTGGCTTCGCGGTACTGGCCGCCGCAGTCCTGCCGAAATTGTTGCGCCATACGCCGCTCTCCATGCCCATGGTCTTCCTGGGCAGCGGAATTCTGGCCTTCACCCTGCTTCCTGACTTGCCGGACCCGGACCCTGTCCTGCACGCGGATTTCGCGACGCACCTGACCGAAGTGTGCGTCATCATTTCCCTCATGGGAGCCGGGCTGGCCCTGGATAGGCCGTTCCGTTGGCGTGGCTGGTCCACCACCTGGCGTCTGCTCGGAATCGTCATGCCTTTGTGCATCCTGGTGATGACCTTGCTCGGACTGTGGGTGCTGGGGCTGGGCCTTGCTGCTGCCATCCTGGTGGCCGCTGCGATTGCCCCCACGGATCCGGTGCTGGCCTCCGAAGTCCAGGTGGGACGACCTGCAGATGCCGAAGAGGACCCGGACGAGGACGAGGTCCGCTTCGCTTTAACCTCCGAGGCAGGCTTGAATGATGGCCTTGCCTTCCCGTTTGTGTACTTGGCCATTCTCATCAGCCTCGTGGGAGCATCTCCGAGTGCCTGGGTGGGGGAATGGGTTGGCCTGGATGTTGTGTGGCGAATAGCTGTTGGCGTTCTGCTCGGTTTCGGAACCGGCAAACTCCTCAGCCTGATCTTCTTTGCGGCCAAGCGTAAGAGTTTCAGGTTGTCGGACCACTCCGAGGGTTTCGTGGCGCTCGCTGCCACTTTCCTGGCGTATGGGGTGGCCGAGATGGTGGAAGGGTACGGGTTCGTTGCAGTCTTCATCTGCGCGGTGACAATCCGTTCCGCTGAGCGCCACCACTCGTATCACCAGGTTCTTCACGGCTACGTAGAGCAGCTCGAGCGCCTAATGACTGTAGTGATCCTGGTGCTCCTTGGTGGGGCCATAGCCCGCGGACTCCTGGAAGGGATCGGGTGGACGGAGCTGTTGGTGGCCCTGGTTTTCATCCTGCTGGTCCGGCCTTTGTCTGGATGGCTCGGGTTGATGGGCGGGAAAACCGGCCCGCGGGAGCGGCTGGCCATCTCCTACTTCGGTATCCGCGGGATCGGCTCGCTCTATTACGTGGGCTACGCGCTGACACACGGAAACTTCGACGCCGAGGCGCGCGAGCTTTGGGCCTTGATCGCTTTGGTGGTGACGCTGTCCATTGTGGTGCACGGGGCCACTACTGCGCCTCTGATGAATCGACTCGATGAACTTCGGCTCGCTGCGGCACGCAATCAGCATGGCGATGAAGGCAAGGCGCCGACAACCGCTGTTTAGGCCCCGCCAGCCCGGACGTGCCGATGTTTGTCGGGAACGTGGATAAATTTATCTTTATTTTTAGGCAGGCGCCTTTGCATCAATTAGTCAGCACCCTGATGGTCTGAACTGGGGCGATGCAATTTTGGGCCCTGTAAGCCGGGTTCCTGCGCATACGGCCGCCCTCATTTTGGCCGGATTCTGCCCTAGGCAGGCAGTACTTGCGGGCGTACAGTCCGCTGTATAGCTCCCCCGCATCCTGTTGGGCAGTTGCTTTGGGGCGCTTGCCCCGCCGGGGGAAGGAACTGCCATGCACCATAGCTCTGCGCGAAGAAATCCACGAACACCATCGACGGGATCGGGCCGTCGCCGCACCACCGTGTCAGTGGGGGCTGCCTCTGGAGTTCTTCTCCTTGCAGGCGCCATCATGCTGCAACAGTCGCCTGCGTTCGCAGCCACACCGGTCAACTTGGGTACGGCGACGTCCTACTCCGTCCTCGCCGCCACAACCGTGACCAACACAGGGCCAACTACCCTCCAAGGAGACCTCGGCCTGAGCCCAGGCACGGCCATCACGGGATTTCCGCCGGGCATCGCCGCTGGAACCACCCATGCAGCTGATGCGGTGGCACTGCAGGCTCAGTCTGACCTGACCATCGCCTACAACAATGCCGCGGGGCAGCCACTCACAACCAGCGTCTCCGGAGATCTGGTGGGCCGGACGCTTGTTGAGGGCGTCTACAAATCCACGTCCTCCTTGGCGCTTAGCGGGCAGCTCACGCTGGATGGTCAAGGCAACCCCGGCTCTGTCTTCGTCTTCCAAGTCGCGTCGACCCTGATTACGGCCTCAGCCAGCAGCATCGTCTTCATCAACGGCGCCCAAGCCTGCAACGTGTTCTGGCAAGTGGGCAGCTCAGCCACCCTGGGCACAGCCTCAAGTTTCAAGGGAAGCATCCTCGCCCTGACGTCCATCACCGCTCAAACCAACGCTGTGGTTGAGGGTCGGCTCCTGGCCCGAAACGGGCAGGTCTCCCTCGATACCAACGTGGTGACCACACCGGCCTGCAACACGACACCCCCCACCTCGGCGCCCCCTGGCACGGGAACCGCAACGGCGACCGCCACTCCAACCGAGACGGCCACACCCACCGAGACGACGACGGCGACCGCTACGGTGACGCCGACGGAGACGACGACGGCGACCGCTACGGTGACGCCGACCGAGACGACGACGGCGACTGCAACAGTCACGCCAACGGAGACGACGACGGCGACTGCAACGGTCACGCCGACCGAGACGACGACGGAGACGACGACGGCGACTGCTACGGTTACGCCGACGGAGACGACGACGGCGACTGCTACGGTCACGCCGACCGAGACGACGACGGCGACCGCGACAGCCACTGCCACGAATCAGTCAGTGCCCTTGGCCGGAACGGGCAGGAACCAAGGCGCGAACGTGGACACCGCCGTCGCTTTGTCCCGTACAGGCGCCACGAATCCAACGTCCATGCTCGGAACTCTCTTTGTGGGTCTCGGTGGGGCGGGCATGGTCTTCCTTGCAACGCGGCTGCTGATGACCGGGCGCAGGGGAAGCCAGAAGGAGTAATACCGTGCGGCGCCACGCTGTTCAGCGGAGGCGGCATCGCGGCAGTCTTGTTCCGGCGAGGCTAGCAGGGCAGCGGTGGGGTGGGGTGGCGCTCGCGGCCCTCCTCGCCGCGGTCCTGCTGTCTGTGGGGTTTCCGGGATGGTGGTCACCGCAGGAAACGTCCAGTAACTCCCGTCCCGCAGCCGTTGCGGCAGCACCCCGGCCGGCAGCAAGCACCGCGGACTCCCCGCTGCCAAGGAGTCCCTCGGCCGTACCCACGGAGTCGGAGTCGGAGCCGGCGCCGCAATACCAAGTCCCGGGTGAGGTAGCTGCTGCGGGGGCTGGCGCTCCTCCGCTGCACATCAGTTATGGCGCGGTGGGGCTTGACCAGGGCATACTGCCTTTGACGCCGAGCCCGCAGGAGCTGTCGCTGAATTCGATCGTTCCGCCCCACACCCCGGACGCCTATTGGCTTAGCCCCTACGGCATGCCCGGCGAAGGTTCAACGAACACCACCTATGTTGTGGGACACAGCCTGGAAGGTGGCAACTCTCCTTTCAACAACATCAGCGCCCGTGCGAAAGCGGGTGATCTGTTGAGCGTCACCACTGCCGAGGGGAGGCTGGAGTTCGTGGTGGACGAGGTGACCACTGAGTACAAAGCGACGTTGCGGGACAGCAGGATCTGGGACATCGTGCCGGGCAGGCTCATTCTGATCACTTGCTATGCGGCCGATCTTTGGGGGAAGAACATTATTGTTCAGGCAAGCCCCCTGACAGGAAAGCCCTCCGCGCCGTAGATTTCTCGGTACAGCTCCCACTACCGAATCGAGGGACGCCTTGGACAAGCGCTCGCGCCGAAGGACCATCGTCCGCAGGGTTCTTCTGGCCGCGCTCATCATTGCGGCAATAGCGGTGGCGCCTGGCGCGGCCCGGTTGATCGACTTCGGTGTCCGCGTGGGGGAGGGCGCCGCCGTTGAGTCAGCCGTGGCACCGTTTTACCTTGCACCTACTCCTGCACCGGAATCCGCTGCCCCGGGAACAATCGTCCGGCAGGAACCTGTGGTGGGTGCGCCGGGCGGAGCCAAAGCATGGCGGGTTTTGTATCACTCCACCGATGTGGACGGTAAGGACACTCTGGTTTCGGGACTCGTCATCGCTCCTGCAGCACCTGCCGCCGATGGAAGCCGCACGGTGGTGTCGTGGGCGCATCCCACCACGGGTACAGCACCGAGGTGCGCGCCCTCCAGCGGAATCGCACCGTTCGTGTTCATCGAAGGACTTTCAGACCTGCTCGCCGCGGGCCACGTGGTGGTTGCTACAGATTATGCCGGGATGGGTATTGCGGGCCCGCCGTCGTTTCTTATTGGGGCGACGGAGGCGGCCAACGTCCTGGATATTGCCCGGGCGGCGCGGCTGGTTGAGGGCATAGGTGCCGGTGACCGTGTAGTCCTGTGGGGCCATTCCCAGGGTGGGCATGCGTCCATTTTCGCTGCCCAGCGGGCGGCGGACTATGCGCCCGAATTGACCATCGCCGGCGTCGCGGTTGCGGCCCCGGCCACCAACCTTGGTGCGTTGCTCAGCGCGGACATAGGGGATGTCTCAGGGGTGACCATTGGTGCGTATGCCTTCACCTCTTACGCGGAGGCTTATTCGTCCCGGCTCCCCGCCGATCCCCTGACCACGGTCCTCACCCCTGCCGGTGCATCCGCCGCGCCCGGCATGGCCAAACTTTGCCTGTTGGGCCAAAACAGTGAACTTCATACCATCGCGAACCCCCTGATCGGCTCCTTCGTTCTGGGGGACCCCACCAAGATTCCTGGGTGGAGCGAACTTCTTACGGAGAACACCCCTGATGAGGCCCCACTGCCCGTGCCCCTGTTCGTGGCCCAGGGGGCGAAAGACACGCTGGTCCGCCCCGAAATTACGGCCGCGTTCGTCGCCTCCCAAACGCAGGCCGGGACCGCCGTCGAGTCCCATGTCCTGCCGGACGCCACTCACGGGACGGTGGCCCTGGACGCCTTGCCCTCCTTGATGAAGTGGATGGGCTCACTGCGGTAGGAGGCCGGGCCGTGGAAGACTGGACGCATGTCTTCCCGTCCCAAGAAACCGCGCCCCCAGTCCGACGCCGTTGACAACGGAGGCCCCACGCCGCTGAGTAAGGGGCGCCGTCACCTCGCCATGAGGCTCGACGACGCGTGGCTCGGTTTTCAGACGCGTCTCGCGATCCGGCGTGGCCGGGTGGAAACCGTCATCCCGTACACCGGGTATGGGAGCACATCCTGGGTTCGGGTCCTTGCGCGTGTGGTCCGCAGTGACCCCCGGGACGCTGCAGGTCACTCCAATCCGTTGCAGGAAAGCATGCGGGGCTGGCGCAACTTCACCAGTGCGCCAGTGGCCCACGCTCGTGTGAACGTGACTATTGCCGGCACAGTTTTTGATGTGAGGGCTGACCGCGGCGGCGTGGTGGATGCGCGTATTCCGGTAGCTCTCGATGCTGGCTGGCACACCATTTCCCTCCAGTCCGGAGAGTCCCAAACCGTGGAGGCTCCCTTGGAGATCGTCGCGGACGATGCCGATTTCGGCGTCGTCTCTGACATTGACGACACCGTGATGGTCACTGCATTGCCGCGTCCGTTCTTGGCCGCGTGGAACACTTTTGTCCTCAACGAGCACGCGAGAACCCCCACGCCGGGCATGGCAGTGCTGTACGAACGGATTGCCCGGACGGCTCCGTCCGCTCCAGTGCTGTATCTGTCCACCGGGGCGTGGAACGTGGCACCAACGCTGTCCCGGTTCTTGTCCCGCAATCTTTATCCTGCCGGGCCCAAGCTGTTGACCGACTGGGGTCCCACACCTGATCGCTGGTTCCGTAGCGGTCAGGAGCACAAGCGGACCTCATTGGAACGCCTCGCGGAGGAATTCCCCAACATCAAGTGGCTGCTGGTGGGCGACGACGGTCAGCACGACGAAGCGATCTACTCCGAGTTCGCCCATCGTCATCCCGCCAATGTCAGGGCAATCGCGATCCGCCAGCTCTCCGCGGGTGAAGCGGTGCTGGCCGGTGGACGGTCAAAGACCGGCGGCCAGCCCACGCCCGGTGTCCCGTGGGTTTATGCGCCGGACGGGGCTGGAATGTCGGCACGGCTCGAAGAACTGGGCGTCATCCGGAACGAGGTCCGGTCCGCCGACGATCCCGAGGAAGGCGACCTCACCGCGGCCTCGGAGTAACCACTACGCGACGTCGATAAACACCGGGTTGGCGTAGAACCACGTGTCCGTCCAGGGATCGGCGTCGCCGAGGTTGTCACCATGACGGATGGGGCCGGCAGGATCCACGGACGCCCCGTAGTAGCCTGCACCGTGGCGGTTTCCATCGCTCCCACGAAGGCGGAAGTAGCAGGACTTTTGCACGTCCTTGATGACGTGCCTAATGGTGAACGTTCCGGTGCGCCCGGACACATCGATCTGCTTCCAGACGGTGGTCTCGGGGGCCTTCAAGGCGTCGCGGTCCGCAGCGGCACCCGTCACTGCGCCTCCAATCACATCTACGTGCGCGAGCTTTGGCATGATGCCCGCGAAGTTGCGGTATTCCGTCGTCGTTATGGTGATGGAAATTTCGACGTCGGCACCTCGCCTCACCTGCAGGCGGGAACCCAAGGTGACGCCGTTGCGTCCGTTGCCGTTACCAGCGCCGTTGCCGCGCACCTCGCGGACCCGCACATCGAGGCCCTGGAGAAGGTGGCCGTGGTCCACCCACATACGGCCATTGCGCATAGCTTCCAGAACGCCGGTGTAGGAGCGCTTGGTGACGCCGGTGTGAAGGCGGCTGAACTGACCCGGCCAATAGTCGCTGCCACCTTGCTTTTCGCCGGTGTCGAACGGGTCGGGGCGCTTGCCGGTGACTGACCAGCGGTCGAACTCGTTGGGCAAGCTGAGGTACGGCTCTTCAGCCGGGTAGGGGCCGGTTTTCCAGGTGTCCTTGACCGTGAGGTGATTGTCCGAATTGGACGTGATCCAGAACGGCAGGCCTTCGGCGAGCATGGAGTCCCACACACCGCCCACGGTTGCGGTGGCCCAGTCGAAGCCGCCGTAGGGCCGGAAGGCATCCGCCGGGTAGCCCGGGAAACTGTATTGGGTGGGGTTATTGGTGTATTCGCCGCGTTGGTCGCCGGCCCTGGCGAATTGGCTGATGCCGGATCCTTGTGCGCCGGGCGCACCTTCCATGCCGATCATCACCTCACGGGCGGCGTCACGCCATGCGCGCAGTTCGTGCGGGGAATCGATGCCCAGCCGCATGGGGTGGTTTGCCAGGGCCACGACGTCGTCGATGTAGCCGGAGCGTCGCTGGTTGGCCAACCAAGCGATGGCTTCCACAGCCTTGCGCTCGAACGTTTCCACTTGGGCCGTTCCGGCGGTTGGCTTCTCCCACTGGTTCAGCTTCCCGTCCCACACCAACTCGAAGGTGCGCAAGAGGTTCACTTCGTTGGGGCCCGGAGCAACAAGGACCGAGGCATGCTCTGCGCCAGGGATGTACCACTCGAGGCCTTGGAAGATCAGCAGGTCAGGGCGAGCAGCCCGCTGGGCCTTGATCTCCTTGTTGGCGTTGACGGCGCCGCCGTTGTTGGCGTGGCCGAAATTGCTGTGCTCGGTCAGGGCTACCCAGTCAACGCCGTAGGCCTGGGCGGTGTCCAGCTGCTGCTTGATCATGTACTTCGCATCATGGCTGTACTGGGTGTGAACGTGGTGATCGCCCACCAGCCATTTCAGTTGGGGGTCGTTCCCGCCCGGGTTCGCCACCGCGGGCCGCGCCATCGCTGCCGAAGCGGCAGTGCCGGCGGCCAGGATGCCGGCAGACTGAAGGATACGCCGTCGGCTTAGCCCCATGGTCTTCAGCTCAGCATCGGCCAGCTTTACACTCCGGCTGTGGGTGGTGGTTTCTTCTTCTGCCGTGCACATTAACGTCTTCCCTCTGTTGATTCCGATCCCCCAGCGGGATCACAGTAGGGAAGCGGGATGGCAGGAAGGTTAACCGGGCGGGAACGGTTGGGGGTGCGGGATCCGCTAGAACAGCGGGATCTGGACTTCCTTGATCCATTCACCCCGGCGGTAGTCGCGGGCCTTGACCACCACGCAGTCGTTGTAGACCTCTACTTGCAGTCCGCTGGCTTCGCGGCCATCGAGGGCGCGCTCGCCGCCTGCACCGTTGTCCTCCCAGAGCGTCTGAACAGCACCGGTATTGATGACCTGGAAGCCCTGGAGGTTGCCGGTGCCGGGAACTGTCCGGCGGACTTCCCAGTCAGCCAGCTGAAGCGCCCAGTGGGTGTGGGCCGTGAAGACGAAGACGTTCTTGTACTTGCCAAGAATGCCCAGCAGCCGGTCCACCTGCAGGTAATCCTTCTTGTACAGGTTGTTGCGGGTTCCGGAGACGGTGTCCGGGAACGGGTGGTGGGTGAACACCATGACGGGCTGGTTCCTACGGTCCCAGTAGGCCAGACGCTGCTCGAACCAGACGATCTGTTCCTCGCTGAGCCACACCTCGTCCCAGAGCGTTGTGTCGTGGTAGTGCATGTACTTTTCCGTGCCCAGGATCAGGCCGGGGACACCGCCAAGGTCGATCTCGGTGTACACCTTGTCCCGTCCGGTGAAGGTGAAGAAGCTCTGGAAGAGGGACGCTTCCGTGGTTCCGTTGGGCCACGTGGCTTGGGCAAGCGTGGCGGGGTTGGAGTACTTGGGAACATAAAACTCGTGGTTGCCGATGGCCCATTGCACGTTGGCGGCGTGGGTGTTGGCATCCAGTACCTTGCGCACTGCCTCGTACTCAAAGTCGTAGCCCCGTGGGGTGATATCGCCATTCACCACCAAGCCCGCGCTTCGTCTGCTGGGATTGGTTTGTTCAATGTCCTTGAGCGCCAGGTCAAAGTCGCCCAGATCTCCCTGGATATCGCTGATGACGGTGAAGACAGTGGGCTTGCCGGAGGGCCGGTTGCTGCCGTGTCCGTTTCCGGTTGCCTGCGCTGGAGAAGCGGCGACGGCGGTGGCGCCCATGGTGGCCAACCCTGCGATAGATGCTGCGATGGCAGAGCGGCGGCTGGGGGAAGTCATGATGGAACCTTTCACTCAAGGGATGCGTAGACCCTCAGAATGTAGGTACCTCCGATGAATTGCCGGCTAATGGACAGTGGCTGACTTGTCATGACAGGTTGACCATTTGGTGACCTCAACCCAGCGTGATGCTGTTCCTTGCTCGAATCCCGGCGTCAGGTTGTCTAGTCAAGTGGGCGTTCCTGGGCGCTCCGACGGATCCGCGGTGAGTCAAAGTCGCCACCAACTCCGGGCCGGGTCCTGTCGCTTTTCTACCCTCGATCCGCCGGATCAGTGCCGAGGCCGCGGCGATTCCCATGTCGTAGACGGGCTGAGCTATCACGGTGAGCGGGGGAGTGGTGAGCCGGGTCCAAGCGAAATCGTCGTACATCAGGAATGAGACGTCATCCGGTATGGATAGCCCCGACTTTTGGATTGCTTCCACAACGCTCAAGGCGATCAGACCGTCGGAGGCGATGATGGCCGTGGCGGCGTCAGGCCCGCGCAACAGGTCTTGAGTGATGCTCCTGATGGAATCGGCGTCGCCGGCATTGAGCCGGATCAGGTCCGTGGGGTAGGGAAGGCCCGCGTCGTCGAAAGCGCGGTGGATTCCGTCAAGGCGGTCTGAGATCTGCGAGGAGTCCAGTGTCATCCCGGGAAAATAGGGGACTTCGGTGCGGACCGTGGAGACAAAGGCAATCCGGCGGTGCCCAGCTTCGATCAAGTGCGCAGTGGACTCGTAGGAAATGCTTCCCATGTCCACCGCAAAGGTCTCCACATCAACCCCGGCAGCGGCGCGGTCCAGTAGTACCAGGGGCCGGCCGGACTCGCGGACCTGTTGCAGATGCGAGGTTTCCACGGAAGAAGCAGGGGCCACAATGAGCCCGTCCACGCGCTTGTCCAGCAGCACGCGGACGGCGTCCACTTCGGCAGCCCGTTCCTCGTCCGTGTTGATGAGGATGACGTTGTAGCCGCTCTTTTTTGCGGTATCCGTGATACCCCGCATCGCGAGCCCGAAGTGGGGGTTTTCAATGTCGCCCACCACCACGCCGATGGTGTTGGATTTGCCCGTGTTCATGCTGCGCGCAAGCTCGTTGGGCCGGTATTCGAGCTCTTCGGCTGCGGCGAGGACGCGCTCGCGCACGTCATCGCTGACCGCACCGTAATTGCCCAGTGCGCGGGCGGCTTGTGCTTTGGACACTTTTGCGGCTTTGGCGACGTCGGCAACCGTTACGTCCCGCCGTCGGGATCCGTCAGTGCTCATGTTCACCTTTCACGAGGGGTGTTGACGCGGCTTTGTGACTTCCGCTACATTTCTAATCAATCGATGTGAGTCCGGTCTCAATCCTAGGGGCTGAGACCGGACTCAACAAGACCCAACATCGAGTAATAACTTCCAGCGGCTCCTGACAGCACCGCTTTCCCTCCCACGATTGGACAACGCTGTGATCAAACTGAACTTCCGCCCGGCAGCGCTCGCAGCAGCAGCCTTGGCGGCCCTTCTTGCCCTCTCCGGCTGTGGTGGATCGTCCGCCAGCTCATCACCATCCGCCGACAACCCCTACGGCCTGATCGAATCCGGAACCATTCGGGTGGCCAGCCTCGGCGACTCCAAGCCCTACACCTTCACGGACGCCTCAGGTAACTTCACCGGCTTCGACGTGGAACTCTTCAAGGATGTGGCCCATCGCGCCGGTGTGGACAAGGTGGTCTTCACCGGACAGGACTTCTCCGGCCTCCTGGCGGCCGTGGCCAACGGCCAGTTCGACGTCGGTGTGGCAGCTATCGGTATCACGGACAAGCGCAAGGAAACCGTGGACTTCTCCGACGGGTACCTCGCCGGATACCTGACGGTCATCACCACCAAGAACTCCGGCATCAATGACGCCGACGGCCTCAACGGCAAGCGCCTGGGCGTAGTCCAGGGCACCCTGCAGGAAGCCTATGCCGTGAAGAACTTCACCTCGGCGCAGCTGGTCCGCTTCCCGGACAACAACACCGCCATCTCAGCAGTCAACAGCGGTTCCGTGGACGCCCACTTCCTGGACTACGAGGCCGCCAAGGAGTACCAGGAGCAGTTCGGACTGGTAAGTGCCGCGGACATTCCGTCCTTCGATGCCCCGGCCGGCTTCGCCATCGCCAAGGACAAGCCCGCCTTCAAGGAAGCCTTGAACAAGGGCCTGGCCGAGGCAATGGAGGACGGCACGTGGAAGAAGCTCTACGAAAAGTGGTTCCCGGGCTCACCGATGCCGGAGCAGTACCTCCCCAAGGCCGAGCAGACCTCCAGCCCGGCACCTACAGCCAGCAAGTAAGCATCCCAACACCTAACGTCTGAGAGCATTCAATGGATTGGCTCAATACCATCAGCCGCACGTTCTTCGACTTTGACGCCATGGTCGAAGTGCTGCCCCAGCTCCTCGGAGTTGGCCTCCTCAACACCCTGATCATCTCCATCGCAGCAACCATCCTCGGCGTAGTGATGGGCATGGTGGTGGCGGTCATGGGAATCTCGCGGTCCAAATGGCTGCGCATCCCGGCAAGGATCTATACGGACCTGTTCCGTGGCCTGCCCGCCATCCTCACCATCCTGCTGATCGGCCAGGGTTTTGCGAGGTTGAGCCAGTCGGTCTTCGGGCCCTCTCCCTATCCGTTGGGAATCATCGCCCTGAGCCTCATCGCCAGCGCTTACATCGGAGAAATCTTCCGGGCCGGCATCCAGAGCGTCGACAAGGGCCAGGGGGAGGCTTGCCGCGCATTGGGCATGAGCTACTCCAAGTCCATGGCCCTGGTGGTGGTGCCGCAGGGGATTCGCAGGGTTTTGCCGGCCTTGGTGAACCAGTTCATTGCCATCGTCAAGGACTCGTCATTGGTCTACTTCCTGGGCTTGTTGGTCAGTGAGCGTGAACTGTTCCGGGTAGGCCAGGACGCAGCAGTACTGTCCGGCAACCTGTCGCCGCTGGTCATGGCAGGCGTCTTCTACCTGATCATCACCGTGCCGCTGACCCACTTGGTCAACTATTTCGACAACAAGTTCCGCACCGGCCGCCGTCGTCCCACGGCACCTACCAGTGGGCTGAAGGAAGTCAAGGAACTCGATGCGGCCTCGCCGCTCATCACCGGGAGCAACACGTGAACCTCACAAGCAGCAGCAGCGCTACCAGCACCAACCAGCCGAGCACCAACCAGCCAAGCCAGGACATTGAAAAGTTCCACGGCTCCAGCTTGGAACTGCAGAACCTGACCATGGCCTACGGGGATGTTGAAGTGCTCCGCAATATCAGCCTCAACGTTGCACCGGGAACCACCACGTGCATCATCGGCCCCTCGGGTTCGGGCAAGTCCACACTCCTGCGCGGCGTCAATCGGCTGCATGAGCCCAAGAGCGGGGACGTGCTCCTGGCCGGCGAAAGTGCCCTGAAGGTCAAGCCGGATATCCTCCGGGCCCGCATCGGGATGGTGTTCCAGCACTTCAACCTGTTCCCGGACCATACCGCCTTGGAAAATGTGGCGCTGGCCCTCTGGAGCGTCAAGGGAATGTCCAAGTCTGAGGCCAGGGAACGTGCCCGGCGCCGCCTCGCCGAAGTGGGCCTCGCCGAACGCGCCGACCACCGGCCACGGGACCTCTCCGGCGGACAGCAGCAACGTGTGGCCATCGCCCGGGCACTGGCCATGGAGCCCGAGGTCATGCTCTTCGACGAAGCTACCAGCGCCCTGGATCCAGAGCTCGTCAAGGGTGTCCTCAACCTCATGGCCGGCCTCGGACGCCGCGGAATGACCATGCTGGTGGTCACCCACGAGATGGGCTTTGCCCGGAAAGTGGCGGACCAAGTGGTGTTCATGGATGAAGGCGAAGTGGTGGAGATCGGAACCCCCACTGAGCTCTTCGACAACCCGCGCAGCGAACGCCTGCAGCGCTTCCTCTCGGAAGTCCTGTGATGGGCGGGACGCCTGTGGAGGGCAGGTCAGCAGCGGCACCCATCCGGACCGCCGTCGTCGGGTTTGGCGTCTCGGGCAAGGTGTTCCATGCGCCGCTGATTCACGCGGACCCGGACTACTCCCTGGACGTCATCGTGACGGCGGACCCGGAACGCGCCGCTGAGGCTGCCCGCCTCTACCCGCAGGCGCGGATTGTGCCTACGCCGGAGGATATGTTCGCCCTGGCGGATCACCTTGACCTGGTGGTCCTGGGAACGCCGCCGCTCACGCATCGTGAACTCGGTGCCACAGCAATCGCCCACGGGCTCAATGTTGTGGTGGACAAGCCTTTCGTCACCACGGTTGCCCACGGTGAGGAGTTGGCAGCCCGCGCGTCCGACGCCGGTGTGCAGCTCACGGTGTTCCAGAACCGCCGGTGGGATGCCGACTTCCTGACGCTGCGGAAACTTCTGCGGGAAGGCGCCTTGGGTGAGGTGCGGACGTTCGAGTCGCGCTTTGAGTGGTGGCGGCCGGAGGGTTTTGGGAACTGGCGCGATTCAGCCACGTTGGCTGAAGGCGGCGGCATCCTCCACGATCTTGGTGCCCACCTGATTGATCAAGCCATCCAGCTGTTCGGCCCTGTGGAGGAGAGCTACGGGGAGACCACCAACCATGGCCCGCACCCGGAGGCAGCGGACACCGAAGCCTTCGTGTCCCTGCGTCACGAGTCGGGCGTCCGGACACGGCTGTGGATGAACGGAATGGCCGCCCAAGTTGGCCCGCGCTTCCACGTGCTCGGCTCCAAAGCCGGCTATACCAAGTGGGGACTCGACAGCCAGGAACCCGCACTCGCAGCCGGCATCACGCCGTCGGACGCCTCCTACGGCGAGGAACCCCAGGAGTCCTGGGGGCTGCTCGGAGTAGACGGATCAGCCACGCCCGTCCCGGCGGAAAAGGGCGACTACCCGCAGTTCTACAGGGAACTCGCCGCCGCACTCCGTGGGCAAGGAGCACTACCTGTGCAGCCGGCCGAAGCGCTGGAAACCCTCAAAGTCATCGAAAAAATCCACGCCTTCGCCTAAGCACGTTTCACACCTTAGAAACCGAAAGAGAGATCACCCATGTCCTCCACCAAGCACGTTGCCGTCATCGGAGGCGGCATCCTGGGCGTATCCACCGCCGTCCACCTGCTCCGCCAAGGTGCTTCGGTCACCCTCCTGACTGAGCAGGGCCTGGCAAGCGAAGCCACCGGCCGCTCGCTGTCCTGGCTCAACTCGGCGGGCGAGCGCTCCACGCCATACCACCAGCTGCGCGTGGCCGGCGTCGATCGTTACCGTACACTCTTCGCCGCGGACCCCAACCGTGAATGGCTGCAGTTCGGGGGCGGACTCATGTGGAACGCCGCCGGCCAGGGCGATGTCACCCAAGCCCGCCACGCCTATGAGAAGTCCATCGGCTACGACTCCAAGCTGCTGGCTCCTGAAGAGATCGCCTCGGTGACGCCCGGCATCGATTCCAGCGCAGTCCCGGAGAACGCCATCTTCAACCCCGGCGAAGGATGGGTCAGCCTCCCGGACCTGGTGAACTTCCTGATGGAGGAATTCCACGCCTTGGGCGGCCAGCTGGTCCTTAACGCCGGCAAGGCCTCAGTGAAGGTCGACGGCGGACGGGCCACCGGCGTCGAAACCACCGGCGGTGAAACGTACCCCGCTGACGCCGTGCTGGTTGCCTGCGGCGCGGCGACCCCCGCCGTCGTCAAGCCTCTGGGTGTGGAAATCCCCAACGGTTCACCGGTTTCCATGCTGGTGGTCACCAAGCCTGTGGAGCACCAGGTCACCACAGTGATGAATACTCCGCGGGCAGCTGTTCGTCCGAATCCGGGCAACACTTTTGCCTTGGATCACGACTGGTACGAAGAGAGCATTACGGAGCACGCCGACGGTACTTTCACCATCCCGGATGACGTTGTCCAGGAGCTGGCGGACGAGTCATCCAAGCTCATTGCGGGGAATCCCGAACTCAAGCCGGCGTCCTGGAAGATCGGCTACAAGCCCATCCCCGGCGACGGCGAACCGGTCTTCGGTGAACTCGGCCAAGTGCCGGGCTGCTTCGTGGCCTTCACCCACTCGGGCGCCACGCTGGGCCTCATCGCCGGCGAATTGTTGTCCGGTGAGATCCTGAGCGGCGAAACGCACCCGATGCTGGCTACGTTCAGGCCGAGCCGTTTCTCCTAAGCCGCCCAACCGTTCAGCAGGTCATGGTGCCTTTGAGGGGCTTACCGGTCCAGGAATTGTTGGAGCCGGGAACCTTGTAATAGCCGCGGACTTCGTAGCTCCAGGTGCCAATGATCTCGATGCCGGAACTGTACGTTCTTCCCGCGGCCTGGCTGAGGTCACCGGTGAACTCGAGGTTGCCTGAGCGGTCATAGACCTTCACCTCGTAGTAGTTGGCATTCGCCACCGCTCCGTAAGAATTCACGGTGACCACTGTTTGCAGGCCGAAGGTGCACCGCATGGTCACGTTTGCGGTAGCCGGAGCGGGAATGATTGCGGCTGAGAACTGTGGGGTAGCGCGCTCGCTGTCCGTGAAGGCAGCCACAGCGGCCGTAGGCCCTGCTATCAGACCAAGAATTACGACGGCGACGATCACCAAGGCACGGAGGAAACTGTTCCGCGGTGTCATGGTGATGGTTCTCCGTTCTGGTGAAGTGGCAGTGCTTGACGTGATACTCGCCGGGCCTGATCGGGCTGGGGGGAAAGGAACCGGTCAGACCCGGCGGGGTAGGTGGTGTTGCTTACTTGGTGGTTTCGGTGCGTTGGGTGCCGGTGAAGGCGAAGGCGATGGTGGAGGTGGCGCCTTGGAAGTCGTTGTTCGCGGTGGTGGGGAACGCGGTGGTGACTTTGAGGTTGTCGGTCTTGGCCGAGGTCAGGGAAGTGAGGTTGGCCAGGGCTTTGTTCGCTGCGATCACGGGGCCGGAGGCCAGGACCGTGCTGCGAGTGCCGGTGCAGTTGTAGGGTGCGGTGGCGCCGGTCCAGGCAACGGAGCAGTTTTCGATGGTCAGTTGCAGGCCGTTGGTGGCGTCGGTGGTGAGCAGGGAGCCGGTGGCGCCGGCGGAGGTGGTGAGGGTGACGTTGTTCAGGTCCGAGTTGCCGGTGTTGGCCAGGGTGACGAGTTTTTCGACCTTGTCGCCGGGCAGCAGGCCTGCGACGGGGACGTTGAGGGTGTTGGCCGGTCCGGGTGCGCCCAGGGCGATGGTGACGGTTCCTGCGGTGACGGCCTGGGAGGCTGAGGTGGAGGAAGTGAACGCGCCGTAGGTGCCCATGCCGGCGACGGCGGCTGCGGTGCCGACCAGTGCGACCGAAGCGAGGATCTTGCCGGAGGTGGTTTTGAGGCTGATGGCCATGGGGATCAGTTTCCTTTCGGGAGGCCACCGCGTTTCCGGCCGGCCGTTTCTTTCAGCCTCTCTGGCTGACAAGAACTACTGTGCCGGGCCCGGATCAAGAACAAATCCTGCATACCCGCAGCACTTCCTCAGGAAAACCTCAAGACTCCCGCAGGCCAACCAAGCATGCCAACCAGGCAGGCCAATCGAGCAGTTTCGGAGAAGCCACAGATCCGCGGGCAGCCTACCGTTAGGAGTATCAGTTCACAGACCAAGCGGAGCGGACACCATGACGGATTCAGGCAAGCCGGGCACCAAGGAAAAGTCCTACGACGGCTTCACGGAAGAGGAGCGCGCCGCAATGAAGGAGCGCGCGCAGGAACTCAAGAAGGCACCCCGCAAGAAGACGTCCACAGCGGACGGCGAGGCTGATGTCATGGCCAAGATCGCTGAGATGCCCGAGTCGGACAAGCTCATAGCCGAGCGACTCCACGCGATCGTCAAGGAGCACGCACCAGAGCTCACCCCTAAAACCTGGTACGGCATGCCGGCCTATGCCAGGGACGGGAAGAACATCGTGTTCTTCCAGAGTTCCCATAAGTTCAAGGCGCGCTATGCCACGCTCGGCTTTGAAGAGAACGCGAAGCTGGACGAGGGAGCCATGTGGCCCACGTCCTTCGCTGTCACGGAAATGACCCCTGAGGTGGAAGCTCGGATCGTCGAGCTCATCAAGAAGGCGCTCGGGTAGAGGCTGTTATCGAGTGAGTGAGTCGGCTTACGTCGGCTGGCTGTTGGCGGGCGGCAAATCCGGATTCATGGGTTCCAGGTTCGGATCCTCGGCTGTCCAGACTTGAATGATGGCCCAGGTGACGGCCGCGATGGGTACGGCCAGGACGGCGCCGATGATTCCGGCGAGGATGGTGCCTGCCGTCAAGGCCATCAGGATGACCAACGCGTGGAGTTCCAGGGACTTGCCCATGACGATTGGCTGGAGGAGGTCACCTTCGAGTTGGTTGACGGCGATCACTACGATCACTACGATCAGCGCGACGATGGGTCCGTTGGCAACGAGTGCCACCAAGGCCGCCAGGATTCCGGCCACCGTGGCACCCACCAGGGGGATGAACGCGCCAATGAACACGATGATCGCCAAAGGGATGGCCAACGGAACCTGCATGATGAGTAGGGCCGCGCCGATGGCCACCGTATCCACTAATGCGACGATCGCCGTTCCACGGACGTAGCCACCAAGGACCTCCATGGTCCGCTTGCCAACACGGCGGAGCTTCGCTTCCCGCACGCCTTTGAAGGGGCGCAGGAAGAACTCCCAGATTTTGGCGCCGTCCTTGAGGAAGAAGAACAGGATGATGACCACCAGGCTGGCGCCGGCCAGGAACTCAGTGACCACGGACAACCCGGTCACTGTTCCGGAACGCACCTGGCTGCTCTGCGCGAATTCAACCACGGCTTCGCGCGCCTGATTCAGTTGCTCTCGATCAAGGGGGAGCGGCCCGTTCAGCAGGAAGTTCTCGAGTTCGTCCAGCCCACCTGCTGCCTGACTGATCAGCTCGTCCCACTGGCTGCGCACCGACAACACGATGACAGTTATCACTCCGCCGAGCACTATCAACAAGCCCAGGAAGGCGACGCCGGTGGCCAGGCCCCCGCGCCATCCGCGGCGTCGCAGCATATTCACAAAGGGGCCGATGGCCGCGGCCAGAATCAAGGCGATGAGGACCGGGATGACAAGCAGCCGGATCTGGAGCAGCCCGAAAACAGCCACCACGGTCAGGACCAAGATGAGCAGTATCTGGCTTGCCCGGACAGCCGTCCGGCCCAGTGAGTCCTTCCAAAGATCGGGCTTGGGTGGCTTGCGTACGGAAACGCTGGCTGTTTCCTCGGATGCCGTCATGGTGAGCTCCTGTTCCTTCACATCGGTCAACCGATGAGACCAAACATAAGCCTACTGATTATTTTCCTCGCCTGGCGACGCTCTTCAGGGGATGCGCCAGCTAGTGAGTCGGATCAGGATGCGGCGGAACAGGTCCTGGATCAGGAATCGGCGATGGGCCCGGGCTTGGATTCGGATCCGGAATGGGGCTCGGCGGAAACGGCGTAGTGGGATCCGGGGGTGGCGGCACAGGTCCGGGATCGGGAGGAAATGGCTCAGGCTCGTGGGTTGGAGGCAGTGTCACGGTATCTCTCCTTTGCGTACTGAAGGGTATTGCTCCGGCAGATAACTGCAGCCTACTCCCGGTTTCCACTCGGCTACAGGGTTGCCCTTCGCACTTAGCGGACAGAAATGGACCGCAATGCTGGCTACCGTGGGAAACAAGGACGCTGGGAAACGAGGACCCTGGGAGGGGCGTGGAGATGCGAATTGCAGTAGCAGCACCAACCGGCCACGTAGGCCGTCATCTAGTGCCGATGCTGATCCGGGCCGGAGTGAAGCCGCTGCTGCTGCTCCGCGACCCCGACCGTCTGGCTCCGGATGTCCGTCCTGAAGTAGATGTGGCAGAGGTTGACCTGCTCGACGCCGACGCTGTGGTCCGGGCCGTATCCGGCGTCGATGCCCTTTATTGGGTGGACCCGCCTCCGGCGGGCCATAATCCGCTGGCCGAGTACAAGCTGGCCACCGCCAGCGCGGCGAGAGCGGTCACTGAGGGCGGCGTGGGCAGGGTGGTTTTCCAGAGCAGCGTCGGGGCCGAGAGGCGGCACGGCATGGGCGAAATCGACGGACTGGCCGCCACCGAGGTTGCCTTGAATGCGACGGATGCCAATGTGGTCCACCTGCGCTGTGGCTACTTCTTTACCAACCTTGAGTACCAAGTGGACGCGATTCGAGCCGGAGCGCTTCAGGTTCTTCTTCCCGTCAACCAGCCCATGGCCTGGGTCTCGCCCCGGGATATTGCTGAGGTGGCAGCCGGGCGCTTGTTGTCGGAGGAGTGGCGCGGGCGCATCGTCCAGGCCGTTCATGGACCAGCCGATCTTTCATGGCAGCAAGTTGTAGGCATCATTTCCGAGGCCGTGGGGAAGCCCTTGGAGGTGGAGCGTATTCCGGAGGAAGAAATGCGCGGTACTTTGGCTGGCTTCGGGATGAGTGCTGAGCAGATTGACTCATTGGTGGGTATGTCCACGGGGTTCCTTGGCGGTTTCACCCCTGAGCAGGAGAGGTCCGTCCACAGCACAACGCCAACCACTTTGGCCGAGTGGGCCTATACCGAACTGAAGCCGATGCTCCAATAACCACATTTTAGGTCATATGACCTAGAATTGTTTTCATGAACGATCTCCTCGAACTCGATACCGCCGGTCCTGTGCTGATCGTTGGCGGCTACGGCACCGTCGGCACAGCCCTCACGCGATTGGCCGCCGCTGAATGGCCCCTGCTCCTGACGGGCCGGAACCCCCAGCGCGGCAGCCACCTGACCAACGGCAGGGTGGAGGTTCGGAAATGGGACCTCAACCAGGCCGAACCCTTCGCCGCTAAGGTCAGGGCAGTCATCAGCACCGTCAACGATCCCGACGACAGGGTGCTTCGCGCCGCCGTCGGCTCCGGCATTCCGTACGTTGACGTCACTCGTTGGACCAGCCGCGTTACCAGGGCGCTCACCTTGGCCACCCTTCTCAGGCCCACAGCTCCCGTGCTACTGAGTTCCGGATGGATGGGTGGCGTTACCAACATCGTCGCAGCCTTCCTGGCCCAAGAACTGGGCGGGGCCGAGCAGGTGGACGTCGCCATCCGCTATGACACGAGCGACCAAGCCGGCGCAGATTCCGTCGATTTCATTGACAGGCTGGGAGTGGACTTCGAAGTACGCAAAGGCGGTAAGGCCGCCGTCGTACGCCCCCTCACTGACACGCGCCTGGTGGACATTGCCGGGCACCGCACCAAAGTGGCGCGGCTCGATACTCCTGAACAGTTCACTTTGCCGCTGACTCTGGGAGCCGGCTCGGTAGCCACACGGATCGGCTTCAGTTCCAAGACGTCCACGACGGCGTTGCTCGCCGCGCGGGCGGCGGGACTGTTCCGCTGGGGTAGCGGGGAGCGGTGGGCGCCGCTGCGTCGTTCGCTGTTGTACTCGCCCGGATCGGGAGGAATCGCGCACATTCGTGTTGATGTGAAGGGGCCGCTCGGGGCAAAAACGGCTGTCATTTCTGATCCGCAAGGGCAGGCGCACCTCACCGCGTTGGGTGGTTTGCTGGGGCTGCACACCGTCCTCGGAGCAGCAGCTGAGCCCGGCGTTTCCTTTCCCGAATCCACACCGGCGTTGGGCTCGATGGTAGCGAAACTCGAATCACACGGTGTGACAATATTGAGGTCATGACCGAAAGCAAGGGCGCCCTGAGGAAGGCGGCGCTCCTTGACGCCGCTGAAGAAGTACTGGTCACCAAGGGCAACGCAAACGCCGCGATGCGGGATTTCGCCGCGGCCGCAGGCGTACGTATCGGGCACCTGCAGCACTACTTTCCTACGCGGGCGGACCTGATCCGGGCCGTCCTGGAAAGGACGCTTGACCGCTCATTGCAACGGCTCGCGGAGGTGGCAGGGCTCGA
Organism: Paenarthrobacter sp. NPDC091711; assembly: GCF_044756605.1. Taxonomy (NCBI): domain Bacteria; kingdom Bacillati; phylum Actinomycetota; class Actinomycetes; order Micrococcales; family Micrococcaceae; genus Paenarthrobacter; species Paenarthrobacter sp. NPDC091711. The sequence continues at coordinate 56,906 of NZ_JBIVTF010000011.1, forward strand.
CCTCGAACCCGAGGCGGCGGGCGAGCTGACCCGGGACGATTCCCACCGGCTTCTCACCGCGCTGCTCCAGGAGCACTCGGACCTCGAGGACGTAAAAATGCACCTTGAGATCTGGGCGCTGGCGTCCTCGGACGAGCAGGCGGCCTCCGCGCTGCGGTCCTTTTACGCACAGTATGCAGCCCATGTACAGGGTGTGGTTCGGCGGGGGAGGACTGACCTCCACGACTCGACCGCAGCTGGTATCGCGGCCGCGATCGTGAGTCTCTTCGAGGGCGCTGCTGTGACACGCTCGTCCATCGCGGGCCTGAGAACAGAACCCGGAGACCAAGCCATCATCCGCACGGCCCAGTGGTTGATCCACGGTTAGGAACCATCTCAGTGACCCAGCTTGTTCCAACTCCAGCCCAGTTCCGCTGGCAGCAGCTCGAATTCGGTGTGTTCATCCACTTTGGCATCAACACGTTTGCCGGCAAGGAATGGAGCGATGGCACCATACGGGCGTCGAGATTTAACCCCACAGAACTCGACGCCGGCAGCTGGGTCCGCGCGGCGAAGGACGCCGGCGCCCGGTACTTGATCCTGACGGCCAAGCACCACGACGGTTTTTGTCTCTGGCCGACGGACACCACGGACTACTCCGTCGCGTCATCGCCGTGGCGGGGCGGGAAGGGAGACGTTGTCAGGGACGTTGCCGAAGCCTGTGCGGACAACGGGATTGGGCTGGGTCTCTACCTGTCCCCGTGGGACCGCAACGCTGACTGCTACAGCGATCCCGCGGCCTACGACGACTTCTACGTCCGGCAACTCACCGAGCTCTGCACAGGATACGGACCCCTGATGGAGCTGTGGTTCGACGGCGCGGGTTCGGTGGGCCGTGAGTACAACTGGGACAAGATCATCGCTGTTGTTAAGGAACACCAGCCAGACGCCATGATCTTCAACATGGGCCAGCCCACCATACGCTGGGTGGGAAACGAAAATGGACTGGCTACGGACCCCGTCAACTACGTTGTGGACCGCACATCCGACACCCAGTACACCGATTCCAGCTCCGGGCTGCACGCCGAACACTACTTACCGCCGGAGTGCGACGTCTCCATCCGGCGCGGCTGGTTCTGGCATCCGGACGACGAACCGAAATCCGTGGAGCACCTCCTTGCCATCTATTACCAATCGGTGGGAATGGGCGCGAACCTCCTCCTGAACCTGCCGCCAGACACCCGCGGGTTGATTCCTGATGAGGACGTCCGTGTTCTCGCCTTGTGGAAAGCGGAGTTGGATCGTCGCCTCTCCGGGGCAGTTGAGGCCTCCGTGGAACATGACGACGGCGGTGCGACCCTGAGTTTTCCGGCCGCGGTCGCTTTCAACCATCTGGAGTTGGTGGAGGACCTCAGCTCGGGGCAGCGAATTACCCGCCATGTGGTGTCTAACGAAGGCGTGAACCTTCTTGAGGGGATGACGGTGGGCAGCCGGCGTATCCACCAACTGCCCGTCACCACGGCAACAGAATTGCGCGTGACGTTGGCAGGGGGCGGTCGTCTGGTTTCGGCGCGGGTCTACACCGGTGCCCTGGACGCTCATGTTCCTGTGATCCCCGACGGATATGAAGCCCCCACGGACGCTCCGGAGTAGCTCTTTCGGCACCTTCCTAGGCGCGAGCTAATAATGTCGGTGGCTGCTGACATGGTTAGTTCATGGAGCAGGTTCGGGAAAGTCGAGTGGGTACGGGGATGTCTCGTGCGCTTGTTCCTGTCGCTCCTGCGAACGTTTTGCTCGCGGCTCCGTCCAGCACCGTTAGTAGTGATTTGATCGAGCAATTGCGGGTGTTGGAGGAGATGAAGTCGGCTATCACTGCGTTGCAGGCGCGGGTTGCTGTGGCTTTTGATCTAGCCCAGCGCGCCGAGCAAGCTGAGGCTGGTGTTCCTGCGTCCGAGCGTGGCCAGGGGGTGGGCGCTCAGGTGGCGTTGGCGAGGCGGGAGTCCCCGAATCGTGGGTCACGGTTGCTTGGCTTGGCGAAGGCGCTTGTTGTGGAGATGCCCCACACTTTGGCTGCGTTGCAGTCCGGGCTCTTGAATGAGTGGCGCGCCACCCTTCTTGTGAAGGAAACCGCGTGTCTCTCTGTTGAGGACCGAGCTGCGGTGGATGAGGAACTCGCACCCGATACCGGGACGTTTGATGGGAAGGGCGATAAGGCGATTGTTGCGGCGGTGAAGGCTGCTGCGTATCGTCGTGATCCGCGCTCGGTGGCGGGTCGTGCCAGTCGTGCCGCGGCGGAACGGACCGTGAGCCTGCGTCCGGCGCCGGACACCATGACCTACCTGACCGCGCTGTTGCCGGTGGCTCAGGGTGTGGCTGTTTATGCGGCGTTGACCCGGGCCGCTGACTCGGCCCGTTCCACCGGCGGCACCGGATCGGGCGGTGCTTCCGGTCCGAGTGTTGTCCCGACCCGCGGCCAAGTCATGGCCGACACTTTGGTCGAGCGGGTGACGGGGACCGCGGGCGGGTTCTCGGGGATCAACCTGGACCTGGTCATGACCGACCGGACCCTGTTTCAGGGAGACAGTGAACCGGCGCGGCTGAGGGGTTACGGGATCGTCCCGGCCGAGTGGGGAAGGGAGCTCCTGGGGTTGGGGCAAGCCGCAAACTCAAGGCCGGCGAACTCCGGACAGGCGAACTCCGGACGGGCCACCTCTGGACCGGCAAACCCCGGACGGGCCACCTCTGGGCGGACGAACACCGGGCGGGCGAAATCCGGACGGGCAAACACCGTCTCAGGGCCAGTGAACCCTAGTCACCTACAGACAGCACAGGAGCCGAGCAGGGCAGGTCAGGAAGTGCCCGAAGCACCGGAAGCCCCGGATCCGGAGCTCACCGTCTGGCTGCGACGGCTCTACACAGCACCGGGCACGGGAGAACTCCTGGCCACAGATTCCAAGGCCCGGCTGTTTACCGGTCGGCTCAGGCGATTCATCGAAACCCGTGACGACACCTGCCGCACCCCGTACTGCGACGCGCCCATCCGGCACATTGACCATGTGGTTTCCTGGCAGTCCGGCGGAAAAACGAACCTCACCAACGGCGCAGGACTATGCGAAGCGTGCAACCACACTAAAGAACACCCCGGCTGGACCACCAGAACACTCCACGGTGAGACTCATGGGGGCACCCACGGGGGCGCATACGGTGTGCACACCCTGGAAGTCACCACCCCCACAGGCCACACCTACCAATCCAAAGCCCCACCCCTGCCAGGACACCACCCCGCCAGGACGTAGCTGTTGAGAGGCTTCTTTCTGGCTCGAACGCGCCTGGTGAAAAGTTTTTCAAAAAGTTCGTACCCCCGCGTAACCCTTTGGGGTGCCGTGACGATTACGTCTTTGAAAGGGCCGAGCTGGAATTTGTCCCCCATCATGTTCCAGCTCGGCTCTTCTTTGTCCCGAGGAGTTTGGTCTCGGGTGGTTTGGTCCCGAGGGTGTTTGTTAGGTTGTTTGTTGGGCCTGCGGGTCCTCCTTTGGAAGGCCGGGCAGAGCAGTTACCCTTGGTGGGGTCGTCCGTTGGTGACATGGCGGATGTCCAGGTCCAGGCAACGGACCTGCCGCCGATCGAAAGCCTCATTCCTGTGACCGACGCATTGACCGATGAAGCGCTACATGCACTCAAGGGCAATAACGCGGAACTGTTCGGCGCCGTCTACCAGGCTTACGCCGGTCAGGTTCTCGGTTATCTGACGGCCAAGGGTGTGTCAGATCCGGAAGCAGTCACGCAGGACGTGTTCCTCGCCGTCCTGCCCCGGCTGGATGACATCAGCGGCGGAGTTCATGGCCTCCGGACCTTCATTTTCTCCGTGGCTCATGCCCGCATGGTGGATGAGCATCGGAAGCAAAGCAGGTCGCCGGAACAGCAGGAGTTTGAGCCGGACCGGGACACCCGGGAAGTGAGTTCCGCAGAGACGGAAGCTATGGGACTCTTGGCACCCAAGGAGGTCATGAGACTCCTGGACTACCTCGGCGACGAGCAGCGGGAGGTCTTAACCCTTCGCATCGTGGCAGGCCTGACCGTTGAACAGGTTGCCGACATCATGGGGAAATCCGCCGGGGCAGTGAAACAGCTGCAGCGGCGGGCACTCATTACGCTCCGTGAGCATTCGGCAGTAAAGGAATACGTGGCGCCATGACATCCAGAGATAGCGAACGCGAAGCGACGGTGGACGAGCTACTGCTCGACGCCGATGCCGCCGACTCGTCTGAACTCCGGCTTGCTCTCCTCTCCATGGGATCCCTCGCCAACCTTGCGGCCCCAACACCGGGTGCGGAGCTTTCCGCCATGCTGGCCGGCCCGCATGACGAAGTCAGCAAACGCCGTTGGAGGCACAAACACCGCACCGCCGTAATAGGCGTGGCCGTGGTGGCAGCCATGGGCCTGGGCGTCAGTGGAGTTGCTGCCTCAAGCTCCGGGTTCACCCGGAACCCGTCCTTCATAGATGAACTTCTGGGCAACGTCCGGCCGCAGCCGGCGGCCGCCGCACCCGCACTGCCGATTCCCGACGCCCCGCGCGTCATCACGGAACCCGCCCCGGTGGTAGATCCAGCCGCGATTCCGACGGATCCGCCCGCTGGCTCCATACCGGTGCCCGGCAATGTTGCACCTGTCGAAACTCCCGCGCTGGCGCAGGCACAGGCCCAGACGCACGCACATGCGCAGGCGCAGTCACAGCCGCAGGCGCCGGTTGTGGTTCAAGCGCCAGCCGCGGCCCCCGAGCAGCCATCCGCTGGTACCGCCCATAACAGCAGCACACCGGGCGGCGCCCCACAGCCACAGCCCAACACTTTGCCGAATCCAGCCCCGAACCTGCAGGCAAAGCCCGGCTCGGGCAAGGAGGAGAAGCAGCAAGCTGCCCGGCCTGATGCTTCGCTGCAGGGCGCCGGTAAACCAGCAAAGACTGTGCCCGGGGCGGATGGAGCCAAACCCGGACACCTGCCTCCCGGACTCGGCAACGAGCGAGCAGAAGAGCAGTTAAAGGACGCCGCGAATAAGTGGAAGCAGTGGCTTAAACGCGGCGACCACTAAACGCGGTGACCACTAAAAGCTAGGCGAGCACCTGGCGCTTGGAAGAGATCACGCCGGTGTCGAAGCCGGCCAGGTGGAGCCCGCCATGGAAGCGGGCGTGCTCGATCTTCACGCAGCGGTCCATCACCACGTTCAGGCCCGCCGTCTCGGCGTCGCGGGCAACGTCCTCATGCCACGAACCAAGCTGCAGCCACAAGGTCTTGGCCCCTGCGGCGACGGCTTCGTCCAGCACTCCGGGGAGATCGTCGTGCTTGCGAAACACGTCCACGATGTCCGGAGACTCGGGCAGATCGGCCAGTGAAGCGTACGTCGGCTGGCCCAGGATTTCCTTGACCACAGGGTTCACGAAGTACACCTTGTAGCGCGTTGACGACTGCAAGTAGGTGGCCACGAAGTAGCTGGCCCGGGACGGTTTGTCTGAGGCCCCAACAATGGCGATGGATTTGGCCTCGCGCAGGAGCGCCAGGCGTTCCGGAGCAGATGGGCCGTCCCAAGTGCGTTCTGCGGTGCTCATGCCTTCGCTCCTACAGTCTGGGTGCCAACAGTGCAGGCATCCGCGGGTTCTTCATCAACCAAGGAAACAGCCGATTGGGCCTCGGTCAGCGCCTGGTCCAGGTCCCAAAGAATGTCCTCCAAGTCCTCCAGGCCCACCGAAATGCGGACCAGGTCCTCGGGGACACCTGCGGACTCGAGCTGTTCGGCACTGAGCTGCTGGTGCGTGGTGGAGCCGGGGTGGATGACCAGGGTGCGCGAATCGCCCACGTTGGCGAGGTGCGAGGCCAGCTGCAAGGATTCGATGAATTTTTGGCCGGCCGCGCGTCCACCGGCAACGCCGAACGAGAACACCGAACCCGGACCCTTGGGCAGGTACTTTTGTGCTCGTTCGAAGTGCGGGTGTGAGGGCAAACCTGAGTAGTTCACGTAGGCCACACGAGGATCGGCGTCGAGCCATTCGGCCACGGCCTGTGCGTTCTTCAGGTGTTCGTCCAGGCGCTGGGGGAGTGTTTCAACGCCCTGCAGCAGCTGGAAGGCGGACAGTGGCGAGAGGGCCGGGCCAATGTCGCGCAAGTGTTCGCAGCGCAGCTTGGTGAGGAAGCCGTACTCGCCGAAGTTGCCCCACCAGGACACGTTTCCGTAGGAGGGCACGGGCTCGGTCATCATGGGGAACTTGCCGTTGCCCCAGTTGAAGCGCCCGCTCTCCACGATCACGCCGCCCAGGGTGGTGCCGTGTCCGCCCAGGAACTTCGTGGCTGAATGGATCACGATGTCGGCGCCGTGCTCGAACGGCCGCACGAGGTAAGGCGTGCTCAAGGTGGCGTCAACCACCAGGGGGATACCGGCGTCGTGAGCTACCTTGGCCAGCCCCGCGAGGTCCTGGACTTCCGACGACGGGTTGGCCACCACCTCGACGAACAGCGCCTTGGTGTTCTCCTGAAAGGCGGCTGCGTAGTCGGCTGGATCCGTTCCGGGCACGAACGTGGTGTCCACGCCGAAGCGGCGAAGGGACACGTCCAGCTGCGTGACCGTGCCGCCGTAGAGCTGGGAAGCCGCCACGATATGGTCGCCGGACTGGGTCAGCGCGGCGAAAGTAATGAACTCGGCGGCCATGCCCGACGACGTTGCTACCGCCCCGATCCCGCCTTCAAGGGAGGCGATGCGCTCTTCGAAAGCCGCGACAGTGGGGTTGCCGATGCGCGAGTAGATGTTGCCGTATTTCTGCAGCGCGAAGAGGTTGGCGGCATCATTGGTGTCTTTGAAGACGAAGGACGTCGTCTGGTAGATCGGTACCGCGCGGGCGCCGTGCTCGGCGTCGGGAGTGCCGCCGGCGTGCAGGGCGCGGGTCCGGAACCCGAAGGTGCGGTCAGCCATTAGACGGCCACCGACTCGGCGACGGGCGTGTTGGAGAGATCCAGTTCGGTACCGTTCTTACGGGCGAGGTCGGCCTCGAGTTCGCGGACGATCGGCAGGATGTCCTGGCCGAAGGCAGCCACTTCTTCCTGGAAGTGCAGGTAACCGGTGAGGAACAGGTTCACACCGATCTTCTTGTACTCCACGATCCTCTCGGCAATCTGCTCCGGTGTGCCGATCAGTTGGGTCTTGAAACCGTCGTTGTACTGGACCAAGTCCTCGAACGTGGAGTCCGCCCACATGCCCTTGCCATCCTTGGTGGACGGTCCGGCTTCCTGTACGGCATCCCGGAAACCCTGGACTGCGGGCTTGTGTGCCTTCTCCACGATCTCACGAAGAGTGTCGCGGGCTTCCTTCTCCGAACCGCGGGCAAGCACGAAGCCGTTGAGGCCGAACTTCGGCAAGGACAGTGCGCCCTCGGTGCCCCGCTTCGTCTCGCCGGATGCTGCCACAACGCCGGCGATGTTCTCCTTGAAGCCCTCAAGGTCCTTGCCGTTGGAGAAGTACCAGTCGGCGACGCGGCCGGCGGTGGCCTGTGCCGCCGTCGAGTTTCCACCGAAGAAGACTTCCGGATGGGCTCGGCCGGGAACGTTAACGGGCGCCGGGTTCAGCGTGAAGTCGGTGATGTTGTAGTACTTGCCGCCCTGGCTGTAGCCCTGCTCGGTCCACAGGCCGCGGAGCACCTTGATGAATTCCTCGGTGCGGACGTAGCGCTCATCGTGTTCCAGCCATTCGAGGCCGAAGTTGGTGAACTCGCTCTTGAGCCAGCCCGAGACGATGTTAACGGCGGCGCGGCCGTTGGAGATGTGGTCCGCGGTGATGATGTACTTCGCCAGGACGCCGGGGTGCCACATGCCCGGGTGGACGGCGGCGATGACCTTGAGGCGCTCGGTCGCAGCCAGCAGTGCCAGGCTGAAGGACGTGGCCTCGTGCTGCTTGTCTGCGCCATAGGAAGCGGCATAACGGGTCTGTGTGAGGGCGTATTCGAAGCCGGAGTTCTCCGCGATCTGCGCCAGTTTCTTGTTGTAGTCGAAGTCCCAACCGGTGCGCTGCTCGATGGTGGACACCACCAAACCGCCGGACACGTTGGGAACCCAATAGGCAAACTTGAGCGGTTCGGAGAGCCGGGCGACGTTGCTGATCTCAGTCATGAATTTTCCTTTACTAGGGCCCGCTCGCGCAGGACGTCCTGGATTCCGGCAATTGCCGGTTCGTTCTGGAGTGAGGTGGTATCGCCCAGGGCGGTCCCCTCAAAGAGTTGGGTCAGCAGCCGGCGCATGATTTTGCCGCTGCGGGTCTTGGGTACGTCAGCCACCACGACGACGTCGCGCGGCTTGGCGATGGGGCCGATCTCCTTGGCAACGTGGTTGCGCAAGTTCGCGGCGACTTGGGCGGGAGCGTCGCCTGAGGTGTCGCTGCGAAGCACGACGAACGCGACCACTGCGTGCCCGGTGGTGGGATCGGCCACCGGACAGACCCCGGCCTCCACCACCTCCGGATGTGACACCAGGGCGGACTCGATCTCGATGGTGGACAGCAAGTGCCCGGAGACGTTGAGGGTGTCGTCCACCCGCCCGAGGATCCAAATGTCGCCGTCGGAATCGTATTTTGCGCCGTCCCCGGCAAGGAACCAACCTTGCTCCGCGTACTGGCTCCAATAGGAGTCGAAGTAGCGGCGCGGGTTGCCCCACACGGTCCGGGCGATGGCTGGGCCTGGGCGGTCCACCACGATGAAGCCTTGGACGCCGGGCTCCGAAAGGGCTCCGGACTCATCAACGACCCGTGTGCTCACACCGGGAAGTGGCCGTGCGGCACAACCGGGTTTGAAGTCTGTGTCCGTGGGAGCGGGGGACATGATGGTGGCGCCTGTTTCGGACTGCCACCACGTGTCCACCATGGGAGCCGTACCGCCGCCGATGTTGTCGCGGAGCCAGCGCCAGGCCTCGGGGTTCACCGCTTCTCCCACGGTTCCCAAAACACGGATGGAGGAGAAATCGTAGCTTTCCGGCACACCGTCCGGGAACCAGCCCATGAGGGAACGGACCAGCGTGGGCGCCGTGTAGTACTGGGTGACCTTGTAGCGTTCGATGATCTCGAAATGCCGGCCGGGATGCGGGGTGTTGGGCGTGCCCTCGAAGATCACCTGGGTGACGCCGTTGGAAAGTGGCCCGTAGATCTCGTAGGTGTGGGCGGTGACCCAGGCAAGGTCAGCAGTGCACCAGTGAACGTCTGTTTCCCGCAAAGACGGGTCCGGGTTGCTGAACAGATACTCGAAACTCCAGGATGCCTGGGTGAGGTAGCCACCCGAAGTATGGACCAGGCCCTTGGGCTTTCCCGTGGTCCCGGAGGTGTACATGATGAACAGGGGAGTCTCGGCGTCGAAAGCGTCAGGCTCGTGGACGTCCGAGGCGGTGTCAACGACGTCGTGCCACCACACGTCGCGGCCTTCCTGCATGTTGACGGTGGCCAGGTCCGCAGCCGAAGTGGTCCGATTGATGACCAACACATGCTCGATGGCGTTGTCACCGGCTACGGCGGCATCGGCATTCGCCTTGACCGGCACAGCCACCCCGCGACGGTACTGACCATCCGTGGTCACCAACAACTTCGCCTGTGTGTCCTCCACGCGGAAACGCAGCGCTTCCGCGGAGAAACCGCCGAAAACCAGCGAGTGGATGGCTCCGATGCGGGCTACCGCCAGAGTGATGATCACCGTCTCGGGAATCACGGGAAGGTAAATCACCACGCGGTCACCCTTGGTGATGCCAAGCTTCAGGAGCGCGTTCGCCGCCTTGGATACCTCGCGCTGCAGCTCCGCGTAGGTGATGGCGCGGCGGTCACCGGGTTCACCTTCGAAGTACAGGGCCACCTTGTCACCCCTGCCGGCAAGCACGTGCCGGTCCACGCAGTTGTACGCAACGTTGAGTTTGCCGCCGTCGAACCACTTGATGTCAGGACCCAGGCCCGCTTCCACGTCCGTGGGTTTCCAACTGTGGGCGGTGTGCCACGGCTGATCCCAGTGCAGGCGGTGTGCCTGCTCTTCCCAGAAAGCGACTGCTGAACCGCTGTCATCAAAACCGCTGGCATCAAAACCGCGTTGACGCGCCCGCTCGCCGGAGTCAGCGCCGTGCACTGCGCCGTCCGTGGGCTCAGTCGAGGACCATCCCGATGAGCCGTGAAGGGAGCCGGGCGCGTCAAGCAGCCCTGCTTCAGAGGCCGTCGCGTCCGAAGTGGTGTGTGAAATTTTGGGTACGGCAGACGTCATGGGAAATCTCCATGCCTGGAGTCGGCGCAGTGCGAACGAAAGGGATGGTCGCCCTTTGTGTCGCCGGGATGGTCGTTCTCCACTAAAGCCGATCGTTCATTTGACTCATAATCGTGCGGTCGCTCTGCGTAATATTCACTGATCGGGCCACGAAAGCGACCAAAGATGCAGAATATTCGGCAAAGTTGCTCGGAGGGGGCCGGGAGTAAGCTTGGGTGATGATGCATGTCAACGATCCGGCCGTCGTGGACCGGTTGATGCGAACAAAGGGCACCTGGGCGATAGTCGGCCTCAGCACCAATCAGTGGCGCTCCGCCTATGACGTCTCGCTCTACGTCCGGGACAAGATGGGCATGGAGATCATCCCGGTCAATCTCAAGGGCGAGGATGTGCACGGAGAAAAGGGGTACAAAACCCTGGCTGACATCCCCGCCGCGAAGCACCCGATTGATGTGGTGGATTGCTTCGTCAACTCCCAGCGGGTTGGGGCCGTCATTGACCAGGCGATTGCCATTGGTGCCAAGGCCGTGTGGCTGCAGCTGGGCGTGTTCGATGACGAGGCCACACAGCGTGCCAAGGACGCGGGACTCGACGTCGTGGTGAACTCCTGCCCGGCACGCGAGGGCTGGCATTACGGCTTGTAATTCGCCGGACGTTTTCCTCTGCTAGATTTCAGCTGAATCATTTTTTCAGTCTTTGGGGGACAACCATGTTCGGCGACCATTCTCCGGTGCTCTCTTCGGCTCCCTCCAGACGGGCCGTCTTCAGTGTTTTAGGGGCGTCCATGGTGGCCGGCCTGACGGCGTGCAGTACCGCTGAAACCTCGACGCCGGTGCAGACGCCCACTAGCGCTGGCGCGTCGCCTGACGTTCCGGGTCCCAACGGTGCGCTGGCCGTGGGAGACGAGGTTCCGACGTCGTCCGCTTCTCCGACTCCCACCCCCACCAAGCGCATCCGGCGCACGTTCATCCCGGACTATCAACTGCCGCCGATTGTGGGCGGGTTGGCGCCGGTGATCACCAAGATTGAAACCAAGCATCCGGTGGTATTCCTGACCATCGATGACGGCAACATCAAAACGCCTGAATCGATCAAACTCATGGCGGAGTACGACTATCCGGCCTCGCTGTTCCTGACCAAGGACACAGTGGCGGACAACCCGGCGTTCTTCAACGCGTTCAAAGCGCAGGGCAGCTTGGTGGAAAACCACACGGTCACGCACAACATCAACATGGTCCGGCAATGGGGCTACCAGCAGCAGTTGAACGACATGGTGGGAATGCAGGAGTACTCGTTCCAACACTACGGCCGCCGCCCTACCCTCTTCCGGCCCCCGGGAGGCGCGTACTCCAACGTGATGCGCCAAGCTGTGGCTGATGCAGGGATGAAGGCCATAGTGACGTGGGAGGCCAAGGCGAACGCCGGGAAGATGGACTACCAGGTGGGCAACTCACTGCGTCCGGGCGATATTGTGCTCATGCACTTCCGGGCTGAGTTTGCAGCTGACCTGGCCGCCTTCCGCGCTGCCCAATTGGCCGCGGGACTTGAAGTGGTGTTGCTGGAGGACTTCCTGGGCGTCGCGTAGGCGTGGCCCAGGCAGGGAGTGAACAGTAGGCTCTCCTCATGGACGTTCCCACCCTTCGCGAGATTTGCCTCAGCTTTCCCGGCGCGTTCGAAGACTTCCCGTTCGGCCCCGAGACCTCCGTGTTCAAGGTGCGGTCCGCCGTCGCGGGTGGGGCCCGGCACGAGGCCAAAATGTTCGCGCTGTCCTCCATGGATCCGGACGACTGGTCCGTGAGCCTCAAATGCGAGCCGGCGTTGGCTGAGCAACTACGGGCAGCAAATCCGGAGATCACCGGCGCCTGGCACATGAACAAGACCCATTGGAACGGAGTCCGCCTGGACGGGGCCCTGTCCGATGCCATGATCCGGGACATGGTGGAGGACTCCTATGACCTGGTGGTGGCCACGCTGAGCCGCAAACAACAGGAGCAACTGGGCTGGGCAAGGCTCGCAAAACCGCAGGGTGCCTGACACGCCCGTGGTGGCCTGCTGATCAGCCCTGCTAATTTGTACCGCTAGCCGGAGTTGCCATGCGGTTGCGAGTAGCAGTAAGCGATTTCCCCCGCCGAATAAGAGGTTGTTCAATGACGCGCGCCATGATTTCCGCGACGCCGAATGACAGTAAGGCCGCGAGAACCAGGCGTAGGAGGGCCATGCCTAAGTTTTCCTGGCCGGGCGGTATCACCAAATTCACGCCGTCGATGCAAAACAGATGGAAGAGATAGATGGCGTAGGTCCTGGTCCCAATGAAGGTGATGGGCTTAAGGGCCAGCACTCCCGTCAGGGCGGACGTTCCCAGAATGATGGAGGGGAACAGTAACGCCACAGCGTATGAGAAGACCACGTGTGCGTGACCACTGCCGTCTCCTCCGGGGAGGACAGGATCCAGAATGAACGCGATGATGGCCAGGGGTATGAGTGCCATGGCAATCCGTGGACGGGATAGCGCTGCCATGGCCGTGAAGCCCCGATTTGAATGCATGAGCAGGGCTACTACGCAGCCCGCAAGAATGGCGGTGTAGGTGCCGAAATAGCGTAGGCCATCCACGTAACTGAACACTGATGAGCAGACCAGAAGAATGCCGGCTACCGTAAGGCGGTGCTTCTTGAACAGAGGGATGGCGAACATGAGGAACGGCCAAATGACGTAGAACTTTTCCTCGATGCCCAAGGACCAGCTGTGTACGAAAGTCCCGCCACCGGCGAGGTCGCCATTGAACGTTGCAAGCAGCGGTAGCCGCTGCGCGAAATTGCCGGCACCTGCCCCCAGGCCGAAAGCGAAGACTCCAACCGCCGCGATTGATAGGGCGATGTAGTAGAGGGGCAGAATTCGGAAGGCCCGCCTGATGTAGAACCTGGAAATCGAGATCCGGCCACTGCGCCGTTCTTCCCTGATCAGGAGTGAGGTGATGAGGAATCCGCTGATCACAAAGAAGAGGGTCACACCCAGGCCACCGTTGAGGAAGCCCCAAACGCCGGGGTCGCTCATGTGCGAGATCAGGACGAGAGCAATGCTGACTGTCCGCAGCCCGTCCAATTGCGGCCAGTACCGTGCCGTCAGGAATGATGACTCAAATTTTTCCACAGTTCCCCTAGAAGATGTTGGCTCTGGAGCCGTCGCCCTACCCTCCCATCCCTGGCCTGCACCCCCGTATTGGGGTAGTACGCATGTCCCATGCCAACTACTCTCCCCATGGCGCTGACATGGGACTAGATTGATAGTGAATAGCTGGATGATTGCTTTGCGCGAAGGCGTCGGCTCGTTTCCGCGGGGTAAAAGGCGGCTCACCATGGCCTTGGCGGAGTTCCGCTTGGCCCAAGAATGCGCGGTACCACTGGGAACTGAGCGGCAAAGGGTTGTAGCCCGGCATGCCATCACAGAGTGCGGAAAGGCCCTCGCAGATGGCCCGTAGAAAGATCACGCTTTGACAAATGTTGATCGAAACTAGCAAGAAAGATTGATTTTCGATCATTCCTGGTGAATTATGTCACAGAAGGTTGGTGCTGCCAGAGCGCCAACCCAGACTGTCTGACTGAACGGCTATCCCGCCGCAACAGTCCTGACACTACGAGTCACTGGAGGGTTTAGAAATGAACGTTCAGCACCAGTCCGTCGGCCGCCGTGGATTCCTGCGCGGAGCACTCGCAGCAGCCGTGCTCGTGCCCATGGGGGGAACCATTGCTTCTTGCGCCGCAGGCGGAGGCACCACTACAACCGGCCCCACAGGCACCGTTTCGGACACCAACCCGTTCGGCATGGCTGACAAGGCCGCTCTCGATGCCGTGATCTTCAAGGGTGGCTACGGCATCGATTACGTCGAATTCGCCGGCAAGATCTTCGAAAAGACGCATGAGGGCTCCACCGCCAAGATTTCTCCGTCCACGGACATCGCGCAGGAACTTCAGCCGCGCTTCGTCGGTGGCAACCCGCCGGACCTGATCGATAACTCCGGCGCGAAGGCGATCGGCTTCAGCACCATCCTTGCCCAGCTTGAAGACCTCACCAGCGTTGTGGAGGCCAAGAACCTTGAGGGCAAGGTCATCAAGGACACCCTGTACACCGGCGTACTGGCTCCAGGCACCTTCGACGGCAAGCTTGCCGCCTTGAACTACGTGCTGACCGTCTTCGCCGTGTGGTATTCGGACTCCCTGCTCAAGGAAAACGGCTGGACCGTTCCCAAGACCTGGGATGAAATGTACGCCTTGGGCGAGCAGGCAAAAGCCAAGGGCAAGTACCTCTTCGTCTGGGGCAAGGAAGCAGCCACCTACTACCAGGAACTGGCCATCGCCTCCGCCATCAAGGAAGGTGGCGACGAAGTCCGTATCGCCTTGGAGAACCTCACGGCAGATTGCTGGTCCCACCCGGCCATCCAATCCGTCTTCGCTGCACTGGATAAGATCGTCAAGGCCGGCTTCTTCAAGCCGGGTGGTTCCGGCACCCAGTTCACCGCAGCCCAGGCACAGTGGAGCAACGCTCAGGAAGCCGTGTTCTACCCGTCGGGTTCCTGGATCGAGAACGAAATGAAGGACCAAACCAAGGCAGGCTTCAACATGATGGGTGCTCCGGCCCCGTCAGTCAGCGCCAGCCCCAAGATGCCGCAGACCGCACTTCACAGTGCTGCCGGCGAGCCCTTCATTGTTCCGTCACAGGGCAAGAACGCAGCCGGTGGCAAGGAACTGCTGCGCATCATGCTGTCCAAGGAATCTGCAACCAACTTCGCCAAGACCAAGCTCGCACCCACCATCGTCAAGGACACAGTCCCGGCCGACGGTTTCGGTTCCACGGCCCTGGTTTCGCAAACGAAGATGCTCAGCGATGCCGGCGATGACATCTACACCTGGAACTTCATTGACCTCTATGGAACCAACAAGGACCAGCTGGTTGTCTGGAACACCTTCCTGGACGGCAAGTCCGACGTCGCCACCCTCACCTCCGCACTGCAGAACATCTCGGACAAGGTCCGCAACGACAGCTCGGTCAAGAAGATCGAAGTGAAGTGACCTCAGTGAAAACTCAGCAGAGCCGGAACGACGACGGCCTGGCCGCCGTCGTTCCGGCGAAAGCCCCACCGCAAGTGATAAGGCGGCGGCGTAAGCCATTGACATGGGACAAGGTCAGTTTCTTTGCGGTGTTCCTCGGGCTGCCGTTGGCGATCTACCTGTTGTTCGTGATTTGGCCTTTTATCCAGGCCTTCGGATACTCGCTGACGGACTGGTCCGGTTTCTCGCCCACCCAGAACTTCATCGGCCTCGAAAACTACGTGAAGATCTTTACCGACGACATCTTCATGAAAGCCATGGGGAACAACATTCTCCTGGTCATTTTCCTCCCCGTCATCACCATCATCCTGAGCCTTGTGCTTGCCTCGCTGGTGACCGTAGGCGGGAGCAGCAAAGGCCAGATCAAGGGTTTGCGCAATTCCAGCTTCTACCGCGTGGTTTCGTTCTTCCCCTACACCATCCCCGCAGTCGCCATCGGCATCATGTGGGGCCAGATCTACGATCCCTCCGGTGGGCTGCTGAACGGCATCCTGACCGGGCTGGGCATGGACCAGTTCAAGGACTTTGCCTGGTTGGGTGATAAGAACACCGCCATGATCGCCACCATGTTCGTCATTGTGTGGGGCTTCGTTGGCTTCTACATGGTTCTCTTCGTTGCCGGCATCAAAGGCATTCCGGCCGAGCTTTTCGAGGCCGCAAGGATTGACGGCGCAGGTCGCTTCCGTACCGCCGTGTCCATCACCATCCCGCTGATCCGCGACAACATCCAGACCGCCTACATCTACATGGGCATCCTGGCCTTGGACGCCTTCGTCTATATGGCGGCATTGAACTCTGGCGGTGGTCCTGACAACTCGACGCTGGTCATGGCGCAGCAGTTGTTCTTCACGGCATTCAGCAAGGGCCAGTTCGGACTCGCAAGCGCCATGGGCGTTGTGCTGGCCATCGCAACGCTGATCTTCTCCGGCTTGGTGTTCGTGGTCAACCGGCTCACCGGCGGAGATAAGGATGTGAGTCTGTAATGACAACCAAAGTCTCAACCCCGGAAAGGAAGTCACTGCACTTCCAACCGCGGACGCCGGCAACCACACCTGGTGACAAAGTGGTGGGAGCGGTGTCCCACACCGCGCTGACCATCTGGACGCTCATCGTCATCCTTCCACTCCTGTGGACCTTCATGTCCTCCTTCAAGACGTCCAGCGAGATCTTCGCTTCGCCGTTCGCCTTGCCGGGTGAATGGAAGCTGGATAACTACATCAAGGCCTGGAGCGAAGCCGGCATCGGCAGCGCCTTCCTGAACTCGATCATCGTGGTCGCAGTGGCACTGGTGATCGTGATGGTCCTGGGGGCCATGTGTGCCTACGTCCTGGCCCGGTACACTTTCCCGGGCAGCCGGGCCATCTACTACCTGATGCTGGCCGGCCTGACGTTCCCGATCTTCCTGGCCATGGTGCCGTTGTTCTTCGTCCTGAAGAACATGGGACTGCTGAACACCTTGCCGGGACTCATCCTGGTGTACGTGGGCTTCGCGCTTCCGTTCACGGTGTTCTTCCTGTTCTCCTTCTTCAAGTCGCTGCCTCACGAAATCACTGAAGCAGCGGCGCTCGACGGGGCAGGGGAGTGGCGGACGTTCTTCCAGGTCATGCTGCCGATGGCCAAGCCGGGCCTCGCCTCGGTTGCCATTTTCAACTTCCTGGGCCTGTGGAACCAGTTCCTGATTCCGGTGTCCATCAACGCTGCCGGTCCGCGCGTCCTTTCCCAGGAACTCGCGGCCTTCGCCGGCCAGATGGGCTACGCCGTGGACTATGGCGCGCTGTTTGCAGCCGTCAGCGTCACCGTCATTCCGGTACTCATTGTGTACATCATCTTCCAGCGCCAGCTGCAGGGCTCCGTGTCACAAGGCACCTCGAAGTAGTACAAGCACGCTAAAACAGCGTTCGACGGCGGTCCGCACCTTTTGGTGCGGGCCGCCGTCGAGGTTTAAGTCTGAAAGACTGGAACAGATTCCGTAGTGCAACGAAAGGCAGTCCCGTGATCTTTATTGTGGTCAAGTTCAACGTCAAGCCCGAGTGGTCCGAGCATTGGCTGGATCTGGTGGCCGACTTCACCAAGGCCACCCGCGAAGAGCCCGGCAACCTGTGGTTCGACTGGTCCCGCAGTGTGGAGAACCCCCACGAGTTCGTGCTGGTGGAAGCCTTCCAGGATGATGCTGCTGAGGCGCACGTCAACAGCGAGCACTTCAAGAAGGCCATGGCAGACATGCCTCAGGCGCTCGTGGAGACTCCCCACATCATCAGCCGCCAGTTCGAAGGCAGCGGCTGGGACCGCATGGGTGAGCTGACCATCGCTTAAGCACTAGGCAGCTCTCCTCAGAACATCCACGGGATTTCTGCGTGGCCGAAGTCGCTGAACGAGCCGAAGCGGCCTGCCTTGAATGCCAGCACCTCGCCGTCCCGGTCCCGGCAGGTGGTGACCTGACCGAAGAAGACCTGGTGATCGCCGACGTCGTACTGCTGTACTACGGTGCAGTCCGCCTGGGCGAGGGCGCCCTTGATCACCGGTAGCCCACTGTCTGTGATGTCGAAGTCGCCGTCGCCGAAGCGGTCCCCACCGCGGACAGCGAACCGCCGGGCCACTGATTCCTGCTTCGCGCCCAGAATGGATACCGCAAACTTGCCGCTCTCCATCAGTGCCTCTCCGGTCCGGGTGCCGAAGTTCAGCGAGATCATGAGGATGGGCGGCTCCAGGCTGATGGAGGTCAGCGAACTGATGGTCATCCCATACTGCTCATCCTGATGCTGGGTGGTGACCACGGCGACGCCGGTGAGGAATCGGCCCATGGCGCGGCGCATCCCCATGGCATCGGGGATGGTGAAGGCTGGTGCCAGGCTCATGTCAGTTGCTCCGCTCCGCTGGTGCCGGTTCCGTGTAGTACCGGACTTCGAACATCCTGGCGCCGTTTTCCGAGACCCACGGTCCGTGTTCCATGCCCGGCGGGCGGGTGGCCCAGTCGCCGGCTTTGAAGGTTTTGCCGAGGCGCTGGTCCACGAACGAGCCCTCAAAAATGAAGACTTCTTCCCAGAAATCATGGGTGAGGACGCCGTTGGGGGTGGTGTCAGTGCCGGGCTCGAACTTCAGGATCCGGGTGACGCTGTCATTGTCCGAATCCCGGGCGAGGATGGCCTCGGACAAGCCCTCGATGTGCGGGTTACAGGGTGCGAAGTCCACCGAGGAAACAGGGGTGAACTCGAATTCGGGCTTTGCCATGGTTAGATTCCCTCCGAATCGGTGGTGCTCTGGATGCTGTAGGAACCGAGGAACGTGTCCAGTTCCGCTACCAGGGCGTCGTAGCCGTAATTCCTGTAGGTGTAGGCGCCGCGGACAACGAACGGTGCACCGGCGTAGAACATTTCGTACTGCTGATGACGGCCGGCGAACTCGGAACCGATGATGTCCCAGGCCAACTTGAAGAGCTTCACCCGTTCCTCGCTGGCGACGCCGGGGGACTGGACGTACCGCTCCATGTCCGGGCGGGTGACGCTGCTGGTCATGTCCGCAATGCTGGAGGGCAATTGCAGAACGCCGCCACCCACCAGGTCGCGGAGGATGGAGATGACGCGAGGGTAGGTCTCGGACTGCAGGCCCATGGCCCCGTACAGGGCGCTCTTCCCAGGAATCCGCATGCCGGCGTCGTCCGTTGTTGCGGTGTACTCCGCGGCGAGGACGGCCGATTCAACGGACTGCACAATTGCGGCGAGCTCGCCGAGCTTCTCCTGGACTCCGGGGATCTTGTCCGTGCCGTTCACCTGGGTGACCTTGCGGGCCACGGAGGCGATGAACTTCAGCTTGGTGGAGAACCGGATCTGGGCTTGCCAGTTGCCCAGGGCGTGGGCGCCGGTGTCGAAGAACTGGCGGCGCAGGGTGTCGATGTTCCGGTTGATGAACACGCGGTCCCACGGGATGAGGACGTCGTCGAAGACCACCAGGGCGTCCGGCTCGTCGTAGTGGCTGGTCAGCGGGTAGTCGAAGTCGCTGGTGGCGGCGGGTGCGAACGGTCGGCGACAGTAGAGCTTCAGGCCGTCGGTGGCTACCGGGATGGCGAAGCTGACGGCGAAGTCAACGTCGTCCGGCCCCAGCGGTTTGATGCAGGTGACAAAGACTTCGTCGGCGATCGCGGCACCGGTGGCGAGCATCTGCGAACCGCGGACAATGATTCCTTCCTCGGTTTCGCGCACGACGCCCACCTGCAGGTATTCGCCTTCCCACCCGGACGCTGTGGTTGCGCGGGAGACCTGTGGGGGAATGATTGCGTAGGACAGGTACAGGTTCTCGGACAGGATCTTCTTGTAGTACCGCTCCACGTTGCCGGCGAAGTCGCGTTCCTCGTTCTTGAAGACGTCCGGGTGGGAGCCGAACGCGGCGAAGAACGTACCAACGTGGTCCGGGCTCCGGCCCACCCAGCCGTGGGTGTGCTTGGCCCACTTCTCGATCGCCTGGCGGCGCAACACCAGTTCCTCCTGGGTGCGGGGAGCGGCGAAGGTGCGGTTAGCGGGTCCGTCGATTTCCTCGGAATGGAACTGCATGCCGTTGGCGGGATCGGCTGCGATGTCGAACAGCTCTGACATGGTCTGGGCAACCTTCGCGAACGCCGGGTGTTCCAGGACGTTGCCGACCACCTCGCCGTCGAGGATCACTGTCCGACCGTCGTTCAGGGACTTCAAATACTGCTTACCGGTTCTCATCGAAGTGAGCCTTTCTTGATTTTGTAGTTATGTTCAATGGTGGTCCCATTCGGGAAGGAGAGCTCCAACTTCCAGGAAGTTCCATTCACGAACTTCCCGTCCAGCAGCGGCAGGGTGCCGCCGAGGCACATGAAATCGGCGTCACCGATGTCGGTACGGGCCAGGAGGCGCTCGACGACGTCGGCCGGCTTGCGCAGGCCGCTCAGCGAACCCTCCTGGTACAGTTCCCCGTCCACCCAGGAGCGCGCGGTGCACTGATCGAGGTCCAGGTCCTCCAAGGATTCGACGGCGATGACCTCACCGGCGATCGGCTTGGGACAGGCCCGCTTGGAGTCCCCGATATCCCGGGCCTCGATGTCACGGTCTGTGTGGTCCGAGCCGATGCCCAGGTAGTACCGGCCCTCGTGGCGAAGGTAGAGGGGCTCGATCTCACCGGAGGTCAGATTCTCCGACGTGTCATGCTCGCCGGAGGTTTCGAACAGGTCCGAGTCCATGCGGTAGAACATGGGAACCTCCGGCGGGGGAGCTACCCCGATGGCTGCCAGTTCGTCGATGTGGTGCTGGACTGCCTTAGGATCCCGGCCCGTGTAGCCGGCCACTACTCCGTGGAAATCCGAGACCACAATTGTCTTGTCCGTGCCCACCACCCTGAAGGTGAGTGGGACTTGCCTTGTTGTTTCCATGTTCTTCCTTAGACGGTCAATGTTTGGTAGTTGCTGAGACGGTCATTGATCACCGGAAATTCGGTGCGGACTGCGTGGACCTGGCCGGGATCGATGTCCACCATGAGCACTGACTCCCCGGCATCTGCTTCGGCTATGACGTTGCCCGCCGGATCCACCACCCTGCTGTGTCCGCCGAGTTCCACGCCTTCCTGGGTGCCGGCGGCGTTGCAGGCAATCACGAAGATTTGGTGTTCCACCGCCCGGGCTGTTGTGAGGAGGCGCCAGTGTTCGCGTCTCGCAGCGGGCCAGGCTGCCGGAACAATCACGATTTCCGCGCCACGGGTGCTCAGTTCCATCCACAACCCGGGAAAACGGAGGTCGTAGCAGGTGATGCCCGCGACTGCCCCGAAGGGCAGCTGGGCCACGGGGAGTGCGGAGCCTGCCGTGAGAAGGCTGGCCTCCTTGGACTTGTACCCGAACACGTGGATCTTCCGGTAGGTGTGGACCACGCTGCCATCCGGTCCCAGCAGGATGGAGGTGTTGCTGAGCTGCCCGTCCTCGCCGGCTTCAATGATGCTGCCGAGGTGGATGTGAACGCCCAGGTCTGCTGCCACCCGCGAGCACATGGAGACAGTGGGGCCGTCCAGTGTTTCCGCGAGAGTTTCGTAGTTATCGAAGTGGAAGTAGCCGGCGCTCCAGAGTTCCGGGAGGACGATCAGATCGGCGCCGGTGATCCCGCGCAGAATCGCTTCGATGCGGTTGATCCGGTCCTCACGGGTTTCAGGGTCCGGGCTGGCCACCTGGACGAGTGCGATTTTCATGCTTGTTCCTTCTCTTTGCTGGTCGGCTCGTCCAGGTCACTGAGGCGCAGCCCCTTGGTTTCCTTGGCAAACATCACCGAGACCATGGAGATCAGGCCCATGGCCGCCAGGTAGATGCCGATTGCATAGCCGGTGCCGAAGGCGCTGTAGAGGGCCAGGGCAATGATCGGTGACAGGGAGCCGGCGATCAGTGAGGCCAGGTTGTAGGACACGGAAGTGCCGCTGTACCGCACGTCCGTGGGGAAGAGCTCGGAGAAGAAGGCTCCGATCACCGAGCTGTACGCAGCGAAGATCAACAGGCCACCAACGGCGGCGGCGATGATGCCCCACAACTGGCCGGTATTCAGCAGGAAGAAGAAGGCGAAGGCCCACACCATGGTGGCGATTGAGGCGCCGATCAGGATGGGCTTGCGGCCTACCTTGTCCGCGTAGAGCGCCAGGATGGGAATGGCGAGGACGGCCACGCCCTGCCCGATCATGACGGCCGTGAGTCCGGTCTGCCTCTGCAGTCCCATGATTTGGGTGACGTAGGTGATGATGAACAGCGAGTAGATGTAGAAGCCTGCGTTCTCGCCCATCCGGCTGCCGGTTGCGATGAGGATTTCACGCCAGTTGCGGCGGAACAGGATGGTCAGCGGCATCTTCCGTTCCTTGTTGCCTTCGGCTTCGCGCTTCCGCTGTGCTTCCTTGAACAGCGGGGTCTCCTGAACGTAGAGCCGCAGGATGAGGCCAATGACCACCAGGAGGGCAGACAATCCGAACGCAATCCGCCAGCCCCATGCCAGGAACTCGCTCTCCGGCATGGTGGCGGCCAGTACGGCCAGCACACCAGCTGCCATCAGGTTGCCCAGGGGCGGGCCCATGTTGGGCCACGAGGCCCAGAAGGCGCGCCGGGCACTTTCATTGCTGTGTTCGGACACGAGGAGGACGGCCCCGCCCCACTCGCCACCGAGGGCAAATCCCTGGATCAGGCGAAGCAGCAAAAGCAGCAAGGGCGCGGCTATGCCGATCGCAGCGTAGGAGGGGATGAAGGCGATCAGGGTGGTGGCGACACCCATGAGCATCAGGCTGGCCACCAGCGTGGCGCGGCGTCCGTGCTTATCGCCGAGGTGGCCAAGGACGATTGCCCCGATCGGGCGGGCCAGGAAACCGGCCGCGAACGTTCCGAGCGCCAGCATGGTGCCCACGAGGGGATCGTCGGTGGGGAAGTAGAGCTTGTTGAATACCAGCGCGGCGGCGGTGCCGTAGAGAAAGAAGTCATACCATTCCACCGCGGTGCCAGCCAGGCTCGAAGCAGCCACCACGGGCAGGCTTGAGTGCTTTTGCTGCCTCAGTTCTGCTTTCTTCAAATCGGTCATTCTGGGGATCCTTTGCGATGGGGAGCCGTGGGCTTCCGGTGAGACAGGTGGCCGGGGCTCCCAGGAAATTGGGGTCTTTCCGATGCGTGAGCGGAGTCACTGAACTTCACTGTAGACGGGTTGTATACAACCTGTCTATATTTGAGGGAGAAGTTTTTCCGGACGTCCGGAACATCCTGAATGCAACTCGTATACTGTGGGCTTCGCGAGAAAGGCTCTGCATGATCCAGATGACCCCCGCTGCACAGTCGCAGCCAGAAGTGGCCTACCAGTGGATGAAAAGCTACATCGCAGCCCTGCCCCGGGAGGAAGAGACCTTCCTGAACGAGGCAGTCCTGGCCAAGACCACGGGTACGTCACGTACGCCCGTGCGCGAGGCCTTGCTGCGCCTCGAAGCCGAAGGGTTCGTCAAGCGAATCCCCCACAAAGGTGCCTACGTGCCGCCCATCTCCGACCCCGACGTCCGCGCCATCCTGCAGGCCAGGTCTGTGGTGGAGAAGTGGGCCGTCTCCGCACTGGAGAGCATGGTGGACGCCCAGATCGATGCGTTCCAGCGAGTCATTGACCAGCAGCAGGAAGCCAAGGATGATCCAGCCCGGTTCATCGAGTTGGACACCGAGTTCCACACCCTCATGGTCCGTGCCGGAGGGAATCCGGTGCTGGCCGATTTCTACGCTTCGCTCCGGCAAAAGCAACTCAGGATCGGCGTCAAGGCAGTAAGCCAGGGAACGGACCGCGCAGGGGACGTCCTCAGGGAACATCAGCTCATTGTGGACGCACTGCGCAGCCGCAGCCTGGACGCCGCCCACCAAGCGATCGACGCCCACCTGGACTCAACGCGCTTGGCCGTCATCGGCTACTAGTCCTCGCTGTGCAGCTCCCGCTGCCGTGCGCTCAGCAGCTCAAACTCAGGCCGGGCCGCCACGAACCGTTCAACGGCGTCGAGCACTTGCTGGAGGTGGGCGTGATCCGGGGCCACCAGTGCCGCGCCAACCAGTGCTCTCCGGTGCTGGTCTTGCATACCTGTTTCGGCAGCAGAAACATCGAAGCGCCGCTTCAGCTCGGCCACCAAGGGCCGAATCAGCGAGCGCTTCTCCTTGAGACCATGGACGTCGCCCAAAAGGACGTCGAACTCAATCCAGCCGATCCACATTATTCATTATCACCGCAGGTCAGCAGCCCGGGGGAACAACGTCTTGAGTGAATCTTGAGCCAACGCAGCAAGTCTCCTTGAGTTCCGTTCGGCAGTGTCTATGAGGTTGGCCTAAAACGGCTGACGGACTCATTCGCTGCTAGTTACTCAGGACTGACATCGTGCCCCAAACCCCTGCCGGAAAACGCACCCGGCGCCATGCCCGGACCCGATCGCATGCTGCGGCCATCGTCGTCGCCTGTGCCGCATCCTTGGCACTGACCATCACAGCCGCCCCGGGAGCCTCGGCTTCGCCTCCCCAAGGGCCGGCCGTCCAAACGTCGTCCAGCGTATCGGCGCTCGCTGGCCAGGAAGAGCAGACACTGGTGGTGCCGGTTGCCGCTGGGCTGGAGCCTACCCGGATCCAAGGAATCATCGCAGTGTCCGGTAAGCCCGAAAGCACAGGCAAGCTGGACGGCACTGGGAAGCTGGACGGCATGGTGCGGGCCACCGTGAACGGCCGGGTGGTCCTCGAAACCAGCGCAGCAGCAAGCATTGCCCTTGACGCTGCGGTATCCGCCGCGGACGTTACAGCCCAGCAGCTGACGGTGGGGCTGCAGTTCGTCCCGGCAACCCAAACCATGTGTGTTGTCTCCAACGCCACGGCCACCCTCAATAACGTGGTGGTGGATTTCAGCGGAACGGCCAAGGCTCCCACCACGGTAGGCGAGTTCTTCCCGGCGTCCGTGCCCGCCGTCGTGCTTCCCGTCCCGGCGGCGCCCGGTGCGGACGTTTCGGCTGCGATCATGACCGCTTCCGCCGCCATGTCCCACCGCTACCCGGCCGCTGCCGTCAGCGTGGTTCCGGACGCCGAACTTGAAGCGCGCGCCGCAACCCTCCCGGCGGGCAGCCGCATCCTCAGCGTCGTAGCGGACCAAGGCGAAACCGGCACCCGGCTCGCCACCGCAGCCGGCCTGCCGCAACTCATCCTCAGCGGCCACGACGAACAACTCCGCACCGCCGCGCGGGCGCTCGCCAGCGACAAGACCGCGCTCGCCGTGACGTCCTCGGTGACCGGGCTGACCTCGGCATTGTCCGCTTCGCCCGGCCTGACCCAGAGCCTCAAGGACCTCGGCAGCTCTACCCTCAAGCTGTCCGGCTATGGCACCCCGGAATCGTATGTGGGCATCACCCAGTCACAGTTCGGCGGCCCCGTTTCTTCCGTGAAAGTCCAGCTCAAGGGCACGCACACAGCCGTACCGGACAATGCCCAAGCCCAGCTTTCCGTCTTTTGGAACGACTACCTGCTGAGTTCGAGAAACCTCGACGGCGGTGACACCTTCACGGTGGACGCGGACGTCCCGGCCGGGCAGCTTCAGGCGAAGAACGGCCTGCGGATTCGCCTCGCGGCCCTTCCTGCCGGCGGAGATTGCACCGGACCGGCGGGCGTCATGCCCATGGAGGTCACCTTGGACACGGCGGGCAGCACCCTGACCGCCGTCCGCGGCGGTTCCACGAAAGCCGGATTCGCCCGCTTCCCGCAGGCCTTTGGCCAGAGCGTTCCGGTGGCCTTCGGTGCCGGCGACGCCCAGGCGAACACCGTCAACGCTGCCACTCTCATTGCGTCCCTGCAGCGAGACAGTGCCTCCTTGCTGGACACCCGGGTGGTGGGCCTGGATACCCTTGCGGGCTCCAGTGAGTCCGGGGTGGTAGTTGGAGCCACCGCCGAGGCAGCCAACAAGCTATCGGCACCGCTGCGTTTGGCGGAGTTCCGCACCATCTCACCGGACGACGTCGAATATGGCGTGGGTGCCTCAGCCCCGTTCGGTGTGTTGGAGGCTTTTGAACAGGGCGGCCGAGATCTGTTGCTGCTGGGTGCGTGGGCGCCCGAAGGTGACCTGACCGCTGCGTCGGCGCTTCAGGCATCGCTGGCCTCCCATGTCAGTGGCGTTGAAGGAGGCTGGGCGTCGCTGTCCCGGAACCTCCTGGTCACGCAGCCCTCAGGGACTCCCGTGCTGTTGGAAAGCAACGCCCTGGTTCCCCAGAAGGCCGTTACAGACGACTACCGCCCCTATGCCTGGTGGATCGGCGGGGCCGTGCTGGCGCTGGGCCTCGCGTTCGCCGTGCGTACCTTGCTGATGAGGCGCCGTGCCAAGGAAGCGCGGGCGTATGTGGATGCTGAAGAGACGGCGAGCGAACCGGACTCCGCTGGAGCGCCGGAACCGGGTCATGGCAACTAACGTAGCCACGCCACGCCGGGCTGCCCACAGGCGGCCGGCGGTCCCCGCTGCGTTTGCCGTGGTGATGCGGGGCTGGGAACGGCTCGGCGCCCCGGTAGTGGGCCGCAAGGTTCCCGGCACCAGGATCGTCGCCGTTCTTGCTGCGATGGTGGGCTACCTCGCGTGCTTGTACACGATTGGTCACGGCACCAATCTGGATTACTCCGACGCCCAAAGCCACCTGACCATCGCGCGCCGCATCTTTGACAGCAAGGCCCCTGGCTTCGAACAGCTGGGTACCGTATGGCTGCCCATGCCACACCTGCTGCTGGCACCGTTCGTGCTGAACATGTGGCTGTTCAGCACGGGCTGGGCCGCCGGACTGCTGGGCATTCTGGCGCTGTCCGCCACGACCACCGGGTTGTATCTCATTGCTGCCCGCCTCGGTTTGGGCCGTGCCGGCCGGCTGGCCACCACCTTGGTGGTCCTCGCGAACCCGGCAATCCTCTACGTCTACACCACGGCACTGACCGAGCCCGTGCTCATCATGTGCATAGTGGGCGGCATGGCGGGCCTGGCACACTGGGCTACCAGCCGCCGTCGAATGAGTGCCGGAGAACTTGCCGTCTTCGCCGGTATTCCTTCAGCAGCTGCAGTTCTCTCGCGGTACGAAGGCTGGGCCTTGGTGATGACCGGAACGCTGTTCGTGGTGATCGTTTCCAAGCGTCGAACCGGCAATTGGCGCGAGGCCCTCATCATGGCCGGGGGTTACGTGATGATTCCTGCGGCGGCGGTGCTCTGGTGGATTTCCTATAACTGGGCGATCTACGGCAACCCGTTGGAGTTCATGTTCGGGCAATACTCGGCTTACGCGCAGCAGAAAAACATCACCGACGGCGGCCTGTTGCCTACCAAGGGCAACGCCGGGCTCACGCTGACTACTTTCCATTGGTCGCTGTTGGAGACAGTGGGCGTGGCGGTCCTCGCGCTGGCGGCGTGCGGCGCCGTCGTGCTGGTCTTCAGGCGAGGCTTCGCCAACAGCACCTTGCTGGTGGCGGTGACCGGCAGCGCCTATGCGTTCGCGCTCCTGAGCCTCTTCCTCGGCCAAACGGCCATCAACAACGATCATTCGCTGCCATCCACCTGGTGGAACAACCGTTTTGCGCTGACGGCGCTACCGTTGGTGGCCGTTCTGGTGGCAGTGTTCGTGCATGAGCTGGTAGGCCGCAGACAGTTGAGGCCTTGGGTGACGGGTGCCCTGCTGGCGGGGTTGGTGCTGCAGAACGCGTGGTGGAACGAGGATCCCACAGGGCGGCTGGCCGTGCTGGCTGAAGGCAGGATGTCCGCTGAATCCACCACCAACTCAACTGCTGCCGCACGCTGGCTCAACCAGCACTATCAGTCCGGCGGAATCCTGATGGACGAAAGTGCCCGCGGTAATGCCGTGCTGCCGGTGATGGGCATTCCGCTCAAGGAAATCTACAACCGCGCCTCGGGCGACTACTTTGGACCCGCCTTGGAGGACCCGGCGAAGTACGCCAAATGGGTGTTCGTTAACGTTGAAGCGGGAACCGGGGCCCGCGACTCCGGCCCCACGGACCTGGTGTACCAAGCCATGGTCAAGAGCCCCTCCTTCACTGTCCGCTATTCGCTGGCGTTCTCCACGCCAACCCATCGGATCTATGAAAGGTCCTCCGACTCATGACACCTTCTTCACCGTCCGTAGCCGGGCAGCTCAACCGGCAATCGATCGGCCAGACGCTCCTTGCCGCCGGGTTGGTCACCCCGGAACAGCTGGAGCGTGCGCTGGACCGTGCCGCGAGCGAAGGCGGGTTGCTGGGCCGGCACCTCATCCTGGAAGCCGGCCTGGACCGCCGTCGGGTTTATGAAGTCCTTGCCCGTCAGTGGGATGCCCCGCTGGTTGACCTCATGGCGGAACCGCCCGCCGACGCTCTCATGGAGAAGCTCGGCTACAGCGAGCTGGGGGAGCCTCAGTGGCTGCCATGGCGGATGGACGGCGACGTGCTGGTGGTGGCAAGTGCGGTGGCTCCGTCGGCCGAAATAGTTGAGGAAGCAACGCGCCGCTTCGGTGCGGCGGGGGTGGAGTTCCGCACCACCACGGATTGGGACATCAACCAGTCCATCCAGCGTTCCTTCCGCCGTCACCTCCTCTACGAATCAGCTGAGCGCCTCGCCGAGGAACGGCCGGGGGAGTCAGCGCGCATTGCCCTGACGCAGTGGCAGCGTTACCTTCCGGTGGTCCTCGTGGCGGGAGTCATGCTGGCGTTCGTGATCTCGCCTCTGACAGCCATCATTGTGTTGCTGGCGGCGGCCAACATCGTTTTCCTGGTGAGTATCGGCTTCAAATCGCTGGCCAGCCTGCGGTATCCCTTCGACCAACTGCACGAGTCCGCCGTGGCGAAGGCACGGGATAGGGAGCGAGCACGGCGTGGCCTTCCGCCGGTGGCTCAAGAGCGGGCTCCAGACGCCGAGCTGCCCGTGTACACCATCCTGGTTCCGGTGTTCCGTGAGGCGAACATCATCGACAAACTGCTGACCAACCTGGGTCAGCTGGACTACCCCAGGTCCAAGCTTGATGTGCTTGTCCTGCTCGAAGAAGATGACGCGGAGACGATCGCTGCCGCGAAGGCCTCACGGCCCCCGGAGTACGTCCGCATCCTGGTGGTGCCCAGGGGAGACCCCCAAACCAAACCCCGGGCCTGCAACTATGGCTTGACCTTTGCCCGCGGCGAATACGTGGTGATCTACGATGCCGAGGACCGTCCGGAGCCGGGCCAACTCAGGGCATCCATCGCAGCCTTCAAGCAGGACGAGTTCGAGCGGGAGCATCTCAACCCCAAGCGCAAGCCGCTGATCTGCGTCCAAGCCGCCCTCAACTACTTCAATGCCGACCAAAACGTTCTCACCCGCATGTTCACCATCGAATACACGCACTGGTTCGACTCCATGCTGCCGGGCTTGGACAACTCGGGCATCCCGTTGCCGTTGGGCGGTACGTCCAACCACTTTGTCACCTCCCTGCTGAAGGAAGTAGGTGCGTGGGATCCCTGGAACGTCACCGAGGATGCGGACCTGGGGCTGCGGGCAGCCGTGGACGGGTACCGTGTGGGCGTCATCAACTCCACCACCTGGGAAGAAGCGTGCTCGCAGGTGCCGGCATGGATCAAGCAGCGCACCCGGTGGATCAAGGGCTACATGATCACCTCAGCGGTGAATACCCGGAACTCCCTGCGCTACATGAAGAGCACAGGTGTTGCCGGAACCATTGGGTTCCTCGGCCTGATCCTGGGCACACCACTGGCTTTCCTGGCCTACCCGCTGGTGGTGGGATTCACCGTGGTGACCTACATCGGCTACGACATCGTGGGGTTGGTCCTGCCGTCCTGGCTGCTGGTGGGCGGGGTGGTGTCCATGCTGTTCGGCAACGCCATGATGATCATCGTCTCCGGCCTGGCCACCTTGCGTCGCCACGGATGGCGGATTGCGATCTTCGCGTTGCTCAACCCGTTCTACTGGGTGTTGCACTCAGTGGCTGCCTGGCGTGCCGCCTGGCAGATGCTCACGAGCCCGCACAAATGGGAGAAGACACCTCACGGACTGGAGGCGGAATATCACGACGACGGCCACTGGGTTGGGTGACAGGCTGCCAGCATTCTTTCAGCAGGGCTTAATGAAACGCTAAGCGCCTTTCTGAATCCATTGGCAATCCTTAGCACGGCACACGGTTGAACCTTGAGATTGTTTTTCCAGACTGGTTCCAACAGTCAAACGAACACCGGAGAACCAATCATGACCGTCGTTTCCGACCATCAAAATGAAACCCCCTACTTGTCAGTCCTGCGCGGTGCAGCGGCGGAGCAGAGCACGTCACGGGCCACCATTGCCTGCGTCATTCCGGCGTACAACGAGGAAGACACTATTGCGGAGGTCCTCACCGCCCTGCTGAACCAGAGCAGGCTGCCCGATGTCATCCATGTGGTCATTAACAATTCCGACGATGAGACGTTCTTCGTGGCCCGCGACTTCGCCGGGCCCCACGAGCGAACCTACCGTGATCTGACTCAACTCACGGAAGTTTTCGTCCACGATATCGGCGTGAACAAGGACAAGAAGGTGGGTGCCCTCAACTACGGCTTTGCCCAGGTCTGCGACGACTTCGATTACTTCCTGGGCGTGGACGGTGACACGGTGGTGGACCAGTACGCCGTGGAGCACCTGGAGAAAGAAATCCTGAGCGACCCACGCATCGGCGGTATCTCCGCGATCTACACCGTGGCCGAGATGGAGAAGAAAGGAATCACCTCCAAGTTCCTGACCGCCGGACAGCGGGCCCAGTTCGCCGCCTTCAACATGGACAACCTGCTCCGAGGACGGAACATGGCAGTCTTGGGCGGACAGTGCTCGCTCCTGTCCATGGAGGCGCTGAAGAACGTCATGGTGGACAACCGGCAAGCAACGCCGTGGGTGAAGGACTCTGAGGTGGAGGACTCCCTGCTGTCCCTGCAGATCAAGAACCTTGGCTACGCCACCAAGATCTCAGCCCGGGCCCGGGCCTCGGTGGGTGGCATGACCACGCTCCGATCGCTGGACGGGCAGCAGGTCAAATGGAACTACGGTGCCATCGACCTCATGTGGCCGGGACAGCGCAGCAACACGCCGGGCCAACCCCTCCACCCGAATCTGAGGCTGCGGTGGAGCGAGAACATTTCCATGGTCTTCAACATCCTCACCCGGATCTCCTTCCTGATGCTGCTGGCGGCATCCTTGAGCATCAACGCCTACGTGTTCTATCCCGTGTGGCTGATCCCTCCGGTAGTTGCCATCATCCTGAACCTGCGCATCGCACTGTCCATCAAGGGCAAGACGGGCCGTGACATTGCTTTCGCCTTGTTGGCGTTCCCGGCAGAGGCCTACCTCTGGCTTCGGATGGGGCACTTCGTGCGGGCCTGGTCAAAATTCTTCGCTCGAAACGAGACCGATAACTGGGCCGCCCAGGCCCGGGCTGAACGGGGTGCCGGCTCAGCCCACCTCATGCCCGCGATCGTCCTGGCCGTCATTGCCGGCGGCGTGGTCTTCGCTTGGCTCAACATGCCGGTGAATGTGCAGTCCGCCATCCTGTCGGTTGGCTGGCCGGTTCTGTACATCACCACCATGGTCCAAACGGTCTTCATGCTCCGCAAGGCGCTTCGCGGACACCGCGGTTTCCACGCCTGAAGCCAGACCACCTCACGCTGCTACTTCTGAAGGACGAAACAATGGGCTCTTCCCACACCCCGAAGCACCGGGCCGCGAGGCCTCGCAAGGTAGTCGCATCAGCGATCACTGCACTTTCTGTCGCGACCGTGCTGGCACTTACCGGCTGCTCAATACCGGGGCTTCCCGGGCCCACCGGCGCACCGGAAGTGGAACAGGCTGCGGCCATCGCTCCCACCGCTACCGAAACCCAGGCGGCACCTGCAGCAGCGGCGGTCCCGGTGCAACCCACCATCACAGGAGAGATGGCCAAGGGTTCGGTGTCCCACAAACTTGGGGCCGCGGAGAACCAGCTGGCCATTGACTACTGGACCACCCAGAACACTGCCAGCTGGACCCCGGATACGTCACCGATCATTCGGCTCAGCGCCAGCGTTGCCGGGACGGAGAAGAAAGTCATCAAGGTCACCCGCTTCAATGCCCGCGTCGATTCGACCGGCACCATCTTGGCCAATGACACCGGAGATTTCGCCGTCGATGCACCGCATTCCTACTCATCCAGTGTTGTTGTGCCGGGTGATGCGGCAGCGGTGAAGACCAGGCTCATCTTCACCATGGACCTGCTCACGGAAACAGCGCCCGGGTCCGGTGTCTACACCCGCCAAACCATCACGGATGACCTGGTTCTCGAATTCGCCCTGCCAGCGGTACCCGTTTCCCTCCCCGCGGCAGCACAGAACTAGGGGCTTGGCCATGGATATCCGCCGCGCGGTGGTCATTGAAGACGATCCCGACATCAGCTTCCTGATCAGCACCCTCCTGCAGGCAATGAACTACACCGTTAGCACCGCTGAGACCGGGCCCGCCGGGATTCTGGCCATCCGCGATGTGCAGCCCTCGCTCATCACTACGGATCTGGGATTGCCGGACCTCGAAGGCGTCGATGTCATCAGGGAGGCCCGGAAGAACACCACAGCACCAATTCTGGTGATCAGCGCAAGAGCCGACATTGCCGGCGTCGAGAATGCCATGGCGGCGGGAGCCAGCGGCTACCTGGCCAAGCCGTTCCGGCCGAGAATCCTGCAGGAGATTGTTGCGGCCCTCCAGGTTAGCGCTGAATCATCAGCGGGATAGCGCCAACCGGTACCCGACTCCACGGACCGTTTCCACCCAGAAGGGGGAAGTCGCCGAGTCGCCGAGCTTTCGCCGAAGGTTGGTGATGTGGACATGAATGGCTTTCGCGTCGGCATCGCTCCAGAAACCGTCCGGAGAAGCCTGGGTGCCGCGGAGGACCTGCGCAAGAGCGTCTTTGGTGAGCACAGTGCGCCCGGCCCTCAGCAGGGCATGAAGAAGGTCGAACTCCGACCGGGTCAACGCAAGCTCGGCTCCGGCCAGTTCCACAGTCCGGGCCTGCACGCTGAGGCGCAAGCCGTTGTGTTCCAGGACCTCATCGCCCGCCGGCAGCTCCCGGGCCTCTGCCGGGGCGGGTGAGCTTGCGAAATCAACGGCCAGTAGTTGCGCGGTTATGGGGGAACCATTCCTGCCACGCGGACGGCGGAGCAACGCTTCCACGCGGTACCTGAGTTCCCGCGGGCGGAACGGCTTGGTGACGTAATCGTCGGCGCCCGCTTCCAAACCAAGCAAGGTGTCCAGCTCTTGGGTGCGGGCGGAGAGAATCACAATATAGGCATCACTGAATTGACGGACTTGCCGCGCCACTTCGAATCCATCAATGTCCGCCAGCCCAAGGTCCAGTGTCACCACGTCCGGCTGGCGGCTCCGCACGCCTTCCACGCCTTCGAGGCCACTCTCAAACGCATGGACCGTAAAGCCGGCCTCCTTGAAAATGCCGATCAAGGCCATGCGGATATCGGCTTCGTCTTCAATGATGACAGCGGTCCGTGATCCCGGTGCGGGTGCTTGTGCGGAAACTTCCATGGTGACCCCCAAGGTTGAAACAATGTTCCTCGCTTGGTCAGCACGGTAGCACCGGATTCCCCCGAAATTCAGGCGCCTTAGTTTCTTGATGGACTCTTGACGTGCTGCAGCAGCAAATCTTGAGGATTGACGCACCGCCACTGATCTTGAGCCAATCTTGAGCAAACCCAGCATTGAGGTTGAGGAAGCCCCGGGACACTGAACTCAAAGCGAAGGATGACCAGCTGAGGGGGTTGGCATGGAGCTCGATGCATTCTCAGTGAGAGTTGCCCTGGGCGTGGTCACCGTGACGCTCCTGACGCTGTTCTGTACTTCCTTCCACCGCACACGCTCGCCGTACGCTGGCTGGTGGAGCCTGGCTTTGCTCGAGTTCATGGTGGGCAACGCCGCCTTCCTCCTCAATGGAACCCCGCACCAGATGTGGGCAAACCCCGTAGGCAACGTCCTCGTGGTGGCAGGTGCTTTCAGCGTTTGGGCCGGAGCTAAGACCCTCCGGGACCGGAAAGCCGCGCCGTGGCAGCTGGCCGTTGGTCCAGGCGTTACGGCCATCGCATCCTTTCTGGAAAGCCCGGGGAACAACGTCTGGTCCGGTGGCTTCGTCTATCTGGCCATGATGACCGTGGGCATAGCATTGGCCGCCTACGATCTCTGGTTCATCAAGTCCTCGCACTCACAGGTCCACAAAGCATTGTCCCTGGCTGCAGGCCTTCTGGCCGCCTACTACCTGGGCCGCTGGATGGTTTATGCCTTCGAAGGGCCGGCCAGCCACACGTTCCGAACCTACTTTGGGCCCGGACCTTCCGCACTGATATCCATGGTCCTTCTGGTCACCGTTTCCTTCAGCATGACAGCGTTGACCAGCGACCAACTCATCAAAGGCCTCCGCGAACGTGCCACCCGCGATCACCTGACGGGGCTCCTCAACCGTGGAGCCTTCCTGGACCTTGCCACCACTGAGCTGGACCGCCTGCACTCCACAGGATCCGGCGCAGCCGTGGTCCTGGCGGACCTGGACCACTTCAAAGCCGTCAACGATGAACACGGCCACGGGGCAGGGGATGTGGCCTTGCGCGCTTTTGCTGAAGCCTGCGTCTCCTCGGTCCGGTCCACGGACCTGATCGGACGGTATGGAGGGGAAGAATTCATTCTCTTCCTTCCGGGGGCAACGCTGGACCGGGCAGAGGACATCGCCACTGAAATCAGCCGGCGGATGGCAGCAATGCCCACCCCCGACGGCGTGGTGTTCCCCACCGTCAGCTACGGAGTGACATCAAGCATTCCCGCGTCCGCCGACCTCAATTTCATGATCGAGGTAGCTGATGCAGCCCTTTACAGCGCTAAGGCGCAGGGCAGAAACAGGATTGTAGGAGCCGACCGCCCGGAGGCGGCCACTATAGCGGATGAGGCAAGATCATGACCTTCAACGAACTGACCACCCGGATCCAGATCCAGCACACCCAGGAACTGTCCGCGTTCCGCCAGGACATCACCAGCGCACCCTACAAAGCAGGAACAGCCACCACGCTGAACGCTGATCGCCGCTCAGTCCGGATGGGTCCGGTTCAATCGGTGGAGGACAGCAACGCGAACCTGACCATAGTGGCCGACGTCGAAGGCCTCGCCTGGTTCACGGCGGACAAAGGCCTCCTGGGCAGCTGCATCACGGTGTCAATCGCCGGCCACCGCAGGAACACCGGCACCCGCGTTCATCTTCCCCTCGCAGAATGCGATGCCTGGATTGAGGCAATCCTCGGAGGGGCTTGGATCACCCACGTGTACCGCGCTGGCAACAAGGTGGAGCCGGGTGGCAGGTTGGACATCGCCTCCTACCGGCTTTTCCTGGACGAACGCCGCAACCCCGTCTCCAAGCCCCAGGCTGTTGCCGACTCAACGCTCCGACGCCTGGAAGAGTCGTGAGCGCCTCAAGGCCT
Organism: Paenarthrobacter sp. NPDC091711; assembly: GCF_044756605.1. Taxonomy (NCBI): domain Bacteria; kingdom Bacillati; phylum Actinomycetota; class Actinomycetes; order Micrococcales; family Micrococcaceae; genus Paenarthrobacter; species Paenarthrobacter sp. NPDC091711. The sequence continues at coordinate 92,230 of NZ_JBIVTF010000011.1, forward strand.
CATGGACTGATTCCCGCTGATTCACGGATCGAAAAATCACGGGTCGAAAAACTGGAGCGGCACGTTCAGGCACTCATGCAGGAACTTCACCAGGCACGCTATGAGCAGCGCCGTGAGGCCCTCACGGACGCCCTCACCGGACTCGGCAACCGCCTCGCATTGGTGGACGCCTTTATCGAAGCCCGGGAAGCCACGGCCAACGGCGCCGTCCCGCCGGCACTCCTCCTCCTGAACCTGGACGGTTTCAGGGCCCTGAAGAACTCCGCCGGCCATGCCGCGGCGGACCAGATTCTGATCACGGTTGCCATGCGCATCCGGTCGGCCGTCCGGGAGAACGACGTCGTCACGCGCCTGGGCGGCGACGAATTCGCTGTGCTGTTGCCCGCCACCCCGCAAAACCGGGCCGCCGCCGTCGGAAACCGCATCCTGGCAGCGCTGGAACCAAACATCGACCTTGGGAACAACAGCATCCGCTGCGGTGCAAGCATTGGCCTGCGCACTGCGGAACCGCACCACAGCATTGAGGACCTTCTCCAAGAGGCCGATCTTGCCATGGAAGAGTCCAAGAACGAGGGCCGGAACAAACTCAAGGTGTTCGACCCCGCAACGCTGCACGCGCGCCTGCTGCAGCGGCAGATCGTGGGGGAACTCCGCGAAGCCATCCGTTCGGACCAGTTGGTCCTTTACTACCAGCCAATCGTGGAGCTCGCCACCGGAAGGATCGAAGGCTGCGAGGCCTTGGTCAGGTGGAAACACCCTGTGCATGGCCTGATCATGCCGGACCAGTTCATCCCCGTTGCCGAGGCTACCGGCCTGATCGCGGAATTGGGCAGATGGGTCCTGCGCACGGCCGCGGGGCAATTGCGGCGTTGGCGGAACGCCCCGGACACCGCACATCAGATCTTCTCCATGAGGATCAACGTCTCGGCTGCCGATCTTCAAAGCCTGGAGTTCGTGGATGACGTGAGCGAAGCTCTGGCGGAAGAAGGCCTGGCCCCTGAATCACTGGTGCTGGAGCTCACTGAGAGCGCCATCATCCACAACAACGAGCTGGACCGTTACACCTTGGCGAGCCTGCACAGGCTTGGTGTGGGGCTTGAGATCGACGACTTCGGTGCCGGCTATTCGTCCATGGGGTACCTGCGGAAACTGCCCGTGGACCGGGTAAAAGTGGACCGGCAATTCGTGAAGGACCTGGGCAAGGATCCTTCCCAGTTGGACTTCCTGGCCGCGATCCAGCAAGTCATCCGCTCCTGCGGACTGGAGGGTGTTTGGGAAGGGATCGAGACCGCCGAACAAGCAGAAGCCCTCCGAAGCATTGGCTGCGCGAGCGGCCAAGGCTACTACTTCGGCAGGCCGCTACCGGCGGCCGAGTTCACTGAACAGTTGGCACGGCTGCGGACCTGGCCGGCGTAAGCCCCCTCGGGCACGCGCAAGGCCCCGGCACTCTCCGAGCGCCGGGGCCTTGCGACGTTAGCTGTCCTTAGCCGAAGTACTTGGGCAGGGTAGCTTCGTGTGCTTCGCGGAGAGCGTCCAGGGAGAGCTCGTCCACGCCGTTGATCTCCAGCTTCCCACCGGCAGCGTCAACAACGCCGATCCGGAGGTGGGGGAAGCCGCGGGCGGTGCACATGTCCTTGAAACGGACTTCCTCGGAGCGCGGCACGGAAACGATGGCCCGGGCCTGCGTCTCGGAGAAGAGGGCCGTGAACAGGTCCACGCCGTCGCGCTCCATGAGTTCCTCAAGGGCGATGCGGGCACCCACGCCGTAGCGCAGCGAGGACTCCACCAAGGCAGCCGCGAGGCCACCTTCGGAGAGGTCGTGTGCTGCGTCAACCATGCCGTCGCGGGAAGCATTGATCAGGATCTCGCCCAAAGCGCGCTCTGCTGCGAGGTCAACCTTCGGCGGCAAGCCACCGAGGTGTCCGCGGAGGTTGGACCATTCCGAACCATCCAGCTCTGCTGCGGTGGTGCCCAGCAGGTAGATGGCCTGGCCATCCTCACGCCAGCCCGACGGCGTGCGGCGGGCGACGTCGTCGAGCTTGCCCAGAACAGCCACCACAGGGGAGGGGTGGATCGGCGTGGTGCCGGTCTGGTTGTAGAGCGAGACGTTGCCGCCGGTCACCGGGATGCCGAGTTCCATGCAGGCGTCGGACAGGCCACGGATGGCTTCGGCCAGCTGCCACATGACATCCGGATCCTCGGGGGAACCGAAGTTCAGGCAGTCGCTGACGGCCATCGGAACGGCGCCGGAGGTGGCCACGTTGCGGTAGGCCTCAGCCAGCGCGAGCTGTGCACCCTGGTAGGGCTCGAGGTAGGTGTAGCGGCCGTTGGCGTCGGTAGCCAAGGCAACGCCCAAGCCGGTTTCCTCGTCAACGCGGACCACGCCGGCGTCGTCCGGGAACGCCATGGCAGTGTTGCCGCCAACGTAGCGGTCGTACTGCTTGGTGATCCAGGCCTTGCTGCACATGTTCGGTGATGCAACCAGTTCGGTGACGGCTGCAGCCAGCTCGGTGGGAGCCGACGGACGGCCTGCGTCCTCCACGGAACCGGTGAAGGAGTTGGCCTGCACCGAGTCCTGCCACTCCGGGCGGGCAAACGGACGGTCGTAGACCGGGCCGTCGTGCGCAACGGTGCGGGGATCGACGTCGACGATTACTTCGCCTTCCCAGGTGATGATGAGGCGACCGGTGTCGGTAACTTCACCCAACCAGGAGTACTCCACGGCCCACTTGTCCATCACAGCTTCGAATGCGGCGATGTTCTCCGGGGTGACCACGGCCATCATGCGTTCCTGCGACTCGGACATGAGGATCTCGCCCGGGGTCAGCGTGGGGTCGCGGAGCAGGACCGAAGTCAGCTCCACTTCCATGCCGCCATCACCGTTGGACGCGAGCTCGGACGTAGCGCAGGAAATGCCTGCAGCGCCGAGGTCCTGGATGCCTTCAACCAGCGAGCCCTTGAAGAGCTCCAAGCAGCACTCAATGAGGACCTTCTCAGCGAAGGGGTCGCCCACCTGGACGGCCGGACGCTTGGACGGCTTGGTGTCATCGAAGGACTCGGACGCGAGCACCGAAGCGCCGCCAATGCCGTCGCCGCCGGTGCGTGCGCCGAACAGGACAACCTTGTTGCCCTTGCCGGAGGCGTTGGCCAGGCGGATGTCCTCGTGGCGCATGACGCCCACAGCCAGTGCGTTCACCAGCGGGTTGCCCTGGTAAACGGAGTCGAACACCATTTCGCCGCCGATGTTCGGCAGGCCCAGGCAGTTTCCGTAGCCACCGATGCCGGCAACAGCACCGTGCATGACGCGAGCGGTGTCCGGGTGGTCGATCGCACCGAAGCGCAACGGGTCCATCACGGCTACCGGGCGGGCACCCATGGAGATGATGTCGCGGACAATGCCGCCGATGCCGGTAGCGGCACCCTGGTACGGCTCAACGAACGACGGCGAGTTGTGGGACTCGATCTTGAACGTCACGGCCCAGCCGTCGCCCAAGTTGGTGACGCCGGCGTTCTCGCCGATGCCAACCAGCATGTCCTTCTTCATTTCCTCGGTGACCTTCTCGCCGAACTGGCGGAGGTGGTTCTTGGAGGACTTGTAGGAGCAGTGCTCGCTCCACATGACGGAGTACATGGCCAGCTCGGCGCCGGTGGGGCGGCGGCCGAGGACCTTGACGATCTCGTCGAATTCGTTCTGCTTCAGGCCCAGCTCAGCCCACGGGAGTTCTGTGTCCGGGGTCTTGGCAGCGTGCTCAACGGTGTCGATGTTGAACTTCTTGGTGGTTTCCGTGGTCACTTGTCGCCTCCCACAATCTTGGTCAAAACGGAGGTGAAGAAACCGAGGCCGTCGGTGTCGCGGGGAGCACCATCAAGAGACTCCGGGCCGAAGCCGGTTTCCACAGCGTGCTCGGGGTGCGGCATGAGGCCCACCACGTTGCCCGCGGCGTTGGAGATGCCCGCGATGTCGCGGCGGGAGCCGTTCGGGTTGAAGCCCACGTAGCGGAACACCACGCGGCCCTCAGCCTCAAGGGCATCCAGGGTCTTCTCGTCGGCGATGTACTGGCCGTCCTGGTTCTTCAACGGCACAATGATTTCCTGGCCGTCGGTGTAGTCCACGGTCCACGCAGTGTTGGCGTTTTCCACGCGCAACGTCTGGTCGCGGCAAATGAACTTCAGGTGGTCGTTCTTGATCATGGAGCCGGGCAGCAGGTGCGACTCGGTCAGGATCTGGAAACCATTGCAAATACCCAAAACGGGGAGCTTTGCGTCGGAGTTCGCGGCATCGATGATCTTGGACATCAACGGAGCGAAGCGCGAGATGGCACCGGCGCGGAGGTAGTCACCGTAGGAGAAACCGCCCGGGATGATGACAGCGTCAACATCGCCCAGTTCGGTGTCGGCATGCCAGAGCGGCACCGCCGTGGCGCCTGCAAGCCGCACTGCACGGGCGGCGTCGCGGTCGTCCAAGGTGCCGGGGAAGGTGACGACGCCGATCTTGGCGCCTGCCAAGCGGGGTTCTGCGGCGACGGCTACAGCCTCGCCAATCAGGGGGATCGACGTCATATCAGGCCTCGACGACCTCGACGTTGACAACATCCTCGATCACCGGGTTGGACAGGAGGGTCTCGGCAGCTTCGCGGGCCTGGGCCAGGATAGCGTCGGTCACCTCGCCGTCGACGGTCAGTTCGAAACGCTTGCCCTGGCGGACTGCGCTGAAGCTGTTGAAGCCGAGGCGGGGCAGTGCACCCACGATGGCCTTCCCCTGGGGGTCCAGAATCTCGGGCTTGGGCATGACGTCAACGACGATCCGGGGCATCCGGTAACTCCTGTGCGTGAGTTGGGTGAACCTTAAATAAGGCTGCCGCGGAGGTGCCGTCTCACGCCGTTCAGCCGCATTCAAACAGCGTCTTGAACACAGGGTTAAACACGGTGGTGAACTGCAATGTTTGAACGGCATGGGGGGCGCTCCGCGAGCTTGCACACCTATTCTACCGGGAGCGGCGCACATACCCTATTCAGCCGGATTGCGCGAGGACACCCCGCCGCGGCGGAGGAAATTGGACCAGATGAGGGCCCGACGGCGGTACTTTCGCCGGGTGGTTCGCGTCACTAGGATTGCGGCATGGCTGAGAAACCGAAATCGATGGTGCTGGGCGTTGTGGCTGCAGCCGTTTTTGCTGGTTTGGGCCGAATGGTCATCCAGAAGGTCCTGGCGGACCGGGCCGCGCGCAACAGCCGGGTGACCGTTCCCTTGGATGCTGAAACGCGTGCCAAAATCAGTGACGCCTTGCGCACCCCAAAGTAAGGGAAACCTCAGCTAATAACCTCCGTTTTTCGGCGTAATGCCGCGGATTAGAGCACATACAAATGCGCTATTCAAAGGGGTTAAATGGCAGCATTCCGGCGTAGTTTGGGTAGTACACGAGGGGCTCAGCCCCAGTACTATTCAGGATCCACACCAGGAGGAACAATGACCGAACACATTGCCGAAGTATCCGCCTGTAGCGTTGGCACGTGCGGATTTAACCACAACGGTTGCACCGCATTCGGAATCACCATCGGTGGCAGCCAGGACCACGCTTCCTGCGCCACGTTCATTGACACCAATGCCATGGGTGGCCTTCCGAAGGTCCTCGCCCACGTTGGTGCCTGCCAGCGCTCCGAGTGCGTCCACAACAACAACCTCATGTGCGAGGCACATGACGTCAAGGTGGGTCCCGGCCGCGAAGCTGCAGACTGCCTGACGTACGAGCACTCCTGATCTCTACCACCTACCAAAAGGGTCCCCGCCTCGGTTGAGGCGGGGACCCTTTTTGTGGTTCGTTATTTCTTCTTGGCCGGCGTGGACTTGGCTTCCTTGGGGCTGTCCGCGTCCTTCATTTCCTGTTCTGCCGTGGCCTGGATCAATGCCAGCAACTCCGGATCCAACCCAGGCGCAAATTCTTCCTTGCGTTCGGGGGAAATGGTGATGGGGAAACCGTCGGGCATGACGTCGGTACTGAGTTCCGTCCCATCATTGGAGGGCGAGGCCCCGCGGTAAAGCTTGCCTGCTTCGCTCAGGTTGTCTGCGCTGAACGTGTACTGGATGCTCTGCAGGCCCTTGTCCAAGAGCTTCTTCACCTCGGGGAACTGCTCGGCGTTGGTTTTGGGAATGGGGAGGACTTTGCCCCAGTTCACGCCCAAACTCTCCAATGCCTTGGCATAAGCATTCTCGTGCGCCTGGTCGCGGACAATCAGGTACGCGATGGTGGAACGCGCGGTCTTGTTGTCCGTCATTTCGTAGATGCGGCACTTTTGCAGCCTGCCCGTTGACTCCAGCATCAGGTTGTAGAGCAGGTCAAGGACCAAGTTGCCGCTGTTGTAGACGTACGATCCACTCCACGGGTTACCGGCGGCATCCACAGGCAAGGCACCTTGGGCGCCCACCAAGTAGTGGTGGATGTTGCTGGTGTCCAGCGCGATCTTCAGGGGAGTAGCTCCCCCTGCGCCCGGCTGGTCCACAGGATCGGACTTCTTGCCCTGATAGCGGGGTGAGCCGTCAAGGAGCTGGGAAATGGTGGTTCCGATGAGCTCCACATGGCTGATCTCTTCGGTGCCGATGCCCTGCAGTAGGTCCTTGTACGGTTTCGAGGCAGCATCACCCCGGAAATTCATGCTCTGGAACAGGTATTGCATCATGGTGCGCATCTCGCCGAACTGTCCGCCCAGACCTTCCTGGAGGGCATTGGCGGCTGCGGGATCCGGCTCGTCGGCGGCGATTTCATTGATGAGAAGCTGGGTGTGCAAGTACATACGTTTCCTCACGTTGTCTCATGCTCTGTGTGGGATGGAAACCCTCTGCTGGCCACCCCGGACCCACCTACCATAAGCATGCTTACTATTCGGGGGCAATGAAATTCTGTGAGGAACTGGATCCCTTGGGGAAAGGGGCGGGATCTAGCCGGCCACTTGGTTGGTGAGCGGCTTGCCTTCCTTGAGTGCTGTGACGTTCTCCGTGACCAGGCGCGCCGAGCCTTTGGGTCGGTTGCCTGCAACGTGCGGCGTGATGATCAGGTTAGGGGCGGCCCACAGCTTCGAATCGGCCGGCAGGGGTTCTACCTTGGTCACGTCCAATGCCGCTACGCGCAGGCGGCCCTCGGTAAGGGCTTCAAGAAGTGCGTCTTCGTCAACCGTGGCGCCGCGGCCCACGTTCACAAAGATTGCCGTGGACGGCAGGGCGGCGAGGACCTCTTTGTTCAGTGAGTCGGCGGTTTCCGGGGTGGCGGGCAGGATGGAGATCAGGACGTCCGTGGTCCTGAGGACGTCAGGCAGCTCTTCGGTTGAGACCACCGGGAAGCCGTAGCGCTCACCTGCAGAATTGGCGACGCCGGTGACCTCTGCCCCCAAGGCGGCCAGCAGGGGAGCGAGCCGCCCCGCAATGGAGCCGAAGCCCCAGATGGTGACCTTGGCGCCGTCGAGCGTGTAGAGCTGTTCGGTGGCGGGGTTGGACTGTTCGGCGTTGTACGACTGGTTCCAGGTGGCAGCTTTTTGGGACTCCTGCAGGACGTCCAGGCGGCGCACGGCTGCCAAAACCAGCGCCAGTGCGTGTTCGGCCACGGGGCCGTCATGGAGCGAGCGGCCTGAGGTAATGGCCACGGTGTCCGCGAAGCCGGCGGCGAGCACGGAGTCCGGGCCGGCCGCGAGCGTCTGGACCAGCCTGAGGTGGGGCATGGAGCGGGCGGCGTCGGCCAGGTTGTCGGAAGTGTTCCGCCAGACAACCAGGACGTCGGCGTCGCGGTGTTCTGCGGGGATCGGCTGGTCCACCTGATAGACGAAGACCTGGTCCTCAAGGGTGGAGAGGTCCAGCTCGATGGTGTCCGGGACGAGGATTTTCACGGCAACTCCAGTGCTCAAGGGTGTGTGGTTTCGAATGTGAGGCTACCGCTTCGCCCATCCGCCAGGTTCATTCCGGCTTCATCTCTGGCAATGTGACGCTGAACACCTTAGGGTATGAGGACGTCCCTAGGTTGTAGGACGTTCGACGTAGCACGTAGCACCCACTCGAAAGGACCCTCGATTTGAGATCTTCATCCTTTGCGCGAACAGCAGCGGTCGGCGCCCTCAGCGCCGCGCTCCTGGCTGGGCTCGGCCTTCCGGCCACGGCCGCCCCGATTCCCCCCAACAACCCCGCCGCAGCCCCGGGCACGTTCACCGAGGCCAACATCGGCGCGGATCGCACGGCAGCAAACTTCTTCTACCGGATTCCCGCCCTGACCTACCTGGGCAACAATGTGGTGCTCGCCGCCTGGGACGGACGTCCGGATTCAGCGGCGGACGCCCCCAACCCCAACTCGATCGTGCAGCGTCGCAGCACCGATGGCGGCCAGACGTGGGGGCCCGTCACGGTCATAGCGGCCGGACACGTTGGCGATGCCAGCGGCCCCAAGTATGGGTACAGCGACCCCTCCTACATTTACGACGCCGAGGCCGGCAAGGTTTTCGCCTTCTTCGTCTATTCCAAGGACCAAGGTTTCGGCGGCAGCCAGTTTGGCAACAACGACGCCGACAGGACAGTGATTTCCTCGGCAGTCATCGAATCCTCGGATGGAGGCGTCACCTGGAGCCAGCCGCGTCTCATCACCAACGTCACCAAGCCTGGAACCAGCAAGACCGGCCCCGTAGCCGGCGATGTCCGTTCCAACTTCGCGTCCTCCGGAGAGGGTATCCAGCTCAAGTACGGGCAGTACAAAGGCCGCCTGATCCAGCAGTACGCCGGGGACATCCGGCAGGCGGACGGCACCAACAAGATTCAGGCTTACAGCGTCTACTCCGATGACCACGGCGCCACCTGGCACAAGGGAGCCAACGTCGGGGACCGCATGGACGAGAACAAGACCGTTGAACTCTCCGATGGACGCGTGCTCCTGAACTCCCGGGACAACGCCAACCAGGGCTACCGCAAGGTTGCGATCTCCACGGACGGCGGCGCTACGTACGGCCCGGTCACTCAGGACACTGAGCTCCCGGATCCCGCCAACAACGGTGCCATCGCGCGCATGTTCCCGAACGCGGCGCAAGGCTCAGCTGATGCAAAGAAGCTGATTTTCACCAACGCCAACTCCAAAACCGGCCGCGAAAACGTCTCCGCCCGCGTCTCCTGCGACGACGGCGCCACCTGGCCCGGTGTCCGCACCATCCGTTCCGGCTTCTCCGCGTACTCCACGGTGACCCGCTTGGAAGAAGGCAAATTCGGCGTCCTCTACGAGGGCAATTACACGGACAACATGCCGTTCGCAAAGTTCGATGACGCCTGGCTGAACTACGCCTGCGCCCCGCTGTCTGTCCCGGCCGTCACCACTGCGCCCGGTGCTACGCAGCAGGTGCCCGTGACCGTCACCAACCAGGAAGCCAGCACCCTGTCCGGCGCAACTGCCACTGTCTACACGCCCTCTGGCTGGTCGGCCACCACGGTGCCGGTTCCCGACGTCGCGCCCGGCGCCTCGGCCACCGTCAACGTGGCGTTGACGGCGCCGGCCAACGCCAGCGGACCGCAAAATCTGAATGCGGCGTTCACCACCGCGAATGGCAGGGTTTCGCAGTTCACCTTCACCGCCACCGTGCCCGTGGCTCCGCAGGTGGGCCTGACCATCACGGGGACTGCGCCGGCCCGGGATGTCGTGGCCAGCCCCTACCAAGCAGGCGACGTCCTCAGCTACTCGCTCAACGTTAAGAGCACCGCCAACGTCACGGCCAACGCGGTACCGGTTTCCGGGAGCTTTGACTCCGGGTTCCTTCCGCCGTCGGCCCCCAACTGCCGGTACAACAACCTGGCTGCAGGTGCGAATTACACCTGCACCACGGCCAAACACGTGATCACGGCGGCAGACATTGAGCGCGGCTACTTTGTGCCGGAGGCGAGCTTCAGCATCACGGCCAGCGCGACGCCGTCACTCACTAAAACCGTCCCGTTCACCGGCGCTGCGGTGGCCCTGCGTGACGGACTGCTGACGGCGGAGATCAGCGGGGCGCGTGCCGACGTCGGGCGTGATCTGGCCACCCAGCCATACGCCGCCGGTGACTTGGTCCCGTATACCTTCACCGTGAAGAACACGAGCCCGCTGGTTGAAAAGATTGTCCCGACTGCCGGCAACTTCAGCCCCTTCCTTCCGGAGGGGCCGGGCAACTGCCGCTACAGCGTGCTGCCGTCCGGCCAGAGCTACCAGTGCACCACCCCGCGGCACACGGTGACTGCGGAAGAAGCTGCGCGGGGGTTCTTCGTCCCAACCAGCACCTGGGAAGTCAGTGCGGCGGGGCAGAGCAGCAAAACCATCACCGTGAATGGTGACCCGGTGGAGCTGAGGACCAAGCCGTCCTCTGAACCGGCCGTGACGCGCCAGAACCTGGGGACACCGCCCATTGACCTGGGCACCGCGGACAAGTACCGGGCCGGCCAGGAAGTGGTCCTGAACGGCCTTGACCAGGGTCAGTGGTACTACGTGTACCTGAACAAAACGGGGTACCGCCTCGGCTGGAACTTTCCAGGCGCGGATAACACGGTGAAGTTCATCCTTCCCGCGGATGTGAAGAACGGCCGTGACGACGTGGTGGTGCTGGATCAGGCCGGCGCCCAGGTGTCCTTCGACCGGCTTCAGGTGACGCCCAAGGGGTGAAGAATCGCTAGTGCTGTGACAAGACAAATTTCCTGAAATGTGCTCTATGTCATATTCGTCTCTCACTAGGTACTCTGTGACTCGGCTGGTTGCGCGGCTTTGACAAGAACTGTCAAAGGTTCAACCAACTAAAAGTTGACAGGCCCGGGCGATGGAGCCTTGGCCTCCCTCAGTGAAAGGTGCAACCACTCGTGAAATCACAAGGAAAGAGCTTCGTCAGAAGCGGGGGGCTTCGGAAGGCCGCGGCGCTCGCCGTCGGACTGCCGTTGCTGCTCTCTTCGATGGCGATGCCGGCCCAGGCCGCTCCCGCCCCGGAGACGCCCGGGAATGTTGCAGGCGTGGCCAAGAAGAACCTTGACCCCAGCGCCTACAAGGACGGCCGCTACATGGTGGTCCTTGCCGAGAAGCCTGCGGCTACTTACGACGGCGGGACGGCAGGACTCGCGCCCACCAAGCCGGAGGAGGGCAAAAAGCTCGACGGCGACAGCGCCGAGGTGAAGGAATACCAGCAGCACCTCCAGCAGAAGCAGCAGGAAGTGGCCACGCAGGAAAACATCACCATCGAGCGTGACTTCACCACAGCAGTCAACGGGTTCAGTGCCAACCTGACGGCAGACCAGGCCATCAACCTGGCCAAGGATCCCAAGGTCCTCATGGTGGCGCCGGACACGCAGTACGCCCCGGACTACTCAACCACCGACTTCCTCAAGCTCAGCGGCCCCAACGGTACCTGGGCCACGCAGTACGGTGGGCAGGACAACGCCGGCAAGGGCACCGTTGTTGGTGTGATCGACACCGGCTACACCCCCTCCAACCCGTTCTTTGCAGGAGAGCCGGTCGGTCCGCTGGTGGGCAACCCCCAGGTAGGCGTTCCCTACCGCACCGCTGACGGCAAGATCGCCATGCTGAAGGCCGATGGCGATACGTTCATCGGCGAATGCCAGGCCGGTACCGATACCGGCGCTGACTACGACGGCAGCGCCTGTAACTCCAAAGTCCTCAGCACCCACTACTTCGCCGACGCCTTCCTTGAAACAGTGCCGCCGGAAAACCGCGCCCCGGAAGAGGTCATCTCTCCCGTTGACGTGGACAGCCACGGCACCCACACGGCCAGCACCGCGGCGGGCAACGCCAACGTTGACGCCGTAGTGGACGGCCGCAGCTTCGGAACCACCAGCGGCATTGCACCCGCCGCCAAGCTCTCCGTGTACAAGGTCTGCTGGGAAGACACCGATCCCGCCACGGGTGGCTGCTACGGCTCAGCTTCCGTGGACGCTATTGAGCAGGCCATTCTGGACGGCGTGGACGTCCTGAACTACTCCATCTCAGGCTCCACCACGTCCACCACGGATCCCGTATCCCTGGCGTTCCTCTCGGCAGCTTCGGCAGGCATCTTCGTGGCAACCTCGGCAGGCAACTCCGGACCGACCGCCAGCACCGTGAACCACGGCGCTCCGTGGCTGACCACGGTTGCCGCTACCTCGTTCTCCCAGGAACTCCAAGGCACCGTTGAGTTCTCCGATGGCAGCAAATTCCGCGGAGCGTCCATCATGAACCGCGAAGTTCGCGGGGCCGGCGTCGTGCTGTCCACCAACGCTGGAAGCGGAGAAGGCAACGCGGCACTCTGTGCTCCCGGGTCCCTGGATCCGGCCAAGGTGGCCGGCAAGGTTGTGGTCTGTGACCGCGGCGTGGTTGACCGTACCGCCAAGAGCGCCGAAGTTCTGCGTGGCGGTGGCGTGGGCATGATCCTGGTGAACCTGACGGATTCTTCGCTGGACACGGACAAGCACGTTATTCCCACCGTTCACGTGAACCCGCCTGCAACGCAGACCATCAAGGACAAGGTCACGGCCAACCCGGCCATCACTGTGTCCCTGCTGAACCGCGACACCACGGGCTTGCCTGCTGAAGCGCAGCCGCAGATCGCTGGATTCTCCTCCCGCGGACCGCTGCTCGCTACCGACTCGGATCTGTTGAAGCCGGACGTATCCGCTCCCGGCGTCGCCATCCTCGCGGGTGTTTCGCCGATCGGAACAGGCGGAGACAACTTCGGTTTCCTCTCCGGAACGTCCATGGCCTCACCGCACGTGGCCGGTTTCGGCGCGCTGATCCTGGGCAAGAACCCGCAATGGTCCCCGGCTACCGTGAAGTCCGCCATGATGACCACGGCAGGCCCGGTCAAGCTGGCCAACGGCGCCATCAACAAGGACGTCTTCGCAACAGGTGCCGGACAGGTTGACCCTGCAAAGGTTCTCTCGCCGGGCCTCGTGTACGACGCCACCACGGAGGACTACCTCAAGTTCATCCAGGGCACCGGCATGGACCTGGGCATCGACGGACTCGGTACCACCGCTGCCCGTGACATGAACGTACCTTCCTTCGCGCTGGGCAACCTGGCCGGCAAGATCGAGGTCACCCGCACCGTCACCGCACTGACCCCGGGCCTGTACCGCGCCACGGTCAACGTCCCCGGCGTCAACGTCAAGGTCACCCCGTCCGTCCTGAACTTCGGGGCAGCCGGAGAGAAGAAGACGTTCAAGGTGCAGTTCGAGAACAACAATGCCGCCCTGGGCAAGTTCGCCATGGGTTCGCTGAGCTGGCAGGGTGCCAACAAGACAGTCACCTCGCCCATCGCCGTCCGGCCGCAGTCCGTCATTGCGGACAAGGCCCTGGCGTTCACGGGAACGGGGCCCAACGGCTCCGCCACCATCAACATCACCTCCGGCACCAACCTGCCGGTAGGTGTCACCGTTGATGGCCTGTCCAAGGCTGATTCCTCGGCAGTGGAACTGGTTCCGGGTCCCTTCGCAGGCGAGACCAACGCGTCCAATTATGTGAAGAAGGTGACCGTTGGTGAGGGCAGCGCCCTTGCCAAGTTCTCGGTGATCTCCTCCAACGAAGCCGCGGACTTCGACATGCTGGTCCTCACGCCTTCAGGCCAGCAGCTGCCGGCCGCGACGGCCTCGGCCAGTGAGACACTGTCTGTTCCCAACCCGGCACCCGGCGACTACTACGTGTTCGCCAACCTCTACGCCAGCCCCAACAACCAGCCCACCAAGGCCACTGTTGATGCTGCCGTCCTGGGTGCCAACCAAGGCAACGCCACCGTGACGCCGAATCCGATCCGCCTGGCCAATGGCAAGACGGGCCAGATCACGCTGAACTGGAAGAACCTGACCCCGGGTTCCTACATCGGCCGCCTGACCTTCGCAGGGACCAGCGAGCCGAGCTTCGTCACCGTCCTGGTCAACCCGGGCGGAGCCGTTGTGGTTCCGGACGAGGAAGACCCCAAGAAGGATAAGAAGGACAAGAAGCCGCGCGGCAAGATCCGCGCAGACGAGCCGACACAGAGCAACAACGCCGGCTAAGGCTTTCTTGATGTAGTAACTGATCCAATGACGGCAGTGGCCGGTGGGGATTCCCGCCGGCCACTGCTGTTCACGCAGTCACCGCGAGCCCGATGGTAGGTTCGAAGCAGTTCCCACACGATGATTCGCAACGAAAGGCCGGCATGTCCCAGCCAGGATCCGAACCGCAACCCGAGCACCAGCTGGACGGGCAGCACGCCTTCGCCGGCCAGCCTTACCCGCAGCCTTACCCTCAGGGATATCCGCAGCAGCAGTACGGCCAGCAGCGCTACCCGCAGCAGCCGTACGGCGAGCAGGACGGTCCGCCGTTCTACTTCCCGGACCTTGAGGGTGCCAACTTCAAGTCCAAAGCCACCACGTACGCCGTCATCGGGATCTTTTTCCTCGGCATCGTCTTTGGGCCCCTGGCCATCCGCAATGCAAACCGGGCAGAGGCCAACGGCGTACCGGCCACCTTTGGCAAGGTGGCCGGCTGGATTGTCACGGTGTTGTCAATCATCAACATCGTGTTCTGGGCAGCGATCCTTATTTTTGGAGCGGTCTACGGCAGCATGGGAGGAAGCTAGTCCCTACACGGCGCCCGTTGAGCCCCCAACGTTGCCCAGCAGCGACGCCATTGCCTTCCAGCGTGCGATCTCGCAGCCATCAGTCCTGCTGAACTGGCTGTGAACCTTCCGTCCCCGGAACCATCCCTTGACCACGGCTACCTGCGGGCCGCCATACTGCTGCGTGCAGATCCGGTCCGGGCGGGGCTCCGGGAAGAAGACTTCCTCGCCGAACTGCTCGACGGCGGCCATCGCCGACTGCGCGTCCGGCAAGTTTGAATCCACCGTGTCAGGGTCAGGCGACAGGATGCCCGCGGACGAACGTAGATGGAACACCCGGCTTTCAGCGCCAGGTTCCTCTGTCAGCGTGACCGTCAGGTCGATGTCGTACTCGCTCTTGGCTGTGTCGCTCTTGGCTGTGTCGCTGTTGCCAGTGTCGCTGTTCTCTGCGGAAACCATGGTGACCTTTCGCTGGTGGCGTGGGGGTGCTCAGGCAGCCAAGCCGCTCAGCTCGTCCAAGAGCGGCCCTAGTGCCTGGAGCACACGGGCCCGCAGCTCCTGGGATTCGGCCGCGAAAGCCCGCTGGTATTCAACGTACTCGGACTTGCCCTGCGGTGTCTCAATCCTGATGGGCGGGTAACCCCATTCTTCAAGATCGTAGGGTGACGCCTGCATATCCATCGCCCGGATGCGCCACGACAACTCGAAAGCGTCCATCACCAGCTCACTCGGCAAGGCAGGGGTTAACTTGTACGCCCATTTATAGAGGTCCATGTTGGCGTGCAGGCACCCCGTCTGTTCCATGGTCCGCTGGTTTTCGCGGGTGGGCGTGAGCTCATTCAGCGGGGTAGCGTCCGGTGTGTAGAAGCGGAAAGCATCAAAGTGCGAGCACCGGATGCGGTTCTCTTCAACCACGGTGTCCGTGCCCTCGCCGCCGAGCCTCAGCTTCAGGTATTCATGGCGCAGCTCAAACTTTTCCTGCCGGTACACCATGGCCCACTCGTGCAGCCCAAAGCACCCGAATTGGGCAGGCCGCTTGGCGGTGCCTGCGAGGATGATTCCGGCAAAACGCACGGCCTCGGCGCGGTCGGCCAGAAAGCCGTCCCGGTCAAAGGTGACCGCGGGCGTTCCTGGAGGCAGCCCCACTAAGGCGAGTTCGCCGTCATCGAGCGTTCGGTAGAACTTCCACGCGACGCGTTCCATAGCCCGTTCACCGATGAGGACCACACCGTGGCCGGGATGCCAACGCTGCAACTGGCCGGGCTTCTGCGTGTAATACGTGAAGAGGAAGTCCTCCACGGGGTGCTTCTTACCGGCCGAGCGCCGGGCCAGATACGGATCTGCATACTGCGCGACGCGCGCGTGGTGGGCTGCCTCCAGCCCGAGCCATTGCTCCTGGGGGAGGTGCCGCAGCCTAGAGGCCGCCATCTGATCCGAGGACGCTCTTCGCGGCGTCCCACAAGGCGATCTGGCAGCCGTCCGTGCGGTTGAAGGACGCGCTGACTTCTTTGCCGTCCACCGAACCGGTCACCTTGGCCGTAGCCGGGCCGCCGTACTGCATGGTGCAGGCCTGGTCCGTCCGGGTGGGGGCCGGGCTCAAGAGGGTGGGGCTGTTCTTGAGTGCGCTGCACGCTTCTGCGGCGGACGGGTGCTTGCTTTCGGCCGCGGGCGTGCCGCCTGTGCAGACGAGGGTGAAGGTCTGGGGCGAGGCTTCCGCAGTCTCAAGGAGCGTGATGGAGAGCTCGGCATTGCCTGCGCCGGTGGCTCCGGACGCGCTGGGCGCCGCTGACGTGCTGGGGCTGCTGCTTGAGGGAGCGCTGCTTGAAGAAGCGGACGACGACGGCGCCTGGGATGCGGTGTCCGTGGAACCTGGTGTGGGGGAGCCTGAGCATGCGGCGAGGCCAACGACGGCCAGTACTGCCAGTAAGGGCCGAACAAATCGCAGGTGCATGGAATCTCCTAGGTTGCGTCCATTTTACGTGGCACTTGTGGTGCCTGTTTCTCTGTTCGCTTCAAGGAGACCACTGGGCCAGTGTGCTTGGCTAGGGCCACGCCGGTTTGTTAGAGCGAGGTGTGACGCTGGGTGGCAGCGATTAGCCCGGTCATGGCCTGGTGGAGTTCAGCCACTTCCTCGCGGCTGAGCTGCAGGCGATCACGGATCTCGCCGGGGACAGCTGTTGCCTGTTCGCGGAGGGCAGCACCTTTCTCCGTCAGCTTGACCGCCAATGCCCGTTCGTTGCCGGGTACGCGCTCGCGGGTAATGAGCTCGGCTTCCTCGAGGCGACGCAGCAGCGGAGAGAGGGTGGCCGGTTCGTGGAGAAGGCTGTCGCTGATGTCCTTCAACGTGCGGGGGCTTCGTTCCCAGAGGGCCAGCATCACCAAATATTGGGGGTGGGTGAGCCCGAGCCGCTCCAGCACTGGCTTGTACACGCCCACAACGCTGCGCGAGGCCACGGTCAGGGCAAAGCACAGTTGGCGTTCCAAGAGGAGGTCATCGGCCTCCTGGGGGGATTCATCAATGGCTGTCATGGCTGCCTCCTGTGCTTGCTGCCAGATCTATTAGCGCACACTCTTCAATTAGTTAGTGCACTAATGATTAGCGTACTATGGACTCATTGAACCGCCTAAAAGAGGAGTCGATCCGCGTGGCCAAGGAGTCCTACACACGGAAATTCATGCGCGCCACTGGGAAGTTCAGGGTCATTTTCGGTCCTGCGCACAGCAGTTCCCTCGACCATGAGATGACCGAGGCAAACCGGAAGCTGCTCGCCCAACGCCAGGCTGAGACGCAGCAATGGGAAACCCTCCGCCGTCCCGATGGCAGCACCTACGTGGTGCCCCGGAATCCGGACGACAAGTCCCTGCGGTAGGTAGCCCTTTTTCCGTCTGTCGGGCGTAAAATTGCCTCACTGAACGGCGCGCACCAGCCCGGCCGCTTTTCTCTCTCCGGTAAGGAAGGAGGTGGAAAACATGGGACGCAGAATGGAAGGCTTCGTCCATGTGACCGAGCGGCTGCAGTCCGTTTTTGGACCGGCAACCCACGGCGATACGGACAGCCCGGTGGTGCACAGGCATGATGAATTCGAGACCGCTTCCGAGGCGGACCTGAAGAACTTCGACGTCGAGACCGACTCTCAGGGCCATCACTACGCAGTCCGGAACAATGATCCCGGACCGACCTCAACTGACTACAGCGTCTAAGTGGGGCGCTCGATACCGAAGGGCCGGAACGCGAACGCCGGCCCTTCCTTGCGTGCTGACCGGCTTACCACCTTGACCCTGGTCAGTTCACCGTGCAACTGTTGAGCAGCTAGTCAGCATGCTTATTATGTGAGTGGCATAGAAAGTGCTGGCGTACAAAGGGGGCTATCAATGAGTTTCCAAGACGATGCAGCAAAGGTTCCGGGGAGTGCCGCCGGCCCGGAGCCGGGTACTTCCCCTCAGCAGAGTGTGATTCCCCCGGAGCCAGGCCGCCACAGGCCAACCCGTACCGCCGCTTTGTGGGTGGCCGTAGCTGTTGGTTTGGTGGTCCTGGTGGTGTTGATCGCTTTCTTCGTCCAAAACCAGGACATGATCACGGTCCGGTTCTTTGGGCTGGAAGGGACCCTCGCCTTAGGCACCACACTCTTCATCGCCGCTGTAGGTGGAGGAGTGCTGGTTGCCCTCGCAGGTGGGGCCAGAATCCTTCAACTCAGGCTCTCGGACCATCGCCGCAAGAAGGCTGTTGGCGGGCCGGGCGGCGGCTACTAGCCTTAATTGCGGAAGGACCGGAGCGTGTGCTCCGGTCCTTCCGCAATTTAATCCCGACGGCGGCACTCCCTGACGATGTAAGTCCGCCGGGGTGGTGGGTCGTCTTAGCCTTCGCAGTCAGTGCAGTAGGCCACGCCATCTTTTTCGCGGGCAATCTGCGAACGGTGGCGGACCAGGAAGCAGGAGTGACAAGTGAACTCGTCGTTTGCCTGCGGGATGACCTGGATGACCAGTTCTTCAGCGACGATTTCGCCGCCGGGACCGTTGGCGTCGAGGCCATCGGTTTCGTCCAGTTCAAGCACGACACTCTTGGCCGTGGGAGCGCTGGCGGACTGGAGAGCCTGGAGGGACTGCTCCTGGTTCTCTTTTACATCGGTACGGAGTTCGTCGTAATCGGCTGCCACTTTTTTAATGCCTCTTCGTGTTAGGGGGTTACCGGGTATGCAACGTACAGCATGCCACGAAAATTCCATACCATACCCCAGTTCCACAGCTTGTGGCGAAAACCACGTGGGTGACGGGCAAAAAAACCCGCCACCCAGCGTCATTTTGCCTCTGTATTACCGAAGTTCAATGTCCAGCTCTTGGAAGTCGTCGGCCGCGTGGCGACCAACCAGCAACCGGAACGTGCCCTGCTCAAACTGCCAGCCGGCGTCGTAATGTGCAAACGCCTTGGCCGGGATGGTTATTTCCACACTCTCCGTCCCATTGGGGGCAAGGTGGGTTCCGGCGTAGCCGGCGAGCCAGCGCACAGGCCTTTCCACGGCGGATTCAGAGCGTTCCAGATAAACCTGGACTACTTCCCGTCCTGTGCGGGTACCGGTGTTCTTGACGGGGACGTGGACCACAACATCGTTCCCGGCGCTCACCACTTGGGGTGCGTGTGCCGCGCTGAGCTCGAACGTGGTGTATCCGAGGCCGTAACCGAAGGGGAGGGCCGGAGCCGCGCCGCCTTCGGCTTCCTGCTTCAGCCATGCCCGGTAGCCGATGTGGATTCCCTCCGAGTAGACCACCTTGCCGTCCACGGGTGTGGTGCTCAGGACGGGGACGTCCTCCAGCGCGGCGGGCCAGGTGGTGGGGAGGCGTCCTCCGGGTTCTTCGGCGCCCAACAGGATGTCCGCGATTGCGCTGCCGAACTCCTGGCCGCCGAACCAGCCCAGCAGGACCGCGTCCACGGTGTCCAGCCACGGCATGAGGACCGGCGATCCGGAGTTCACCACCACAACAGTGCGAGGGTTGGCTGCGGCCACCGCTTCCACCAACCGGTTTTGGTGGCCGGGAAGGTTCAGGTCCTTGCGATCGAAGCCCTCGGATTCGATGGCCGCGTTGGTGCCCACCACCACCACGGCTACATCGGAGGTACGGGCAGCTTCCACGGCGGCGTCGATCTCGGCCTGCGGATCCTCCACCACGGTCTCCTCGCCCAAGAGGATGGCCGTGAACGGAATGATTTGTTCCTTGGGCAGCTGGTACTCGGCCTCGATCCGGACGGTCTGACCAGCGGTGGTTTCCACGGGGTGGACAGTCTTGGGCGGATCGAACAGGGCGGCACCCAGGACTTCGGTGTCGTCCTCAAGCTCGCTGTTGAACACTTCAGTGCCGTCCAGGACAAAGCGGATCCGGCCCACGGTGCCGACGCCCAGGTGGTGAACGCCTGCTGTTTCGGCTGTCCAGTCCGCTTCCATGCGGATGGAGGCGGCGCCGTCGGGAATTCCGATGCCGAACCAGATCAGGTGCGACGCCAAGCGGTCTTCACCGGTGATCTCCGTGCCGTCTTCCGCCAGGAAAGTCACGCGGATTCCGGGGACGTCGGAGACCGGGTTGTGCAGCGAGGTGCGGGGGAACGGCTGAATGCCTTCGGCAACCTTGACGCCCCGCGCGTAGCTGACCTTGACGGCGCCGGGCAGTGCGTTCCTCAGGCCCTCCAGCGGCGAGACGGTGTACTTGGGCATCACGGTGGCGCTTCCGCCGCCCTGTGTGCGGGCCTCATCAGCGTTGTGGCCGATCACGGCAATGCTGCTGAGCGCCTTGGCGTCCAGCGGCAGGAGGCCCTTGTTGCGGACCAGCACGGCGCCGCGGACGGCTACTTCACGCGCGACGGCGGCACCGTCAAGTTGCGTGGGGAGCCGGGTCACAGCAGGTTCGAAGCCTTCGAGTGAACCGACGCGGGCTGCCAGGCGCAGGATTCGGGTGACCTTTTCCAGGATCGCCTCGCGGCTGACGCGGCCATCGCTAACGGCGGCAACGAGCTTGGCCCCCCAGTGGCCTACCGGGCCGGGCATCTCCAGGTCTTGGTGGGCGTTGGCGGCGTCGATGGAGCGAACACCGGTCCAGTCGGACACTACGACGCCGTCGAAGCCCCACTCGGTGGACAGCGGCGTCTCCAGCAGCTTGTTTTCGCTCGCGGTGGTGCCATTGATGGAGTTGTAAGAGCTCATCACCAGCCAGGCGCGGGCCTCCGTGATGGCGTCCTCGAACGCTGCAAGGTAGAGCTCGCGGAGCGGGCGTTCGTCCACCACGGAGTCCGCGGTGAAGCGTTCGGTCTCGGCCTCGTTGGCGAGGTAGTGCTTGGGAGTAGCGCCCACGCCCATGGACTGAACGCCGGCAACGTACCCGGCGGCCATGGTGGCGGTGAGCCGTGGATCCTCGCTCATGCACTCGAAGTGGCGGCCACCCAGCGGAGAGCGGTGCAGGTTGATGGTGGGGCCCAGGACGGCGTGGACGCCCTTGCGGCGGGCCTCCTGGCCAAGGACCTGGCCGTAGCGGCGGGCCGTTTCCACGCTCCACGTCGCGGACAAAGCCGACGACGACGGCAAGGAGACGGAGTCGTGGCGCTCATCGAAGTCTTCGCCGCGAACGCCCGCCGGGCCGTCGGACATGACCACGCGGGACAGGCCGATCTCCGGGATGGCGTGCGTGGACCAGACATCAGCGCCGGTCAGCAGCTGAACTTGCTGCTCGAGTGTCAGGCTCCGGGCGAGTTCACGGATCTTCGCTTCGGCGTCCGGGGATCCGGCCTGCGGCGCCGTGACGGCAGTTGCGAGTGTGGGATTCATTTATTTGACTCCTTTGATACGTGTGACGAGGAGGGCGCCGATGATGCCGACTACCGCACCTCCGAGGAACAATGCGGGGTAGCCGCCGAGGGCGATGACGGGGAAGGCGATAGCAGGCACCAGGGATTGGGGGAGGGCCTGGGCGATGTTGAAGACGCCGAAGGTCTTGGCATTCTCTGACTGATCGCTGGGCAGCAAGTCGGTAATAAGGGCTACATCCACGGCGCTGAAGACGCCCAAGCCCAAGCCCAGGATTCCTTGGCCCACCAGCACCTGGCCGGTGTTGGTGCTGGTGGCGATTACCACCAGGCCGCCCATCATGATGAGGGCAGAGATGATGACCATGCTCTTGCGCTTGCCAAGACGGTCACTGATCCAGCCCCCGGCAAGGCTGGTGATGACGGTGCCGGCAGAGCTCACCAAGGTTGCTTGGAACACCAGGCTGGTGACCTGCGTTTCCGCGACGCGGAGGTGGTCCGTGAAGAAGTACGGCAGGTAAAGGAGGCCGGCGCAGTAGCCCACATAGACCAGGAACTTGGTGACCCAAGCCCACCCCAGGCCGGGGTAATCCTTGGGGTTGAAGTAGAAGGAACCGAGGATTTCCTTGACGTTCAGCGGTGCCGGTTTCTCCGTGAGGACGCGGTCCTTGAACGTGAAGGCGAACGCAATGGCTATCGCCGTGCCCACAATCCCCGGCACAACGGCCATCTGCAAAGCGGTCTGGAACATTTGTGCGAAGAAAGCCGCCGCCACGAGGCCAATGGGCAACGTCATGCCGATGAGTCCGGAAAGGCGCCCGCGCTCCGCTGGACCCGCTTGGTCCGGGAGGGTTGCGACAAGGGCGGCCAGGGCTGCGTTGAAGCCCAGCTGTGCTACAACCCAGGCTACGAGGACGGTGCCGACTTCCGTGGCCAAACCCAGCATAAAGAGTGCCGCTAGGCCGATGAGGGAGCCACCCACGATCCAGGGTTTGCGCATCCCGAAGCGGGACGTGGTTCGGTCGCTGAGACGGCCAAAGAACGGGTTGGCCAGCAACGCGACAGCCGCTCCTACGCCCGCCACGAGGCTGAGCGCTCCGGCGCGTGTATCCGGTGTGGTGATCTCCGAGACCTTGATGGCGAGGACTACCAACGCGGGGGCAAGAACGGCCATCCAGAGGCCGGCACTCGCGATGGGCATGCCTATGACGTAGGCGCGGGAAGCGGCTTTGGGCGGGGTGCTTCCAAGCCCCGGGCTGACGGTTTCCGCGCCTGCCGCCTGCTGACTGAGATTGAGGGCCACATTGCCTCCTGATGAACGGTGACCCACCGTTGGGTCTTGAAGAAAGACTCTAGCGACAAAAATCTAGTGTGACTAGGTTTTCAGGAAAAAAGTCGAGTGATCCTCGATTTTGAACGGTGAAATAGACTGAACGGATGTCTACGACGAGGGCCCGGGGCCAGTACGCCAAGGGGGCAGAACGCCGCGAACAGATCATCCAGACGGCAACCGACGTCTTCGCCACCGAAGGGTTTGAGGGAACCGCGCTCAAGCGCGTTGCCGAGTTGGTGGGCGTCAAGGAAGCCACCTTGTTCCACTACTTCAAGGGCAAGCAGGAACTGTTGACTGCGGTCCTGGCGGAACGGGATCGTCGCTCGCTGGCCGTCGGTGGCGAATCAGAGGTTGGATTGAGCCTCATGCCGGTCATCGCTGAGCGGAACCGCAACGAACCAGGGCTGACTACGCTGTACGCGGTGGCATCCGCCACGGCTAACGATCCCGGGCACGCCTCCCACGCCTACTTCAAGGACCGCTACGAGACCGTGGTGCGGGACATCGCCGTCGACATTGAGCGGCGACAGAAGGCCGGCGAGGTACGCACCGACGTCGACGCCGTGATGCTGGCCAGGCTGACAGTAGCCGCCTTTGACGGCCTGCAGCTGCAGTGGCTGTATGACAAGAACGTGGACATGGCTGACGGGCTGACGCAGTTGGTGGATGTCCTACTGGCGCCCCGCTCACCCAACTAAGTAGCAGATCAGGCCGTTCTGAGAGCTCAGAACGGCCTGATCTGCTACTTACATGGGGCGTTGCCCGTGGTGACCCTAGCGGCCGGTGCCGCCGTAAACGGTGGCTTCAGCGTCGCCGTCGAGCTCGAACGCATTGTGGATGGCGCGCACGGCATCATCCAAGGCGTCAGCGCTGGTGACCACGGAAATGCGGATTTCCGAGGTGGAGATCATGTCAATGTTGATTCCGGCGTCCGAAAGGGCCTTGAAGAACGTGGCCGAGACGCCGGGGTGTGAGCGCATGCCTGCGCCAATGAGGGAGAGCTTGCCAACATGCTCGTTGTATTCGATGCTCTCGAAACCGATCTGGCCCTCGGCAGCGCGCAGGGCGGCAAGGGCGTCGGCACCTTCCACGATGGGAAGGGTGAACGAAATGTCCGTGCGGCCGGTGCCGTGCGTGGACACATTCTGGACAATCATGTCGATGTTCGAGTGCGCATCGGCAATCACCTGGAAGATTGCAGCTGCCTTGCCGGGAATGTCCGGCACACCAACCACGGTGACCTTGGCTTCGGACCGGTCGTGTGCAACGCCGGAAATGATTGGCTGCTCCAAGGCAACTCCCTCTTGAATAGTGAACTTTTCGTCGGCTCCGGGGATGACCCACGTGCCTTCGTTCTGGCTGAATGACGAGCGGACATGCAGCGGCACACCGAAACGGCGGGCATACTCCACGCACCGCAGGTGCAGGATCTTGGCACCGGAAGCGGCCAGTTCCAGCATTTCCTCGCTGGAAATACGGTCGATCTTCTGGGCGCTGCTGACGACGCGGGGGTCGGCCGTGTAGATGCCGTCCACGTCCGTGTAAATTTCGCAGACGTCGGCTTCCAGAGCCGCTGCCAAGGCAACAGCTGTGGTGTCCGAACCGCCGCGGCCCAACGTGGTGATCTCATTGGTGATGCGGCTCATGCCTTGGAAGCCTGCCACGATCGCAATATGGCCCTTGTCCAAGGCGGTGCGGATGCGGTGGGGATCGACGTCGATAATTCGCGCCTTGCCGTGGATGCCGTCGGTAATCATGCCGGCCTGGGAGCCCGTGAAGGACTGCGCGGAGGCACCGAACTTGTTGATGGCCATGGCGAGCAAGGCCATGGAAATTCGCTCACCGGCGGACAACAGCATGTCCATTTCACGGGCGGGAGCCGAGTCGGTGACCTGGCTTGCGAGGTCCAGGAGTTCGTCGGTGGTGTCGCCCATCGCGGAAACAACAACCACAACCTCGTTGCCGGCCTTCTGCGCATCCACGACGCGCTGAGCGACCCGCTTGATGCCATCAGCATCTGCGACCGAGGAACCGCCGAACTTTTGAACGATCAGCTGCTTGGTAATGGCAGCCTCGTTGGAGAGCTCTTCGATCTTCACTTCGGTAGTGGGCATAGTCATGCGCGCACCCTCACTGCATCAATAGGGTTCGAACGCGGCATGCCAAATCCAAATTTGAGCACACCCGCGTAGCTTATTTGCCCAGTTTATCGCCGCGCGCAGGGCTGGTAGGAATTGTGACCACATAGCGGCCACCTGCTGGCACTACCATCCGGCAGTGCCCGGACCACCCTTGAACGGGCCCACAATCTGGCGGGTGATCCAGCCGCCGTAAAAGCCGCCTTCCTGGAACGTCACCTGCTCGCCGTCGATCTCGCAGGAATCCATGCGTTCCGGGTACAGGGCCACCCGGCTGCTGAGGGCCTCGAACCCCCGGGTGGGTTGCGGGTACGTCCACCCGCCACGCTCAACAACCGTCCCGCCGGCCTTGATGGTGAAATAACTTGCCTCGCCCTTGAACTCGCAAAAAGTGGCGCCACCAACAGGGACAAGGACACCCTCAGGGAAGGCATCCAACGGCACGTAGTAGACGGGTGGATGGCTCGTCTCCAGAACACGCACAGCATTGGTGGTGTCCACGATCACCTGACCGCCAAGCCGCACCACAACCCGTTCAGATCGTGGCTCTACCCTTGGCGGGCGCGGGTAGTCCCACACTGACTCCTGACCCGGGGCGGGCTTGATGGGACGGGGACGCTGGAAGACGCCGGAAAAACCGCGGTTGGAGACCATGTTCCATGGTGGCACGCTTGGCTGGGATCTCCCCGTGAAAGCCGGTGCCTCGAAACCTTGCAGCCTCGGCGTATCGGTGGCGGCATGCCGGGCGTACCATCCAACTCATGAGGAGTGCGAGTGGTGATGGCCGGCGTTCCTGACCATACGGGCGGTTCGGGTCCTGGATGGAACGAGCCCGAATACGAAGTCATCGGCGGCGGGATGATCGATGACCAGCCATCCAAGGTGAGCGACGGGAAATCAGGCACGGGGCCGCCGCACGCCCCTGGAAATCTCGCCGTGACTGCCGGCGAGGCGTGGCGGAACACCCGGAAGTCCTTCACGTCGTGGTGGTTCTGGATTGCCTGCGCACTGGGGATTGCTCTCGCCTGGGGAATAGCCGCAGCGTTGGTGGCCTGGGCAGAATCCAACGGTTGGTTCGACGCCGACGTCGCAAATGCTGTCCATTTACTGATGGCGGCATTCCTGGCACTCTCAGCGGCCGTGCTGGGGGCAGCGTGGGGCTTCCGGCATTCGAACGGAAGCACCCCTTCACTGCTGCTTGCAGGAGCCATGCGCGGGGTGGGATTGGCCGTGCCGGCTTGCACTGTTTTGCTGGTGGTGGGCCTCAGCGTCGGCGGGCCGACCGCGCTGGCCGGTGCCGCCGTCGTGGTCATTGTCCTTGAAGTAGCCCTCTTCGGGCTGATCGGTGCTGGTTCGCGGAAATGCTTCGCCAAGGCCACGCCGGGTGCTGCTGTGGCAGTGGTGCTGATGGCTTTCCTTTGCCTGGTAAATGTGGCGGTCACAGTCCTGTTGCTGCCCTCCACCACGGGCATGGGCCAGGCTTCCGTGCCGGTGAACGTGGAGCGGGACGACTCCGGAAGAATCACTGCCTACGAATGCGTTGGCGATCTTCGACCGGTTGAGGTGGCGCACACGGACCGGATAGCCTGGCTGGCCACCACCAACCCTGCCCTGCTCTTGGGTAGCGTGGCCGGGGAACTGGCGCCCACGGACAACCCGATTGGATGGATGTTGTCCGGACTGCAATGGGCCGCCGACGGTCCGTCACGCGAGGTCCCGTGCCTTGGCGGGGAATCCAGTGCCGGCCTCGCTCCGTCCATGCCTGTGGCACTGTCGGGATTGCTGCTGCAAGGAGTGGTGGCCGCCCTGGTGATGGCAACGGGACGCTGGCTGGCCGCGCGGAGGCTGCGTACTAGTTCCGGTTCTCGTTGACCGGCTGCCGAGCGTACTCAGAGATCACGACGCCCGAGCCGAACGCCGTCGTCGAGACCTCCTCGAAGGTGCCGGGCTGGTAGGCGCCGGGCGCAAACAGCGGAATGCCGTTGCCAAAGAGCAGCGGGCTGCGTTTGAGTACGAGCCGGTCGATTTCACCCACGAGCTGGGTTGCGAGTTGCCCGCCGCCACAGAGCCAAATCGACTTCCCGGGCCGGGACTTTAGCCGGCGCACCACATCTACTGGGTCTTCATCGGTAACGGTCAAATTCGGGTGCTCGCCGGGGATGTCCGCCTCGGTGCGCGTCCGGGAGAACACTACTTGTTCGAGGTGCCGGTACGGGCTGGTCATGCCCGCCGGCAGGCCAACGGCGTAGGTGTTCCAGCCCATCACCACAGTGTCAAAGGTGGTCCCGGTGCGTTCAATTCCCATGGCATCGGCAACCGCTGTGGGTATGGCTTCCGGGAAGCGCTGGATTTGGGCGGCCATATGGTCACCCTCCACCGGAAACGCATCGAACTCGCCCCCTGGACCGGCAATGTAGCCATCCAGGGTCACAGCAACGTAATACACAAGTTCCCGCACAGGACCCCCATCACGGTTGACGTTGTGATTGCGAGACTACAACAGCGCGTTGCGCCGGCCTTCAAAGGCCCGGCCGAGCGTGACTTCGTCGGCGTATTCCAGGTCTCCACCCACGGGCAGGCCAGAGGCAAGACGTGTCACGGTGATCCCGATCGACTTGAGCATGCGGGCAAGATAAGTGGCCGTCGCTTCGCCCTCAAGGTTGGGGTCCGTGGCAATGATGATTTCCTGGATTGCGCCGTCATTGAGCCGGGTGAGGAGCTCACGGATGCGCAACTGCTCCGGGCCGATGCCCGCGATCGGATTAATGGCACCGCCCAGTACGTGATACCGGCCGCGGAAGGACCGCGTGCGCTCCACAGCCAAGACGTCCTTGGACTCCTCAACGACGCAGATAACCGACGGGTCACGGCGCTGGTCTCGGCAAATGTTGCACGTTTCCTGCTCGGTCACGTTGAAGCACACACTGCAGAACTTCACGCGTTCCTTCACCGTGGTGATGGCCGTGACCAGGCGCTTCATATCCTCAGGATCGGCCTCGAGAATGTGGAAGGCCAGGCGCTGCGCTGATTTGGGGCCCACACCGGGAAGCCGGCCGAGCTCATCAATCAGCTCTTGAACTGCACCTTCGTACACAATGTCCTCGTTAGTTTGAAATCAATGCTGGAAATCAGCGGGGTTGCAGGGGAGAACCATCCAAGGCGCGCTCTTCAATCAGCTTCCCGCCCAGAATACGCTCCACGGCAGCCCGCCCAAAGACCCGGGATTCTTCGATGGTTTCATCCTCCGGGCTGGGAATGTCCTCCGTCACGGTGGCGGGCGCTGCCTGGGTTCGCGCAGGTGCCTGAACACGCCCCGCCTGGGCTTCGGGACTGTTGGTCAGCCTCTGGTACAGGCTTTGGCGTCCGTTCGGACTGCCCGACGGCGCGCCCTCCTCAAGCGTCGCCACTGAACCGTGCGCTTCCTCGGGCTGCGTCGCCAAGGAGGGCCAGGGGGCAGGTGCGTTGCTGGTTGCCGGTGCAGGCATGGACTCCGCTGCGGGCCAGCTCGACGCCGGTGCGACGTCCCAGCTGGAGCTTGGGTTCTGCTCCGCATTGGTGGGGTGGCCGTAGGCGCCGGTGGGTGCCTCCGGAACCTGGGCAGCGGCCGGCTCGTAGTCCGGGGTGTCCGTTGCCGGGGCGGCTTCCTCGGCAGCCGGGGCAGGGTTCCTGCCCACGTTGGACTCCGCGCCCACTACCCACGTACCCGGCGCTTGCTCCACAGCACGGGACCACGGATCCTCGGCAGAGTTGCCGCTCTTGGTACGTGGCGGTGTGGCCGTGGTGGGTGTGCTTTGGGGCGGTGTTGACGCCCGGCTTGCAGACTGGGCCTGGGGTGCCGGTGGTTGGGCGGCCGGTGGTTCCCAGTCCGAGGGAGGCTCTTCATCCAGAGGAGGCGCATCCTCGTCGAGCGGCGGACCCCAATCGTCGTCAGGGTACGAGTAGTCGCCGGAGGGCTCGGAAGCCGGGGGAGCGCTTGGCGCCGGGGCAGCCGGGGAAGCCGGGGGTGCTGCTGTCGGGGCTACTGCTGCGGCAGCGGGGGCGGGTGCTGGTGGTGCGGATGCTTCTGCTGGTGCGGAAGCTTCCACTGACACTGATGCTGCCCCCGCGGTAGCTGGCGATGCTACTGGCGCGGAAGCGGGTGCGAGACCCCAAGCGGAGTCGACAGCTGATACAGGAGAAGGCGCCGAGGCTGTTTGGGCAGGGGCTGATGCGACACTTGCTGCAGCAGCCGGAGATTCCCGGCTAGTAGGTGCTTTTGGGTTTGGCTCAGAGCTCGCTGAGCTGTTGCCGCCAGCGATCGCGACGATCTGGCAGTCGATACCGATGGTCTTGTGAATCGCCTGGCGAAGGTTCTCGGAATGATCCGCACGTCCAAACGCGCCGGCGAGGCCGCCCGTGGTGAATGCCAAAGTCAGCACCTGGCCGTCGAACTGGGCCACTTGGGCATTCGGTTCCACCAACGCCCACGTGCTGCGCTTGATCTTAGTCAAGGTCTGGAGGACATCCGGCCACGCACGGCGCAGGGCCTCCACGTCACCGCTGCCACCGGAGACTGGAACGTGAGCTGCAGGCTGCGGGGCCGCGTCAGCCGATGGCACAGCAGGCTGCGCTTGAGACGTAGGCGTCGGTGCTTGAACGGGCTGGGGCTGCTGCGGTGCGGCAGCCTGGGTAGCGGCAACCTGCGGCGCGGCGGCCTGGGGCGCCTTGCCGGCAGCTGGGCGGTCTTCAACGGGCCAGTCGTTGGTGGACACCCGTGGCGCTGTGATGGCTTCCCGCGCACCGGCGTCAGCGGACGGTTGAGCGGCCGACGGGGGCGTGGACGGCTCAGCGGGGGACTGCTCAGCAGAGGACTGCTCGGGCGTGGACTGCTCCGGCGCTGCTGGCACTGCAACGGGTGCTTGCTGCGAAACCGGGCGCGCCGTCGGGGCTGGAGTCTCCGCTGGAGCCGGTGCTGGTGCCGGTGCCCGTGCTGGATCTGGAACCGGAGGCGTGGTGGGTGTACTAGCCGCAGCGGCAGGCGCGCCAGCAGCGACAGCCGGTGCGCCGCCGTCGCCCGTGTAATTCAGGCGACGTTCCACGCGGTCGATGCGGGCAGCGATGCCTCGCTCGGTCTGCTCAGCGCTGGGCAGGAGGATGCGGGCACACAGCAGCTCAAGGTGAAGGCGCGGCGACGTGGCGCCAGTCATCTCCGTGAGGGCGGTGTTGGTGACATCCGCTGCCCGGGACAGCTCGGCTGCGCCCAGATTGGTGGCCTGGTTCCGCATGCGGGCAATCTGGTCTGCTGGCATGCCGCGGAGGATGGCATGGGCGCTCTCCGGCATCGCCTGGACGATGATGAGGTCGCGGAAGCGTTCCAAGAGGTCTTCGACGAAACGACGAGGATCATGTCCGGTCTGGATGACGCGGTCCACTGCGCGGAACACGGTGGCAGCGTCGGCAGCGGCCACAGCGTCCACGATGTCGTCCAGCAAGGAAGCGTGCGTGTAGCCAAGCAGCGCGACAGCAAGCTCGTAATCCAAGCCGTTGGGGCCGGCGCCGGCCATGAGCTGGTCAAGGACAGACAGGGTGTCCCTCACGGAACCGCCACCCGCGCGGATGACGAGTGAGAGCACGCCAGGAGCTACCGGAACGTTCTCCTGCTGGCAAAGGAGCTCGAGGTACTGCATCAGCGGCTCGGGCGGCACCAACCGGAAGGGGTAGTGGTGCGTGCGGGAGCGGATGGTTCCGATGACCTTGTCCGGCTCCGTGGTGGCGAAGATGAACTTGATGTGTTCCGGCGGCTCTTCGACGATTTTCAGAAGCGCGTTGAAGCCAGCCGACGTGACCATGTGGGCCTCGTCAATGATGAAGATTTTGTAGCGGTCCCGGACCGGGGCAAAGGTTGCGCGTTCACGGAGATCGCGGGCGTCGTCAACGCCACCGTGGCTGGCGGCGTCGATTTCGATGACGTCCAGCGAGCCGGAGCCACCGCGCGCCAGTTCAATGCAACTGGGGCACTTGCCGCAGGGGGTGTCGGTGGGACCTTCCGCGCAATTCAGGCAGCGAGCCAAGATGCGCGCCGAGGTGGTCTTGCCACAACCGCGGGGGCCGGAGAAGAGGTAGGCGTGGTTCACGCGGTTCTTGCGGAGCGCCGTCATCAGCGGCTCCGTGACGTGTTCCTGCCCGATAACGTCCGCGAAAGAGTCCGGGCGGTACCTTCGATACAGGGCAGTTGTAACAGTCACAAGTGAAACCTACCTATAGGGACTGACAGTTAAAGTAAGTGACCCCTCATGCACCCGCCAGAGCCCATCTACCCTTGCTACCTTCCGGTCCTGGGGGAGTTCAACAGGATGACGCCACATGAGGGGCCGTCGACAAGCTTACCCGAACTTGGGTTGGGGTTCGAATCGGCTCAAAGGGCTGTGGATAAGGCTCGACGGCGGGTGGTTGGTCGCGTGTTCTGCTTGGACTCGTCACGCGGGGCGGCTTCTCTTGAACGCCTATGGCCGGTTGGCCAGGATGGCTGATACTTCGCTTGTGCCTTGGCAGTGTGCTGCGGCTTCTGGTGAGAGCATCTGTGTCGCGCTGACGATTCGCCGGCGTTCAATCTCCGAGCCCTTAAGGATGTTTTCGTGATGAGCAATACGGTTCCGAAACTCTCTGATAGCGGTCAGAGTTTGGCTCAGCTTGCTGCGATCCGTACCGGGAGGGAACGCCTTGTGAAGGTAGGGGACCCACAGAGTCTTTTCGTGACCGTCGGCAAACAGGAAGGTCCAGAATCCAAACATGAGTTCAGCAACGGTCTTGCCTGGAAGTGGCGTCGGAGACGGGAAAGCGACGCTCGGCGCCGCCGTCACGGCCTCTCTGGCGCGTTCAACCTTGTCTCTGGGGTTCTTATTGACATCGATGCGCCTGCCTTTGGCTTTGTCAAACCGTGATGCGACCGGAAATAGCCGCGTCAAAGTGGCTTGGTCCGTCCAATGGGAGTCAGAGCCGACGATGGCGACCTGCAGGTGGCGATCACATGCGTTTCTTAGCCCGACCTCCAAGTGGCTGATATCCCTGAGGAAGGCCGCACTTAGGCGTGCATTCCACTCATAAAGCTCCAGCGCCCGCGTGCGTGATCCGCCTGCAGCCTTGAGGTACGTCGCAAAGCGGCCCGCGCTGAGCCAGTCCTCAATCCACGTGTCACTTGTGGTTGTCAATGAGGTTTCCTAACCGGTAGAGTGATGCACGCAAGCCCTTGTTGACCGCTGTTACATGTTACTTGTGGCCACGAATTGGAAGCTTCGGTTATTCCACGTAAGTGGACCCGGAGTTTTTCTTTTAACCTCAATGAAAAGCGGAAGCTTCTTGGCCGTCTGTGGCAAGCCCGCGTCCTGATCCGGGTTACCGCCACCCATTCACCTGCCACGTCATGAAAGCCGGCTCCTCGTAAGGGTGCGCGACCCGCAGAGCCTGCACAACGCCGTCGAGCCTGTCCTCCTCGACCACGCACTCAACGCGTATTTCGGACACTTGCTCCTCAATCCCCACCTCACCAACAAGGGGTCGCGCTCCGGGCAGCGGCGTGAAGCGACCGGTGCCCGGTGAAGTAAAGGCGCAGTGGGAGTAGTCGCCTATCCTCCCGGCGCCAGCATCGCCCATGGCAACGAGGACCTCTTCGATGTGCGTCTCAGGAACGTAAACCACCAGGGCGTGCAGCTGTGTCATGCGCACATCCTGTCAATAAACTTCGGCTACAAACAGGTCTCAACCATTGCAAATCACCCCACCTCAGCGGACCATGGGTATGTACACCGATTGGGGCAATCTCAAGATTGTGAGCTGCGGGGCCTGGGAGCGAGGGGCCGGACCCGGCAGCTCAACGATGTACCGCAAGAATGGGCGCGTTGGGGGCGTCCATTTTTCCGTTAAGCACGATTCTTCGAGGCCGCCTGGGAGGGGCAAATTAGCCCGATTACACGATGCCGAAATTCTCAGGTACAGTAGTATCTGCTTTCGAATCGGAAGCAAGGAGAATTCGCCTAGCGGCCTATGGCGCACGCCTGGAACGCGTGTTGGGTTAACGCCCTCGGGGGTTCAAATCCCCCATTCTCCGCCGGGAAGGCTCCTGGATCCTATGGGTCCAGGAGCCTTTTTCTTTGCCCTCAACAGGGACCGGGCGTTGCGGTCACCGGCATCAGGCGCGGACGGTGCCATGCGCACCATTTGTTTCATGACTCTGCTCGGCTGGTGGGTTAGTTGGCAGCAGGCAGCAACCCACCCTGACCATGGGCGGCCGCCACCCGTTCCAACACTTCCCGGCAGGCCAGGATGGCTGGGTGGATCCGGCCAGCGGTCCTGGTGGCAGTAAACACGGTCCGCTCCGGAAGGCCGGGAAGGTCCAGGAGTTGGACCGTGCGGCTCCGCCCGGTCCATACGAGGTCCGGCATGAGGGCCACGGCGTTCCCGGATTCAATGAGCCGGATCTGGGCCTGAAGATCGGCAGTTTCGTAACGTACATCTGGTTCGAAGCCTGCCGAGCGGCATGCCTGCTCGGCCCAGTGCCGGGAAGCGGCGCCCCGGGGTTCCATGACCCACGGCATTGAGGCGGTGTCCGCGAGGGAAGACACGGCTTCGCCCCCGAGTCCCACTGGGGGAGTGGCCAGGCGGATGGCGTCGCTGGTGAGGATGACGCGGTCCAGGCCGCTGTAGTGCGGAGCCGCGTGGCCGGGGTACTGCTCGGCCACCACAAGGTCGAAGTCCCGGGCCCACGTTTCGTAGAGGGCGGTCTCGGGTTCACGCTGGGTCATTTCCACCCGCACCTCGGGGTACTCCTGCCGCATGATGCTGAGGAAGTCGGGCAACAGGGCCAACGCTGCGGATTGGAAGACGGCGAGCCGCACCGTTCCGGTCACAGTCGACAGCGATGCCGCGAGCTCAGTTTCCGCACGCTCCAAGGTCTCCAGCAGTGCTGCGGTGTGGGCCACCAGAATTTCCGCCTGCGGGGTCAGCTGAACCCGTCGCCCGGCTTTGCGCAGCAGTTCCACCCCCGCTTCCTTCTCCAGCAAGGTGAGCTGCTGGGACACCGATGAGGGGCTGTACTGCATCGCGTCGGCCACCTCGGCGAGGGTTCCACGGATCTTCAATTCGTGCAGCAAACGCAGCCTGCGGACGTCCAGCAAGGCGGCCTCCAAAGATTCGGAATGAGTAATGAATATTCGTCAAAAAAGATCGCTTTTCCTAACGTGATTGTAGATCCATACTGATGGAAACAAACAAATTTCTCCGTCCCATAAGGAGCTCCCATGACCAGCACACTCCCGGATGCCACCGCCCCGCGCACCCAGGACTCCGGGCAGTTCGAAGCTTTGGCCCAGGAGGCCATCGCCTTGGTCCGCCATTGGCTCACTGAAGCCAGCAAAATCCCTGTGGATGTATCCGCTCAGCGCCTCGCCGGCGTCCTGAAGGACCCGAACGGCCTGGACTTCACTGTTGGATTCGTCGACGGCGTCATCCGCCCCGAGGATCTGTCGGTCGCCGGCCGCAAGCTCGCAGAGCTCGCTCCCAAGGTGCCCAAGTTCCTCCCGTGGTACATGCGCAGCGCTGTCCGCGTGGGCGGCGTCATGGCTCCGATCGTCCCGCAGGTTGTCATCCCGATCGCCCGCCGCGTACTCCGCGAGATGGTGGGCCACCTGATCGTGGACGCTACGGACGCCAAGCTCGGCCCGGCCATCGCCAAGATCCGCCAAGACGGCGTGCACCTCAACGTGAACCTCCTCGGCGAAGCCGTTCTGGGCGAGCACGAAGCCCAGCGCCGCCTCGATGGAACTCTGAAGCTCCTCGCCCGCGAAGATGTGGACTACGTTTCCATCAAGGAATCCTCCACTGTTGCACCGCACTCCCCGTGGGCCTTCGACGAAGCCGTCGATCACGTGGTGGAGAAGCTCACGCCGCTGTACCGCCTCGCAGCGTCCTTCCCCAAGCCCAAGTTCATCAACTTGGACATGGAGGAATACAAGGACCTCAGCATGACCATCGCTGTGTTCAAGCGCATCCTGGACATGCCCGAGTTCAAGAACCTCGAAGCGGGCATCGTCCTTCAGGCCTACCTTCCGGACGCACTCGGCGCCATGCAGGAACTGCAGGAGTGGGCGTCTGCCCGCCGCGCCCAGGGTGGCGCTCCCATCAAGGTCCGCGTGGTCAAGGGCGCCAACCTTCCCATGGAGCAGGTTGAAGCATCCCTGCACGACTGGCCGCTGGCTACATGGGGCACCAAGCAGGACTCCGATACCAGCTACAAGAACGTCATCAACTACGCCCTCACCCCCGAGCACATCGATGCTGTTCGCATCGGCGTCGCGGGCCACAACCTGTTCGACGTCGCCTTCGCCTGGCTGCTCGCCAAGGAACGTGGCGTCACGAAGGGCATTGAGTTCGAAATGCTCCTGGGCATGGCAACGGGCCAGGCCACCGCGGTCCGCAAGGACGTTGGCAGCCTCCTGCTCTACACACCCGTGGTCCACCCGGGCGAGTTCGACGTCGCCATCGCTTACCTGATCCGCCGCCTCGAAGAGGGCGCCAGCCAGGAAAACTTCATGTCCGCCGTCTTCGAACTCAGCGAAAATGAAGCTTTGTTCAAGCGCGAGCAGCAGCGCTTCCTGGACTCCTTGGCCGGCATGACATCCGAGGTTCCGGGCCCCAACCGCAAGCAGGACCGCCGTCTCCCCGCCGAGCCCGCTCCGCTGGAAGGCTTCAGCAACACCCCGGACACGGACCCGGCTCTCCCGGCCAACCGCGCATGGGGCCGCGACATCCTCAAGCGCATCCCCGGGTCCACCGCTGGCAACAAGATCGTGGAGTCCACCAAGGTCTCCGACGCCGCGCAGCTGGACCAGATCATCGCTACCGCCGTTGACCACGGCAAGGCCTGGGGCGCCCGCCCCGCAGCCGAGCGCGCAGCCATCCTGCACCGCGCCGGCGAGGTCCTCGAAGCCCGCCGCGCCGAGCTACTCGAGGTCATGGCTTCCGAGACCGGCAAGACCATCGACCAGGGCGACCCCGAGGTCAGCGAAGCAATTGACTTCGCTCACTACTACGCCGAGCGCGCCAAGGACCTGGAAACGGTCGACGGCGCCACGTTCGTCCCAGCCAACCTCACCGTGGTGACCCCTCCGTGGAACTTCCCGGTGGCGATCCCCGCAGGCTCGACGCTCGCAGCGCTCGCCTCGGGTTCCGCCGTCGTGATCAAGCCCGCAAAGCAGGCCCGTCGCTCCGGTTCCGTGATGGTGGACGCGCTGTGGGAGGCCGGTGTGCCCCGCGAAGTGCTGGCACTTGTGCAGCTTGAAGAGCGTGAACTGGGCACCCAGCTGGTCTCGCACCCGAGCGTTGATCGGGTCATCCTCACCGGTGGCTACGAAACCGCTGAGCTGTTCCGTTCCTTCCGTCAGGACCTGCCGCTGCTCGCGGAGACGTCCGGCAAGAACGCCATCATCGTCACCCCGAGTGCTGACCTGGACCTCGCCGCCAAGGACGTGGTGTATTCGGCATTCGGGCACGCAGGCCAGAAGTGCTCGGCTGCCTCACTGGTGATCCTGGTGGGTTCGGTGGCCAAGAGCGCCCGTTTCCACAACCAGCTGATCGACGCCGCGCAGTCGCTGACCGTCGGCTACCCGGAGAACGCCACCACGCAGATGGGGCCGATCATCGAAGCGGCCAACGGCAAGCTCCTCAACGCCCTCACCACCCTGGGCGAAGGCGAAAGCTGGGCGGTTAAGCCCGAGCGCCTCGACGAGACCGGCCGCTTGTGGTCCCCGGGCATCCGCTCCGGCGTCAAGCGTGGCTCCTACTTCCACCTCACCGAGTTCTTCGGCCCGGTGCTGGGTGTCATGACCGCCGAAACCCTTGAAGAAGCCATCGCCATCCAGAACGAGATCGAGTACGGCCTCACCGCCGGGCTGCACTCCCTGGACTCCGCTGAAATGGGCGTCTGGCTGGACAGCATCCAGGCCGGAAACCTGTACGTCAACCGCGGCATTACCGGTGCGATCGTCCAGCGCCAGCCGTTCGGCGGCTGGAAGAAGTCGGCCGTTGGCGCCGGCACCAAGGCCGGTGGACCGAACTACCTGGTGGGCCTGGGCAGCTGGCTTCCCGCCGAGGCCAAGGCCAAGCGCGGCACCATGCTTCAGGGTCCGGCTGCGCAGCTCCTCGCGGCGGCCAAGTCCGCTGACGTGACGGCTGAGGAGCTTCAGACGCTCCAGCAGTCACTCTTCAGCGACGCAGCAGCATGGGAATCCGAGTTCGGCACCGCGAAGGATGTTTCGGCTCTGTCCGCTGAGCGTAACGTCTTCCGCTACCGCTCCCTCCCGGTCACCATCCGTCTCTCCGAAGGCGAGCGACTCGCTGAGCTGCTCCGCGTCGTAGCAGCCGGTGCAGTGGCGGGCTCCAAGCTCACCGTAAGCTCCGCCGTCGTGCTTCCCGACGCCGTGGTGAGCGTGTTCGCGAACCTGGGCGTCAGCGTCCGGATCGAGGACGACGCCGCGTGGCTGGCCCGCGCAGCGAAGTTCGACGCCGGCCGGATCCGCCTGATCGGTGGCGACTTCGCCGCGCTGAGCGCAGCGATGGGTGGCCGCCCGGACGTCGCGGTCTACCACGGTGCTGTGACCCAGGCCGGCCGGATCGAGATGCTGCCGTTCCTCCGCGAGCAGGCCGTGTCCATCACCGCACACCGCTTCGGCACCCCGAACAACCTGTCGGACCACCTGATCTAGCACTTCCCGCCGAGCGGTGAGCTCTCGGCGGAATGCACGTGCGAAAAGGTTGAAAGCCAACCCCTCGACGAGACTCACTTGCGCGGAGGGGTTGGCTTTCGGCTTTAAGCCTCCGCGTAGCCCAGCCTTTGCAACCGCTGCCGGGCGGCTTGCTCACTTGGCCCGTGGGACCCCAGGGCAAACCGGACCATGCCCAGCACTGCCCGGGCGGCGGTGATGACGGGCAAGGGAACCGGACCCACCGCGGGGCGGCGGATGCCGAGCATCTCGCGGTACTTGGGTTCAAGGCTCGCGACGGCGGCCGCGAACAGGATGCTGTAACCGGGCTTCAGGAGCGGGCTCAGGGGCGGGTATCGGATAAAGGACACCGTCTCGGCAAGCCGCTCGTCGGCCCGGAGAATTCCGGAGGCGTACCACTGCTCGAGTTCGTCACGGACCTGGGCCTCGGTGAGCGGCGGGTCGACAACTCCCATGAGTCGTCCGGCCGCCGCCCACTCGCGAACGTAGGCATCGGGACCGCCGGGGATGGGTCTGCCCCAGATGCGGTTGGCTGTGATGAAGGAATCCGCGTAGGTGACGTGGACCCAGCGGAGGAGTTCGGGATCGTTGGCGGCGTACTCCCGCACCACTCCGTTGCCGGCCACGTAGGACCCGCGGACGCGCTCGTGGATTTTGCGGACACGGGACGTCGCAGCTTCGGCGGCCTCCGTGGAACCATACGTCACCGTGAAGATCCACCGGACCGTGTTGGCCAGACGGCCAAGCGGGTCCTTCTGGAAGCCGGAGTGCTCGTACACGCCGGCCAGCGCGCCGGGATGGAGGGCCTGCATCAGCAGCACCCTGATCCCGGCCACGATGGTGGCAACATGCCCGTGCACCGCCCAGACTGCCGAGCCCGGAAGGTGATAACCGGCGTCGTTCCCCTCGGCGAGGCGCGGCACCCACTCCGGAGGCGTGCCCGACGTTCCTGTGAACGTGCGCTGCAGCTCGTGCCTGTACTCCGTGAGGTAATTCCTCATAGATCCCATGAGACCTCGCTTTGGCTCCCCTGTACAGGGGAGCCAAAGCTGGGGCTAGCTCCGGACGCGGCGCCGTTTCGGTGCGGCGGCCACCAGCAGCGCGGCGATGGCGACGGCGGCACTCAGGATCAGGCCCGGACGGTACTGTTCCAGCATGGCTTGGGCGCTGACGGTTCCGGCGGCCTGACCGTGTCCGCTGACCAGGGCCGTGGTGACCGCCAGGACCAGGGCTGCTCCCACCTGGGTGCTGGTCTGGATCAAACCGGCAGCCAGACCTTGTTCCGAGTCCTTGATCCCGGCAGTCGCCTGGACGTTGATGGACGGGAAGGCCAGCGCAAAACCGATGCCCAGCAGGACCACCGACGGCATGATGTCCAGGACGTAATTGGGCGTGGTGCCCACCCGGAGGAACAGGACGTACCCCAGGCCAAGTGCCGTGAGCCCGGTCAGAATCAGCTGCGTGGCGCCGAACTTCTCAATGAGGCGGTCTGCAAACGGTGCGCTGGTAGCCACCAACAGACCTGCCGGCAGCAGCGCCAACGCCATCCCCAGCGGCGTCCAGCCCAGCACCGACTGCAGGTACATGGTGACGATGAACTGGAAACTGAGGTAGGAGCCGAACAGCCCCACCGCGCTGAGGTTGGCCCTGGCCACCCAGCCTTCCTTGAGGATGCTGAAACGGATCAGGGGGTGCTTGACCTTGTTCTCGATCACCGCGAAGGCAGCCAGCACGGCGATGGATACTGCGAATCCGGCGATTGTTGCCACAGATCCCCAGCCCTGTTCCGGTGCTGAAACCAAGGTGTACACGAGGCCAAGCATGCCCAGTGCGAGCGTCACGGCTCCCCAAAGATCGTGCCCGCTGTTCTCCGCCGATGGCTTGTCCTTGGGGATGAACTTCATGCCCAGAAGGACAACAACGACGGCGATGGGCACCGAGACGAGGAACGTCCAACGCCAGCTCAGGCTGGTCATCAGGCCGCCCACCACCAGGCCCAGCGAGAAGCCGCTGGCGCCGAACGTGGTGAAGATGGACAACGCCTTGTTGCGCTCGCGGCCTTCGGCGAAGTTGGTGGTGATGATGGAGAAGCCGGTGGGCGCGGTGAACGCGGCGGCCAGGCCCTTGATGAACCGCGTGGCGATCAGGATGGCGGGGTCGTCAACCAGCCCGCCGAGCAAGGACGCCGCGGCAAACACGGTCAAAGCGATAAGGAAGATTCGACGGCGGCCCAACAGGTCCGCAAGGCGGCCACCAAGGAGCAGGAGGCTCCCGTAGCCGAGGACGTAGGCGGAGACGATCCACTGCAGGGAGTCGGTTCCGAGGTTGAGTTCCTGTCCGATGGAAGGCAATGCAACACCGACCATGGAGACGTCCAGTCCGTCCAAAGCCAGGACGGTGCACACAACCATGAGCAGCAGCCACTGGGCCCGCGTCCAGCGGACGGCTGATACCAAAGGCGGCTCCGTTGAGGTTTTGAGGGTGGTGGGTGATGTCATGGATTCGAATGTACATGACGCGTCATTCAATGACAAGGAATATTATGCGTCATCTTATGACGTGGATTCTAACGCCGTCATGAACTAGAATCAGTGCATGGCAACGACGCGTGACCGTCTACTGCACGACCGCCAATTGGTGGAGCAGTGGCGCAGCATCCAGAACTCCTACTTCCGCACCGCCGGAGCGATCGACCGCGCCCTCGAAGCCAAGTTCGACATTGGCCTCAACGAATTCGAAATCCTGGACCTCGTGGCTGACAGCGAAGAGTCTGCGTGCCGGATGAAGGCCCTGGGGGAGCGCACCCCCATGACCCAGAGTGCAGTGTCCAAGGTGGTGGACCGGCTCGAAAAAGCAGGTCTGGTGTCCCGCCAAACCTGCGTGGACGATCGCCGATCCCTCTTCCTGGAACTCACTGAGGCGGGCCGCGCCCTCCACGCCAATGCCGCCGTCGAACACCGTGCGCTGCTCAAGGAAAACCTGGGCTCCTAGCCCCCTGAAACAAAGCTCAAGATTCTTGAGCCAAAACTGAGCCAACCTTTCGGGAGAAGGCACCCGGGAAGCCTTTATTTCTCCCGTGATACCCGCAACAATGGTGCTTGCACGCCAGGCTGGGGTTTGGTGCCGCTGGCTTTGGGGAGTGTTTTGTGGGCAAGCATCATGAATCAGACCGGGCAGTACAACTGATCCGCACTGTAGGCTTCCATCGCGTTCTGATCGCCGGAAGCCTCGCCGTCCTGGCTTTCTTCGCTTTTGGCTTCCAACCCTTGAATGCTGTCTCCAGCAGTTCCGTGGGCGGAGCACTGGCGCAGGGCGTAGTGGAACCGACTGCCCTGGGCGCCTTGGTGCCGCCGGAAGCCGAAACCCTGGTCATCGACCCCACTCTGGAACCACCCCAGCAAGTCGCCGGCACGCCCATGGTCTACTTCGACCGCGCCATGGTTCGCACTGTCAGCAAAGACGGCTCCACAGGACTGACGGTTGCCTCAGCAGGCATGTCCCGCCCGCCGGCTGGAGCTCTGTACGCACCGCTTGAAGTTCTCAACCCGAGTTCCCCCTATGGGTACCGTTACAGCCCCTTGACGGGCCTGGCCGGAGAATTCCACTGGGGTCAGGACTACGCAGCCGCCTGCGGCACCCGCGTGTACGCCGCCGACGCCGGTGTGGTGCGGGCCGTCGGCTGGCACGTGTGGGGTGGTGGCAACCGGGTTGAAATCGAGCACGGCAACGGCTTGGTCACCACCTACAACCACCTCCAGGCAATCGGCGTCACCCAAGGCCAATCGGTGCGGGTGGGCGAAGTCATTGCAGAGGTTGGGACCACCGGCTGGTCCACGGGCTGCCACCTCCACTTTGAGACGATCGTGAACGGCCTGCACACCAACCCCAACGGCTGGACCTACCTGGCCATGCGGCAGGTCGACGCCCTGCAGACCATCGCCATGGTGAACTACCAGCCCGGAGTCGGCAACGGTTCTTCGGCAACGCCGCAGTGGGCTGTGCCGGTGGCCGACGGGACCACCCGGGCCGTCATCGGTGGCGAGGACGAACACGACGCGCCGCTTCCCGTTCCGCCCGCAGCTCCTTCCGGCACTACTCCGTCCGGTTCTACTCCCTCCGGGACCAACCCGCCGAGCAGCACTGGTGGCACCCAGACCACCCCGCCTGCCACCACGACGCCGGTTCAGACCACGACGCCATCGCCGTCCCCGACGGCTACTGCGACGGCCACCCCGACGGCGACGGCTACTCCGACACCGACGCCAACCCCGACCACCACAGCAACGCCAACACCGACTGAGACCACCACCGTCCCGCCCGCGTTGACTACGGCCCCGCTGGCGCCGACGCTGCAATCGGCTCTGGTTCCGCCGGCAGCCCCCGCTGTGGAGACTCCTGTGGCGCCGGCGGTGGAACCCGCTCCTGTTGCACCTGCTCCTGTTGCACCTGCTCCTGTTGCACCTGCGGTTGTGGCGCCGGCAGTTGTGGAACCGGCACCGGTGGTTGTAGCACCAGTCCCTGTTGCGCCGGGGCCGGTAGTTACCCAGGCCGTTGTTCCAGTAGCTCCCGCTCCTCCCGTGGCTCCGGCACCCTCACCAGCTGCAGTCCTCCCGACGTCGCTGCCGGCAGTAGTCCTTCCGCCCGGATACATCCTGATCGCCCCGGACCTGGTCCAGCGGCCTGATGGTGTGCTTGTGCCGCTCTCCTCGCTCGTCCTTCCGGCGCCCTAGGTTTCACTACCCAAGCCAGCTCCCGTAAGCTCGACTGCGGCAATCCCGCCAGACGACGTCGTCAGGAAGCGAATCCCATGACCAGCCTGTACAGCATTCCCCTCACCTTCAACGATGGCACCGAAGCGGACTTCGGGCGGTTCGAGGGCAAAGCGGTCCTGGTGGTAAACGTCGCTTCCGAATGTGGCTTCACGCGCCAGTACGCAGGCTTGGAGGAGCTGTACGGCAAGTACCGTGGCCAAGGCCTGGAAATCCTGGGAGTGCCCTGCAACCAGTTCGGCGGGCAGGAGCCCGGCGCGGACCACGAGATTGCAGAATTCTGCGAGCGGAACTTCGGTGTTTCCTTCCCGTTGACCAGCAAAGCCAACGTCCTGGGCAAGGAGCAGCACCCACTCTTCGCGGAGCTGACACAGGACGCTGAGGGGCAGCCCGTCAAAGTGAAGTGGAACTTCGAGAAGTTCGTCATCAACCGTGAGGGAGAACTTGTTGCCCGGTTCCCATCCGCGGTGGAGCCTGACTCCGAAGACCTGATAGAAGCATTGGAAGAAGCACTGGCGCAAAGCCACTGAATCAGAAAGGGAAAAGTAATTTTCCAACATTCCGCCGGATGTTGGCCTGTTGTTGGCTTGTTGTCTGGTTGGATTGGCACTACTGGAATGACACGGGAGAAGCCGTCTCCCACCAAACGCTAAGGCGAAGCTATGGAGCTCATCGAGGCCGAATACCCCAAACCAGGTCATGTGCTTTTGCACCTGAGCGATCTTCACCTGGTGGGTGGTCCGGGCACACTCCACGGCTCGGTTGACAGCGCAGCCAGGCTCAATGAGATCTGCGAACAAATCATCGCCTCAAGGATCAAGCCAGAGGCCATCATTTTCACCGGAGATCTGGCGGACAAAGGCGAGCTGGAAGCTTACGAGCGTCTCCGCGAGATGATCGAACCCCTGTGTGCGTCGCTGGGTGCCAAGGCCATTTGGGCCATGGGCAACCATGACAACCGTGCAAACTTCCGCTCGGCTTTTGCTGACGCCTCTGCGGCCAGCAAGCCACAGGACCCCGTGGACCGCAGC
Organism: Paenarthrobacter sp. NPDC091711; assembly: GCF_044756605.1. Classification (NCBI taxonomy): domain Bacteria; kingdom Bacillati; phylum Actinomycetota; class Actinomycetes; order Micrococcales; family Micrococcaceae; genus Paenarthrobacter; species Paenarthrobacter sp. NPDC091711. The sequence goes on from NZ_JBIVTF010000011.1 coordinate 135,596, forward strand.
TACTTCGTCAACGGACTCCGGATTATCACCCTGGACACCACAGTCCCCGGACACCACTACGGTGAACTGTCAGAATCACAACTGGAATGGTTGGCCGATGAACTGGCCACCCCGGCCCCGGACGGCACCATCCTGGCCCTCCACCACCCGCCCGTTCCGTGCGTGCAGGACCTCGCCGTCCTGGTGGAGCTGCGCGGCCAAGCCGCACTGGCCGCCGTCGTGCGTAATACTGACGTCCGCGCCATCCTGGGCGGTCACCTGCATTACTCGACGACGGCGAGCTTCGCCGGCATCCCCGTATCGGTCGCCTCAGCTACGTGTTACACCCAGGATTTGGCGGTGCGCGCCGGCGGACAGCGCGGGCGTGACGGAGCGCAGTCGTACAACATGATCCATGTTTACGAGCACACCATGGTGCATTCGGTGGTGCCGATGTCCGGTGGCGTCACCGTGGGTGAGCCCGTGGACGCGGCCGAGGTTCAGCGGCGGCTGGCCGAAGCCGGCATCCGCATTCCGCACGAGTCCCGTGTGGGGGCCCACACCTCGCCCGGCACCCACACCTCTTCGCTTCCGCTTGTTTCGCCCGGATCTTTTACTTCTCCCAAGGCGCCTTAACGGGGAAGTACTTCTCCAGGAAGTCGGTCACGAGGTCTGCGCGCTCGTTTGCCTCGACCTCGGGGAAGCTGCCGTCATTGAGGCAGAAGAAATCCATGTGGCGCTTTGCCAGGAGCTTGGGCAGATAGTGCAGCCCGGCCCACATGGTTGAGTCCACATACCTGACCTTGGCGCTGGTCTGCGTGACCGCGCGGCCGGTGAGCAGTGCGTAGTAGTGGTAGAACGAGTTGGTCACGGAGATGTTGTCCGCGGCCCGGAACCGGCTGCCGGCGGTCTTGGCGAATTCGGCCGGGAATTCCTTCTCCATCTGCGCCACCACGCTGCGGCGAAGGGGTGCGGCGGTGTGCTCAAGGTGCCGGGTGGTGATCCGTCCGAAGCGCTCCCACAGCAGCTTGCGGTTCACGCGGGCCGCGTTCTCAAAACCGCTGCGTTCGGCGTCGTTCTCGCCCAGGCCGATTCGGGTGTCGGCCTCAATGAACTTGGTGATGCCACCGGGCGTGAAGAACATGTCCGGCCCCACAGGGCGCCCAAAGAACATGTCGTCGTTGGAGTACAGGAAGTGCTCCGAGAGGTCCTTGATGTGGTGCAGCTGGCACTCAACGGCCTGTGAATTGTGGGTGGGCAGCACGGAGGTGTCAGCAAAGAACTCCTCGCTCCGGACGATGGTTACCGACGGGTGGTCGGCCAACCATTCGGGCGCGGGGGAATCGGTGGCGATGAAGATCCGCCGGACCCACGGGGCGAACATGTGCACGGATCGGAGCGCGTACTTCAGCTCGTTGATCTGCCGGAAGCGGGCCTCGTGGTCGTCGCCTTCGCCAAGGACAGTTTCTGCCTGCTGGGCGCGTCGCCTGGCGATGTACTCGGGGTCGCTGCCATCCACCCACGAGAAAACGATGTCGATGTCGAAATCGATGTCGCTGGCATGATCGGCGAACATGTTCTCGATGGTGGGCCATGACAGGCCGTGCCGTTGAACCGTGCCGCGCACCGCGTCCTGACGCAACATGGTGCGGCGGGTCAAGGAATTCTCCACCGGGAGTTCCAGATGATCGCCCTCGAACCTCCACAGCTCAAGCTGCACACCCAAAGCCGGGCCGTACCAGAGGCCGCCGCCGATCTCGACGCGCGGACGGTACAAGCGGAAGATCCGGGCCTTCCGGTTTGCCGACAGCTCGCCGTCCGCCACCAGCACCGAAGTCTTCTTCTTGGCGTCCACCGTCATGGAGTAGAAGGGCTCGTTCCGGAATGCCGACACCAGGGCCTCCCGGACATCCTTGCGGGACTCCCAGTCAACGGCAACAACGGGCCGCTCATCATTTCCGCGCACCAGGATGAAATCGATACCCGCAGCGTCCAAAGCGGCCCGGACGGCCAGGAGATCGGACACCATGGCCTGTTGCGGGGTCAGGTCATCGTTAACCAGGGCGTACCGCCCGCGGTGACGGACGACGTCGGACCTGTGCCTAAGATGCGCGACGACGGCAGGCGAGATCGCCTCAGCAATCGTGTCCTCTTCGACGGACGGGCTGCCGTGGTAAATCGGATCGACCTGTGCTTGCGTGATGGCTGTATCTCCGGGATCGTTGGGGTGCGTTGCTCTAAAACTCTAAGACTCTAAAACTCTGTTGCGCTGGAACCTAGATTGAAAGGGCGTCGCGCCAGCTGCGGAGGAATGCGCCGCCGGCGTCGTCGTGGATCACGTCATCGGCCAATTCAAGGTCGGCTGCCGTCAAGATGATGTAAGGCTTCACCGGTACGCCATCTGCCGGCCGGACGTCCACGTGCTTCACCTGGTGATCGTTGTGGTGAAGCCAGTCTGCCATGGCGTAGTCCGTACGGGAATCACCCACAGTCCGCCAGGCGAGCGGGGTGATGCCTTGGGCTGCCAGGAGTTCAACGGCCCGGCTGGCGCCAAGGTCCTTGCCCAGGCGCACGGATTCGATGTCCGTGGAGATGATGGTGGGGTCCAGGCGGTAATCGGCGGTGTCATCGGACTCCGGTGCGTGATGATCCAGGATGGCGGCGTTGAGACCGTGGCGTCCCATGATCGCCAGGGCATCGGCGTCGAAGAGTTTCTGCTCGCCCAGGTAATCCTCGCTGGCCACGTCCACATGCTGCTCCACGGAAACCATGGCGCGCTTGGTCTCATCGAAGAACATGTGTGCGGAGTAATCCTCGGCAACAAGCCGGCGGATATCGTCCCCGTAGGCTTTTGGCACGGCGAGCTCGTGGTCCACATGGATGGGTCCCGGGCCTTCGGCTGTGTAGCTGAACCAGACAGCGCCCTTCTCGCAAATAGCGTGAATCACGGTGTCTGCGGGCATGCCTGCCGCAATCATGGGCTCCATGACCTGCTCGCTGATGAACGCATCCGAGCGGCCCGTATTGAAGATGACCGGGATGCCGGCCGATGCCAAGGCCACCAGGTCCGCAATGATGTCCGGCTTGACGTCGCGCGTCACAGGGCTGGCGATGGGACCATCGACGTCCAGCAGCAGCGCCAGCGCGGGCGTGGCGCGGGCAGCGGTCCGGTGAGTACCTTGGAGCGGTTGAGTCATGACCCCATTCTGTCAGCCCCGGTGCTTCCCAACACAGCTATGACGTCTGTGACGCCGTGCGAAGGTTAGTCACCTTTTGGCTACAACATGCTTGTGCCGCGGGTCACAAGTTCCGTTAGCGCAGCATCTTCCATAGGCTTGCAGGGTGATCTTCAAAGCTGTGGGCGAGGGACGCCCGTACCCTGACCATGGATACTCTGCGCCGCGGGACTGGGCTGCCCTGCCCCCGCGCCCTGTCCGCCTCGATGAACTCGTTACCACCAAACGGACCCTGGATTTGGAGGCACTGTTGGCTGAGGACTCAACCTTCTTCGGTGATTTGTTCCCGCACGTAGTCCAGTATCAAGGGGTCCTGTACCTCGAGGACGGACTTCACCGGGCCGTCCGCACGGCACTCCACCAGAGGACAGCCATTCACGCACGTGTATTGGTGATCGATGGCTAGCAAGAGCAGGCGTCCCAAAGATGTGACGCAGCTCCACGGACACCGGGTGGTCACCGGCCCCGAGCTTCGGGCAACCTTCGCCGAGGACGAGCAAGCGCACAAAGGCCGCTTCCGGCGGAGGCTGTTCCATGGAATCGTCCTTGTCCTGCTGGTGGGCGTCATAGCTGCCGGTGCCGTGGGTGCCTGGGCGATTATGAATGGCGTGGTCAAGGTTCCCAGCGCAATCGCCAGCAAAGCTCCAACAAGCCTGTGCCCCGCCACCACGTTCGACTACGTACCGAACGAGGCCGTGACGCTCAACGTCTTCAACGCCACCTCACGTGGAGGGTTGGCCGGTACGGTAGCAGACCAGTTCACAGCCCGTGGCTACAAAGTGGCCTCGGTGGACAACAGCGATACCGCCTATTCGGGCATTGGCGTGGTGGTCTCAGGCGTCAAAGGCCAGGCCGCGGCGTTCAACATCCAACGGAACCTTGCCGGAACGGACTACTTCGAGGACAACCGCGAGGACGAATCCGTGGACGTCATCCTGACGCCGGGTTTCGAAGGCTTGGTGGAACCACAACTGGTGGACCAGACACCGGGAACACTGCAGTGCCCGCGGGAGGATCTGCGGATTGCGGATAACTCCAAATGGCCCATCATTCCGACGCTTCCTGCAGGGCAGTAGTTAGCCAGCCAGCGCGTCGTGGGCCGGCTCTTCCAACCGCAAAGGCCGGCCGTCGTCGTCGAACCTGGCACCAGCGCCCAGCTGAATGAAGCGCACCGTTTGCGCCGTGTGGCGCTCGACGGCTGAGTGATGCTCGACGTCGGAGGACGGCGACGGCGGGGGAGTCCCGCCGTCGGGCGTTCGGTTGCGGCGCGCGGCGCTGGCTGAGAGCGTTCCGAGAATGAGCCGCGCCAACTGCGCGACGTCGACGTCCGGCAGGTAGCCCTGGTGGACGCCGTCCTGGAGGATGTCCTGAAGCAGGACGTTGAGGTCGCCCACATGGTCGGCGAGCTTGGCGAAGGACCCCGGGGAGAGAACGGCTGCCATGGCCGGGCCCGGGGGCAGGTGGCGTCGGCTGAGATCTTCCACCTGGGCGCGGACGTAGAGGGCCAGGCGGTCCACCGGGTTTTCCAGGGCGGCCAGCGAATCGCGGAGGTCAACAATGAAGCGCTCGGTCTCATCCAAGGCATACGCGATGAGCAGTTGCTCCATGTCCGCGTAGTAGTTGTAGACCGCGGTCCGTCCCACGCCGGCGTGGCGGGCGACGTCCGTCATGGTGAGGCCGGGTAGACCGTGGGTGAAGAGGAGCTCTCCAAAAGCGGTCAGAATCCGACGTTGGGTCTCGGCGCGTTGGGCAGCATTCGTGGCGGCCGTGATCCTTGGCATACAGACACTTTACCGCGATCTGTCACCAAGTATCGCGAGTTTCTGTACAGCTGACGCCCTTAAGTGGGGTCTGTGAGGGCGTGATGTGGACTAAAACTCGCGTAGCATCAAGGAAAACCGGTCATCCGCAGGGCCGGTCAACACTGCAGCTAGGGGGCGTCTTGCGCGCAACGGTCAAAGACGTAGCGCGCCGTGCCGGGGTCTCGCCCAAAACGGTTTCCAATGTGATGAACGGCGTTGTGCCGGTAGCTGCGCCTACGCGGCTCAGGGTTGAGCAGGCCATGGCGGAACTGGACTACGTCCCTAACCTCTCGGCGCGCGGTCTACGGAACGGGCGATCAGGGGTTATTGGATTGGCACTGCCTGACCTGGCTACTCCTTTCTCTGCAGAGCTTGCCCAGAGCATTGTGGAGGTAGCCCACGCGCAGGGTTTCAGTGTGCAGATTGAAGAAACCGGCTCTGACCCGCACCGTGAGCACGAGTTGATGACGCGCGCGCGGGCCAACTTGATCGACGGACTGATTCTCAACCCCGTGGTGCTCAAGGAGAGTGCCGTTCAGGTGGGTGTCGCGCTGCCCCCGGTGGTTCTCCTGGGCGAAGTCACACAGCAACTGGCGGACCGCGTCTTCGTGGACAGCTTCGCCGCGGCGCGGGACATGACGCTTGCTTTGGCCAGGCCCGGACGCCGACGAATCGCCGTTTTGGGCGTCAACCGGGGAAGGCAATCTGCCACGGCCATCCAGCGGACAGGCGGCTATGAGGCTGCCCTCCAGGAGCTTGGAATCGCCAAGGACGAGTCGTTGCTGATTTCCTGCGACAGTTGGACGCCCGCTTCGGCGGCGGCGTCACTGGGGGAGTATTTGGACGCCAACCCTTTGCCCGAGGCACTGTTTTGTTTTACCGACTCCATGGCCCTTGGCGCCTTGAACACGCTGTGGAAAAGGGGTGTGCGGGTTCCGGACGACATCGCTGTGGCGGGCTTCGACGACGTCATTGACGGACGCTATGCGGTGCCTTCCCTCACCACGGTGTCCTTCGACAAACGGGCTATTGCCACCGAAGCCCTTCGACTCCTGACGGAACGTATGTCCGATCGCTCGCATGAGCAACGACTGGTTGAAGTCGCCTATTCCATTGTGGAGCGGGACAGCAGCAAGGCCTGAAACGAGAGCCGTCCACTAAATTGTGTGCGCTAACAATTTTCTCTTGCCCTGCCTATTACATCGATGTAATGTGAGACCTGCGTCACCCCCGGGCCAACCTTTACCCGAGAGCGGGGACGCGCCGGAGCCGGATTTTGAGCAACACAGCAGTGACCTTTCAGCGGACCCATCCAAAGGAGTGACGGGTGAAGCAGTTTGAATCTTTGACCGGGAAACAGTTGTCCCGGAGACAGTTAATGACAGGATCAGCCCTCCTTGGAGGAGGACTCCTGGCCGCAGGCCTCACCGGCTGCGGAGGCGCCGCGCAGGCAGCCTCCGTGCAGGATATTGATTTTTGGCACCTCCTGTCCGGCGGCGATGGCATCAAGATGCAGGCCATGATCAACGCAGCCAACCAGGCCAACCCCGGATTCAAGGTGCACCCCACGGTGCTCGCCTGGGGCCCGCCGTACTACACCAAGCTGGCCATGGCATCGGCGGGAGGACGCCCGCCCGAGGTGGCCATCATGCACGCCAGCCGGGTCCCCGGGTACGCGCCGGGAGGGCTCATCGAGCCGTGGGACCTTGATTTGCTGGCGGAAAACGGAGTCACCGCTGCGGACTTTGCCCCCAGGATCTGGGAGAAGAGCCAGCACAACGGCAAGGTTTTCTCCATCGCACTGGACTCGCACCCGTTCGTTATGTTCTACAACACGGACATCGCAGGAAAAGCGGGCGTATTGGCTGCCAACGGTCAGCTCCAGGACGTCAGCTCGCCGGAAGAGTTCAAAGCCATGGCCTTGGAAATGCAGAAGGTCACCAAGGCCCACGGACTCTCCTTCGGGTACCTCGGCAGCGGTTCACAAATGTGGCGCCTGTTCTACACCCTGTACAAGCAGCACGGTGTTGACATGGAACTGACGCCGGGACAGCCCATGAAGGTGGACCGGGAAGCAGCCATTGAGTCGCTGGAGTTCATGGCCTCACTCTTTGATGACACCATCGCCGCCCAGGCCGGGGATATCAGTACGGGCATCGCGGAGTTTGCCCGCGGCGGATCGGGCATGCTGTTCAGCGGCGTGTGGGAACTGCCCACCATGAAGAAGGCCGGAATCCCCGTTGATGCGGCCACCATTCCCACGCTCTACGGGACACCCGCCTCCTATGCGGACTCTCACTCCTTTGTCCTCCCGCGCCAACTGACGCTGAACGAGGACAAACGCAGGGACGTCTACAAGTTCGTCACCGATGTCCTCAAAGGATCGTTGTCCTGGGCTGAGGCAGGACACATCCCCGGATACCAGCCCGTGGTCCAGTCACAGGCCTACCGCGACCTCACGCCCCAGATTCATTACGCCAACGCGGCGGACATCATCGCCTACGATCCCGAATCCTGGTTCAGCGGTTCGGGCTCGGACTGGCAAACCTACTTCGCGGAGAACGTCCAGAACGTCCTCTTGGGACGGGACAAGGCAGCTGCAGGATGGGATGCCTTCGAACAACGCACCAACACCCTCCTCTCCCGTCCCAACCCGGTCTAACCGGCCCTTGTACCGAGCGACCAAAGGAGTTCTTGAATGAGTACCTCTACGCTGTCCCGGCCCAGGCCGGAGACTCTCCGCAAAAGCACCAGCCGCACCCGCAGTAACCTGAGCGGCTGGGGATTCGCCGCCCCGTTCCTTGTCTTCTTCCTTGTTTTCCTGGTGTGGCCCATTGTTTATGGGTTCTACATGAGCCTCACGGGCAAGTCCCTCACCGGCGCAAACGACAGCCTGATCGGCTTCGCGAACTATGCCGAAGCCCTGGCCGACGCCGATATGTGGCGTTCCCTGGGCAACACCCTCTACTTCACGGTGATCAGCACGGTCCCGCTGGTCCTCGTCGCGTTGGTCATGGCCGCGCTGCTCAATATCGGGCTGCCGGCCCAGTGGCTGTGGCGCCTGTCCTACTTTGCGCCGTACTTGCTGGCCTCCACGGTGGTTTCCTTGTTCTTCACCTGGATGTACAACCCTCAGCTTGGCCTGATCAATGAGTTCCTGACAGGAATCGGCCTCCCCAGGGTCGCCTGGCTCAATGATCCCAACGTGGCCATGTGGGCGATCGTCATCGCCACGCTCTGGTGGACCGTGGGCTTCAACTTCCTGCTCTACCTGGCCGCGATGCAGAACATTCCGGCCCAGCACTATGAGGCGGCATCTCTCGATGGCGCTGGCGCCTGGCGGCAGTTCTTCTCCATCACCCTGCCGCAGCTCACCCCCACCACCGTCATGATCGTGCTGCTGCAGATCCTGGCGTCCTTGAAGATCTTCGATCAGGTGTACCAGATGACCGCAGGTGGCCCCGGTGGATCCACCCGGCCCGTGGTCCAGTACATCTTTGAAACCGGGTTCACCGGTTACCGGCTGGGTTACTCGGCAGCCATCTCCTACATCTTCTTCGGACTGATCGTGGTCATCTCGGTCATGCAGTTCGTCATCACCCGCCGCAGGAGTGCATAACCATGGCAATCCCTACCTTGACCCGTCCCGCACCACATGCCACCACAGCAGATAGCCTCAAGATCCGCCAACCGCGCAAGAAGCTGACGGTCGGCAGGATCGCAGCCATCGTCGTCGCTGCCTTCATCGCTGTGCTCTGGCTGATCCCGTTCGCCTGGGCCACGGCCACCGCCTTCAAGACCGAGACGGATGCCGCGGCTCCGGACGTCACCTGGCTGCCGCCGTCGGGCTTCACACCGGAAGCGTTCGTCAAAGTGTTCCAGGACGGCAACATCCCGCTCTGGACGTGGAACTCGCTCTACACCTCGGCAGCCATCACGGCCATCACGCTGGTGATTTCGGCACTGGTTGCGTACGCGCTCTCCAGGATCGACTTCAAGGGCAAGAAGGTGCTGATGACGGTGATCATCGCGTCCATCATCATCCCGCCGCCCGTGCTGATCATTCCGCTGTTCTACCAAATGCTGGCGCTGAACCTGATCGATACCTCGTGGGCCATCATCCTGCCGCAGGTCATCCACCCGGCCATGGTGTTCGTGCTGAAGAAGTTCTTCGACCAGATCCCGCGTGAACTCGAGGAAGCCGCCGTGATGGACGGTGCCAGCCGCTTGCGGATCTTCACCCAAATCATCCTGCCGTTGTCCCGGCCCATCCTGGCCGCCGTCGCGATCTTCGTGTTCATCGGTGCGTGGAACAACTTCCTCTGGCCGTTCATCGCCACCAACGATGGCAACCTGCTGACACTCCCGGTCGGATTGCAGACCATCAAGAGCGCCTACGGCATCCAGTACGCGCAGAACATGGCGTCCGCCCTGCTTGCGGCACTGCCGCTGATTGTCGTCTTCCTGTTCTTCCAGCGCCAGATCATCAAAGGCGTGGCGACGACGGGACTCGCCGGAACCTGACCGGCACCAAATTTCAACAACAGTTTCGATACACAACCAAGGAGATACATGTCCCGCGCACGCATCACCCTCGACCGCGACTTCACCATTGGCGAGGTACCCCGACGACTCTTCGGCTCCTTCGTGGAGCATATGGGCCGCTGTGTTTACACCGGCATCTACGAACCCGGGCACCCGGAGGCCGACGAGAACGGTTTCCGGCGGGACGTCATGAAGCTCGTCAAAGAACTCGGCGCCACCGTGATCCGGTACCCCGGCGGCAACTTCGTCTCCGGCTACAACTGGGAAGACGGGATTGGCCCCGTGGAAGACCGGCCGCGCCGCTTGGACGGGGCCTGGCACACCGTGGAGACCAATGCCTTTGGCCTGCACGAGTTTGTGGACTGGTCCAAGCAGGCCGGCACGGAAATCATGGAGGCCATCAACCTGGGCACCAGGGGAGTGGACGCTGCCCGCGAGATCGTGGAGTACGCCAACCACCCCGGCGGAACCTACCTTTCAGACCTCCGCGCCAAGAACGGCCACAAGGACCCGTTCAACATCAAGCTTTGGTGCCTGGGCAACGAGCTGGACGGGCCGTGGCAGATCGGCCACAAAACCGCCGACGAATACGGACGCCTGGCACAGGAAGCCGCCAAGGCCATGCGGTTCGTTGACCCCACGCTGGAATTGGTGGCCTGCGGCAGTTCCAGCTCCTCGATGCCGACGTTCGGCGCGTGGGAGCAGACCGTCCTCACCCACACCTACGACGAAGTGGACTACGTATCCCTCCACGCCTACTACCAGGAGCACGACGGCGACGTCGGCAGCTTCCTGGCGTCCGCCGTCGACACCGACTACTTCATCGAGTCAGTGATCGCCACCGCGGATGCCGTCCGGGCCAAGGGCAAGCACAAGAAGCACATCAACCTGTCCTTCGACGAGTGGAACGTTTGGTACCAGCGCGGCCTGGACACCGAGGACCAGCCGCACAACGTGGCCAAGGCCGGATGGCGCGAGCACCCCCGCGTGATCGAGGACAAGTACAACGTCACCGATGCCGTGGTGGTGGGGACGCTGCTCAACTCGCTGCTCCGCCACGGTGACCGAGTGAAAATCGCCAACCAGGCGCAGCTGGTCAACGTCATTGCGCCCATCTTGTCGGAGGAGAACGGCCCGGCGTGGAAGCAGACCATTTTCCACCCGTTCGCGCGCATGGCCGAACTCGCCAAGGGCCAGATCCTGCGGCTCTCGGTGGACTCAGACAAGTACTCGAATAGCCGCTTTGGAGACACCGACTTGGTGGACGTCAGCGCAACCTGGAATGAAGAAACAGGCCGGGTGGCACTGTTCTTCGCCAACCGCGGGCTGGAAGAAGCCGCCGACGTCGAGGTTGCCTTGCGTGGTTTCGACGCCCGCCAAGTGCTCCGCGCCGAAGTCCTGGAGATCCCCGAGGGTGGCGACCGTTTGACCATCAACACCCAGGAACAGCCGGGCCGCGTTGGCCTGACTGCTCTGGAAGGTGTGAAGGCCACTGGCTCCGAACTGCGCCTGACGCTGCCCGCATTGTCCTGGGCCGTCGTCGAGCTTGACGTGGTGAAGGGCTAACCCGCGTACCCAACTGAGTAGCAGATCAGGCCGTTCTGAGCAGGCGGTTTCTAGCGGTTATCGCAACAGGAAGGTTCTGATCATCTCATTGGGGGTGCAGAAGTCGAATCGTTGGCGGGGTCTGTCGTTGAGTTCGT